>NZ_JPRS01000139.1 GCF_000738085.1 Cryobacterium sp. MLB-32
CTACTGTATGGGTGGTCAAGCGTTTAGTTGGTGCACAATGTGCTCGGGAGAGTGCGGGGGCGCAAGCTGAACGATCGCAGTCTCTGCGGCAAGGCCCGGTACAGCCAATGGGCAGTTGCCGACGCAATCACAGCACCAAGGAGTAACACATGGCGAACGGAACCGTGAAGTGGTTCAACGCTGAAAAGGGTTTCGGCTTCATCACCGTTGATGGGGGAGGGCAAGACGTTTTCGTCCACTACTCCGCCATCGACATGAGCGGATACAAGGTTCTTGAAGAAGGCCAGCAGGTCGTCTTCGAGGTCGGTGCGGGAGCCAAAGGCCCCCAAGCCGAGTCGGTTCGTCCGGCCTAACGGTCCAATTTCAGGGCACACCCCCAACTAACGCCGCCCGGTGCTTCGGGCGGCGTTAGTGTGTCGAAGTGAACGTAATACAGACACGGGCCGCAGCGCCCCGCCGGTTCGGCCGCATCGTCGCAGTCCTCGTCCCGGCGTTGCTGCTGAGCGCGTGTTCCGGAGCTGCTTCGGTTACGACCCCCACTCCGAGTGACTCCGGCTGGGAATCCACGTACGCCCAGCCTGACCCCGTCGTGCTGGCACCGCTGCGGGGCACGGCGGCGGCGTCCGCGGCCCTCGCGCATCCGTCGATCGCGGTGAAGATCGACAACCACGCGGCCGCGCGTCCTCAAATCGGACTGGAACGGGCCGACATCATCTTCGAGGAGCTCGTCGAGGGCGGAATCACCCGCTATGTCGCGGTGTGGCATTCCGATGTGCCGGACGAGGTTGGCCCCGTGCGGTCAATCCGACCGATGGACCCCGACATCATGTCGCCGTTCGGCGGCATTGCCGCGTTCTCCGGCGGCGCCCAGACCTTCCTGGACATGATCAAGGCGGCTCCAGTGTTCAGCGCGATCTTCGACTACGACAACTCGGGGATCTTCAGCCGCACGAGTACGAAGTCGGCGCCGCACAACGTGATCCTTCAAGCGAATGAACTCGTGGGCCGACACACCGACCTCCCCGCGCCGGCCCAGCAGTTCGCGTACGCGCCATCGGTCGCGGCCTCCTCCGCCATGGTCGACGGAACACCGATCAGCGCCATCAATACGCGTTTCTCCAACTCACGCTGGCCCGGCTGGACCTGGGACGCCGCGGCCGGGACCTACCTCCGCTCGCAGGAGGGCGCGCCCGACCTCGACAGCAATGGTGCGCAGCTCGCCGCGACGAACGTCGTGACCCTCCGCGTGGACATCGACAACACGTACGGTTACGTCCCCAAGACCACGATGATCGGTTCCGGCGAAGCGTCGGTCTCAACCGGAGGTCAGACCCTGAGCGCCACCTGGGTGAAAGACTCCCAGACAGCCCCGATACGGCTGGTCGACCGGAATGGGGTCACCGTCCGGCTGGCCCCCGGCAACACGTGGATCGAGTTGGTACCCACGGCTCAGGGCTCGGTCGAACTCCTGCCCTGACAGAAGGCGGGCGCCACCGCGTTCGCTTGCACTCTCGACCCCAGAGTGCCAGAATCGACTTAGCACTCTGAGGTTTTGAGTGCTAACCCATCAATCTTTTGGAACGTCCGGGAGGGACGAGTTACACATATGGCAAAAATCATTGCATTCAATGAAGAGGCCCGTCGTGGGCTTGAGCGCGGCCTGAACATTCTCGCCGACACTGTCAAGGTCACCCTCGGCCCGCGCGGCCGCAACGTCGTTCTGGAGAAGAAGTGGGGCGCCCCCACGATCACGAACGACGGCGTCTCCATCGCCAAGGAGATCGAGCTCGACGACCCGTACGAGAAGATCGGTGCGGAGCTCGTCAAAGAGGTAGCCAAGAAGACGGATGACGTTGCCGGCGACGGTACCACCACGGCAACCGTTCTCGCCCAGGCTCTGGTTCGCGAAGGCCTGCGCAACGTCGCAGCCGGCGCCGACCCCATCAGCCTCAAGCGCGGTATCGAGAAGGCAACGGCAGCCGTCATCGCCGAGCTCATCGCCAGCGCCAAGGAGATCGAAACCAAGGAAGAGATCGCGGCCACCGCCTCCATCTCCGCCGGAGACGCCGAGATCGGCGCCATCATCGCCGAGGCGATCGACAAGGTCGGCAAGGAAGGTGTTGTCACCGTTGAGGAGTCGAACACGTTCGGCACCGAGCTGGAGCTCACCGAGGGCATGCGTTTCGACAAGGGTTTCCTGTCGGCATACTTCGTGACCGACCCCGACCGTCAGGAAGCGGTCTTCGAAGACCCTTACATCCTGATCGTCAACTCCAAGGTCTCCAACATCAAGGACCTGCTTCCGATCGTGGACAAGGTCATCCAGACCGGCAAGCAGCTCCTCATCATTGCGGAAGACGTCGACGGCGAGGCACTGGCCACGCTCGTTGTGAACAAGATCCGTGGCATCTTCAAGTCGGTCGCCGTCAAGGCCCCCGGCTTCGGAGACCGTCGCAAGGCTCAGCTTCAGGACATCGCCATCCTCACCGGTGGCCAGGTCATCTCTGAAGAGGTCGGCCTCAAGCTCGAGAACGTCACGCTCGACCTGCTCGGTAACGCCCGCAAGGTCGTCATCACCAAGGACGAGACCACCATCGTCGAGGGTGCCGGAGACGTCGAGGCGATTGCCGGACGCGTTCAGCAGATCCGCAACGAGATCGAGAACACCGACAGCGACTACGACCCGTGAGAAGCTCCAGGAGCGTCTCGCGAAGCTGGCCGGTGGCGTTGCCGTCATCAAGGCCGGCGCCGCGACGGAGGTTGAGCTCAAGGAGCGCAAGCACCGCATCGAGGACGCCGTTCGTAACGCGAAGGCAGCCGTTGAAGAGGGCATCGTCGCCGGTGGTGGCGTTGCGCTCATCCAGGCCGGCAAGACGGCCTTCGAGAGCAAGGCAGTCCTTGACCTCGTCGGCGACGAGGCAACGGGCGCGAACATCGTGCGCGTCGCCATCGACGCTCCGCTCAAGCAGATCGCCCTCAACGCCGGCATGGAGCCTGGCGTTGTGGCCGACAAGGTGCGCAACCTTCCCGTCGGATGGGGCCTCAACGCCGCAACCGGCGAGTACGTTGACATGATCGCTGCCGGCATCAATGACCCGGTGAAGGTCACCCGCTCCGCGCTGCTCAACGCCGCGTCGATTGCCGGACTGTTCCTCACCACCGAGGCCGTCGTTGCCGACAAGCCGGAGAAGAACTCGGCTCCGGCCGGCGACCCCACCGGTGGCATGGACTTCTAAGTCCCGCCTGTAGCACCTGCATCACACTGAAAAGTGGGCGCCTCCCTCGGGAGGCGCCCACTTTTTTGTCTCGCTGGTTGAGGAGCGGGCACGTCCTTTGCCCGCGTCTCGAAACCCGGTGACGGGGTCTCAAGGTCGGCTTGCGCGGTCTCGATCGCTCGTTCCTCGCGCCTCGACCGGCGCGTGGATCGAGCTTGTCGCGATCGCGGGCGCCTCGGCTAGTGGCTGCTGCGGGCCGCTTTCACGAAGGCGGCGCAGCGCTCGCCGATCATCATCGTGGTGATGTTCGGGTTCACCGTGACAAGCGCGGGCATCACGGAGGCATCCGCTACCCGCAGGCCGGTCACTCCCTTGACTCGCAGCTCCGGGTCGAGCGGCGACAGGGCGTCGTCGACGGCGCCCATGCGCACGGTACCGGCCGGGTGGTACACGGTGTTGTGGGTCTTCTGGATGTACGAGGTGATGTCGGCATCCGTCTGCACGGCGGCGCCGGGGTAGAGCTCCACTCCGGCCCACTCCGCCATGGCCGGCTGGGCCACGATCTCGCGGGCCTTGCGGATGCCGGCCACCATGACCCGCATGTCGTGCGGGTCGGTGAAGTAGCGCGGGTCGACCTTGGGCTTGTCGCGGTAGTCGCTGCTGCGCAGCTTCACCGTGCCGCGGGAACGGGCCTGTGTCACATTGGGGGTGAGGCAGAACCCGTTCTCGGTAGTGGGGTAGCCCTCACGTGCCGTGTGCATGTCGAAGGGCACCGAGCCGTAGTGAAACATGAGGTCGGGGCGGTCGAGGCCCTCCTCGGTGGTCGTGAAGATGCCCGCCTCCCACCACTGGGTGGAGGTCTCGGTCATGGGCTGCTTGGCCTCCCACTGAATGACGCCTTCGGGGTGGTCCTGCAGGTTCTCGCCGACGCCGGGGGAATCGGCGAGCACGTCGATGCCGAATTGCTCCAACTGCGCGGCCGGTCCGACTCCCGAGAGCATCAGCAGCTTGGGGGAATCGATGGCGCCGGCCGACAGGATGACTTCGAGCCGGGCCGTGAGCTGGTGCGTCTTGCCGAAGCTCGCGTCAACGACCTGAACTCCCGTGCAGCGCTTGTTCTCGTCGAACGTGAGCTTGCGGGCGCGCATGTCGGTGAGCAGGGTGAAGTTGGCCCGCTCCATGATGGGGTGGATGTACGACACTGATGAGGACGCGCGGGTACCGTCGGCTTGCCGGTTGATCTGGAAGAAGTTTGCGCCGTTGACCACGGTGGTTCCCGAGTTGAACGTGACGCGAGGAATGCCGGTCTGCTCGCAGGCGTCCAGCAGGGCGATGCCACACGGGTCGTTTGCGGGCACGTTCATCAGGTGTACGGGACCGGACCGGCCATGATGGGCGGCCTGGTCTTCGTTTGTTTCGAGCTTCGTGAAGAAGGGGAAACTCGTCTCGGCATCCCAGCCGGTGGCGCCATGCACCGACGCCCAGTCGTTCAGATCTTCGGCGGGTGCCCAGAAGGCGATGCACGAATTGTGACTCGAGCATCCGCCCATCACCTTGGCACGGGCGTGCCTCATAAACGAATTGCCCTTTTCCTGCGGCTCGATGGGGTAGTCCCAGTCGTATCCGGATTCCAGCAATTCCATCCACCGGTCGAGCTGCAGGATGGCGTCGATGCCGCGGTCGTCGGGGCCGGCCTCGACGAGGGCGACCTGAACGTCCGGGTCTTCACTCAGCCGGGCCGCGACGGCGGCTCCTGCGGAGCCCCCGCCGATGATGATGTAGTCAAATTCAGTTGTACGGGGTGCAGCCATGTCGTGCTCCTTACCGGCGGGCGGCGCTCAGCGCGCCGCGAACCAACCGGTGACCGCCGGGGCGGTGTTCTGGTAGATGTGCTTGGTTTCCTGGTACTCGCCGAGGCCCATCGGGCCGAGCTCGCGGCCCACGCCGGACTGGCCGTAGCCGCCCCACTCCGCCTGCGGCAGGTAGGGGTGAAAGTCGTTGATCCATACCGTGCCGTGGCGAAGCGCCTGGGCGATGCGCTGGGCCCTGCCGGCATCCTGAGTCCAGACGGCCCCGGCGAGACCGTAGACGGTGTCGTTGGCAATGCGGATGGCCTCGGCCTCGGTCTCGAACGTTTCGATCGTCACGACGGGACCGAAGGCCTCATCGATCACGACGGACATTCCGGAGTGCACCTGGTCGAGCACCGTCGGGGTGTAGTAGTAACCCTTCTCGAGGTCTCCCTCTCCCCAGGTCCCTCCGCACCGCAGACGGGCGCCTTCGGACAGACCTTTCTGAACGTACGCGGTGACCTTGTCACGATGCGCCGCGCTGATCAGCGGTCCGGTCTCCGCAGCGGGATCGAACGGTCCGCCGAGGCGGATCTGGTTGGCCCGGCGAACGAGCTCGTCGACGAAGCGTTCGGCAACGGATGCCTCCACCACGATGCGCGCGCCGGCCGAGCAGACCTGACCGGAGTGCACGAAGCCGCCGTTGAGGGCGTTGTCGACGGCGGCGTCGAAGTCGGCGTCGGCGAAGATCACGTTGGGGTTCTTGCCGCCGAGTTCAAGGGCGACTTTCTTGACCGTTCCGGCGGCGGCGGCGGCGATCTTCTTGCCCGTCTCGAGTCCTCCGGTGAACGACACGAGGTCGACGTCGGGGTGGCTGGAGAGCGGGGCTCCCGCCACGGCGCCGGCACCGAGCACGAGGTTGGCCACCCCGGCGGGCAGACCGAGGTCGTCGAGCAGCTCCATCATGAGGATGCTTGTGTGCGGGGTGAGCTCGCTGGGCTTGAGAATGAACGAGTTTCCTGCGGCGAGGGCCGGGGCGATCTTCCACGCGGCCTGCAGCAGCGGGTAGTTCCATGGCGCGATCAGGCCGCAGACGCCCACGGGTTCGTGCACGATGCGGCTGACCACATTGGCGTCGCCGGCGTCGACGATGCGTCCGGCATCCTGGCCCGCGATCTTGCCGAAGTAGGTGAAGCAGTTGGCGATGTCGTCCATGTCGATTTCACTCTCGACCAGGCGCTTGCCGGTGTCGAGGGTTTCGGCGCGGGCGAACTGTGCCCGGCGAACACGCAACTCTGCCGCTACGCGCAGCAGGAAGTCGCCTCGTTCCGGTGCCGGAACGGACGACCAGACGTGGCTATCGAAGGCGACGCGGGCTGCGTGGATTGCTGCCTCGACGTCCGCTTCGGTGGCTTCCGAGACCAGGCCGACGAGCTCCTGGTCGGCCGGGCATCGGATGGCACGGGTGGCGCCGTCGCTCGCCGACACCCAGCTGCCGCCGATGAACAACGTGGCGGATGCGTTTGCTGTAGGGGTTCGTGTGGTCACTGTTTTACCTCGTCCGAGTCGAAATCGGCTTCCCAATTGTCTTTGGCCACCTGGTCTTCGGCGAAGGCGGTGTTGCCGGGCTCTGCACGATTGAGGTGCAGGAAGTCCAGGTGTGTTTCGTAGTGGTCGAGCACATCGGTGATGACCTGCTCCTTGCTGTACCCCATGAGGTCGTAGCCGTGGCTGCCCTCAAGAGAGAAGACCTCCATACGGTAGTACTTGCTCGCCGACGACGCGGAGCGCACGGCGTAGGACGGAGTATCGAACTGTACCGGATAGATCTGGTACTTGAACCCGCGTTCCTCGCCCATCGATACGAGCAGGTCGAGGTGCGGAATCTGCAGGCCGTCCACGATGCCTTCGCTGAGGGTCACATCGGCGCCCTTGGCTGCGAGCTCGTCGTGCACCTCCTGCAGGGCCGGAAGTGCCACGAGTGCCACGAAGCGTTCGGCCTGCTTGGGCCCGGGGTAGCTCATGGCGCGGGAGAGGCGCTGGCGCCAGTTGCGGGCGCGGGCCGGATCGCCGCTGCGGCCGGAAAGCAGTCCGGGCAGGCTCACGCGGTAGCTGTCCGTCAGCGATTGCTCCACCCGAAGGGCTTTGTAGAGTCCAAGCATGATGAGCAGGAGCACCGCCGAGAACGGTAGCCCCATGATGATCGTGGCATTCTGCAGGTTGGGGATCCCTCCCACCAGCAGCATTGCGAGGGTGAGCACTCCGGTGGTGACGGCCCAGAAGACGCGCAGCCACTTGGGGCCGTCGGACTCGGCATCCTTCAGGTGCGAGGTGAAGTTGGCCATCACGAGGGCTCCGGAGTCGGCCGAGGTCACGTAGAACAGCAGGCCGGTGAACGTCGCCACCGCCGCGCTGAGCGGCGCCATCGGGAACTCGGCGAGCAGCGAGTAGAACGCCTTCTCCGGTGAGTTCATGGCGATCTCGCCGAAACCGGCGTCTCCGCCGATCACGATGGCGAGGGCGCTGTTACCGAAGACGGCGATCCAGAGCAGGATGAACGCGAACGGCACGACGAGAACACCGGAGACGAACTGGCGGATGGTGCGACCGCGAGAGATGCGGGCCAGGAACAGTCCGACGAACGGTGCCCAGGCGATCCACCAGGCCCAGAAGAACAGCGTCCACGCGTTCATCCACGCGTCGGGTCGGTCATAGGCGAACGTGTCGAGGGTCATGGCGGGGAAGCGGCTGAGGGTATCGCCGACATTCTGCACGACGGCGTCGAGCAGGAAGGAGGTGTTGCCGGCGATCAGCACGAACAGCATGAGCGCGACCGAGAGTAAGACATTGAGTTCGGAGAGGCGGCGGATGCCCTTCTCCACGCCGGTGATTGCCGAAATCGTGGCCATCACGACCGACAGTGCAATGAGTGAGCCCTGTACGAAGAGCGTCTGCGGGGTGCCGAACATGAAGGTGAGGCCGTAGTTGAGCTGGGCCACGCCGATGCCGAGGCTTGTGGCGATGCCGAAGATGGTGCCGAGGATGGCGGCGATGTCGACGATGTCACCGATCGGGCCGTAGATCTTCTTGCCGAAGATGGGATAGAGCGCCGAGCGGATGCTCAGGGGGAGGTTCTGTCGGTAGGCGAAGTAGCCGAGGGCGAGGCCCATCAGCGCGTAAAGCGCCCAGCCGGTGATCCCGTAGTGAAAGAGGGTCCAGACCATGGCCTGTCGTGCCGCCTCGACGGTGCTGCCGTCACCCGTCGGGGGCGCGAGGTACTGCGTGACGGGCTCGGATACGGAGAAGAACATCAGGTCGATGCCGATCCCGGCAGCGAACAGCATGGACGTCCAGGTGAATAGGCTGAATTGCGGTCGGGAGTGATCCGGGCCGAGCCGGGTCTTCCCCACGCGGGAGACGGCGATGAAGATCACAAACACCAGAACGAGCGTGACAATCAGAAAGTAGTACCAGCCGAGGTTGGTGGAAACCCATCCGACGACGGAGCCGATGACAGCGCTCGCGCTCGTCGGGGCGAGGATGGACCAGAGGGCGATTGCGATGATTCCTGTTGCCGAGCCGATGAAGACGGTCTTATTGACGCGGGTCTTGGTTTCGGGAACGGTGGGCGGTATTTCCGCGGTAGCCGCAGCTGCGGGCGCAGACGGTGGGGATGCAGGCGGTTCAACTGCGGAAGGGGACATCTCATCCTTGGTGCTCGGTGTTTCGTCATATCTGACGGGGTCGCGGTGGCGACCGGGTGCGACAGAAAAGTCGCTAAGATGCCTACTCTAACAATATCTGTGCGCAAGCCCCCAAAAAGGGGGCGAGGAAGTCGTGGTTCACGCTGACCCAAGACTGGCTCTACCCGTGGCGCACGGTGCGAACTCAGCCCATCAGCGAGCGAAGAGTCGGGTGTTGGCCTGTTCGATATCGGCGTACTGCTGCCCGGCCACCGTCAGCGCCTGGTTGAGGCCCGCGAGTCCTTCCTCGAGACGCTGTTGCATAGACTTCCACTCGGTGACCGCGCCCTGGAACGCGAGTGAAGCCTGGCCGGTCCAGGACCTTCGAGATTCAGGAGCTGTCCGTGCAGGCCCGCAACCTCGGCCTCGATGCGGCCGATCGTGCCGCGCATGGCCGTGGTTGCGGCGAGGACTGCTTCACTGTCTACCTGGTAGCTGGTCATGGTGTGCCCTTCGGTGAGGTGCGCGCGGTGGGGGGTGCGCGGTGAGGTGCGTGCCTCGACACTAAGAGCACCACGACCTTCCGCGGGGGAGTCGGCACCGTTCGGTGCATAACCGCCCGCGCCGACCAGCGGTGGAGGAGGGGGTCAGGGAATGACCGGCTCCGACTTCTGCGGGGCGCTCGGACTGCCCGCGAGGGGAAGCGACACCCGGAAGGTCGCGCCGCCACCGGGAGTCTCGACTACATCAACGGTGCCGTTGTGCGAGGAGACAATGGCGGCCACGATGGCCAGTCCCAGCCCGCTGCCGCCGGTTTCCCGGGCGCGGGAGGAGTCGGCGCGCCAGAAACGCTGGAAGATCTTTTCCCGGATCTGTGGCGGAATACCTTCGCCGTGGTCGATGACGGCGATGGATGCCCGCTGGGCGACGGGGTCGACGGCGACCTCAAGTTCGATGGGGCTGTCGGCCGCCGTGAAGCGCATCGCGTTGCCCATCAGGTTGGTGATCACCTGGCGGATCTTGTTTTCCTCCGCCATGACGATGGCGGGAACGGCGATGCCCGGACCCTCGACCGGTTGTGGGGTGACGGCTACCGTGGCATCCGTTTTGCGTGGTTTGCGGGTGCGCAGCCGTGCAAAGGTCGAGGCGAATGAACTTGTCGCCGGGGAGCCCTGTGCGTCGAGGGCCGGAGCCTCCCCGGTGTCCTGCTCCGAGACGTCTGCGGAGCGGTCAGCGTCAGTCGGGGCCAGCGTGGTCTGCACCGGCGTGAGCACGGTGACCTGACGTGTGGGGGACGAGGCCATGGTGTCGAGGGCCGCGTCCCGCGCCAGCGGGACGAGGTCGACCGCGGTCAGGGCGAGCGGCTTGGTCTCGTCGAGGCGGGCGAGTTCGAGCAGGTCCTCGACGAGGCCGCCCATCCGGATGGCCTCCTTCTCGATGCGCTGCATCGCCTGGGCGACGTCGTCGGGGGTCTGCAGGGCCCCCATCCGGTAGAGCTCGGCGTAGCCGCGCACGGAGACGAGCGGGGTGCGGAGTTCGTGGCTCGCGTCGCCGACGAATCGACGCATCTGGTCGATGGTTTTCGCCCGGTCCTTGAAGGCCCGGTCGATGCGGTTCAACATGGTGTTGAGCGACCGGTTGAGGCGGCCGACTTCGGTGTTGGGCGTGGCCCCGCCGAGTCGTTGGCTGAAGTCGCCGTCGGCGATGGCTGCCGCGGTCCGCTCGGCCTCGCGCAGGGGAGCGAAGGTGGTCGTGACGAGCAGGCGTGTCAGCATGGCTCCGATGAGCACGACGCCGGCGCCGAAGCCCAGGAAGATGGTGAGGTACGTGGCCATCGTGTTCTCGGTCGGGCGCAGGGAAACCGCCATGAGAAGTGTGCCGTAGGTGCCCTGCGGGCTGATCACAACGGGCACGGCCACGGCGAGGAAGGCCGTGTCGTGGGCTGCGTCGTAGAGGGTTTGCGTGCGTCCGTCGAGCTGGGCGGCGCGCGCGAGGTTGAGGGGCATGCCGACCACGGGGAGTTCCGCGTGCGGGTGGTCGCGCCACGTGCGCGTGAGCAGCCCGCCGTCAGCGTCGTAGAGCGCGGCGAAGTAGTTGGACGGCACGCCCTCTGCGCCGTTCTGGGACAGCGCGGCCGACGACGATGCGTTGAGGGTGGTTTGAATCTCCGCACGCAACTGCGTGTCGACCTGCTCGACGACATATTGCTTGAGCATCGCCATGGTGCCGATGCCCGAGACGAGCAGGCCGAGCGTGAGCATGAGCACGGTCACGCCGGTGATCTTCGACCGCAGGGAGACGCGGTTCCATCGTTCCGTCAGTGACTGATGCATGAGAGCTCCAGTCTAAACAACGTTGGCTGGGACTATGCCTTGGCGGCCTTAAGCATGTAGCCGAAGCCACGCTTTGTCTGGATCAGGGGCTCGCTCGAGTGCACGTCGACCTTGCGGCGGAGGTACGAGATGTACGATTCCACGATGCCGGCGTCGCCATTGAAGTCGTATTCCCAGACGTGGTCGAGAATCTGCGCCTTCGACAGCACCCGGTTCGGGTTCAGCATCAGGTAGCGCAGCAGCTTGAACTCGGTCGGGCTGAGCTCGATCGGCTCGCTGCCCACGAGGACCTCGTGCGTGTCCTGGTCCATGGTCAGCTCGCCGGCACGGATGACCGCGTCTTCGTCGGCGTGCATCGTGCGACGCAGGATCGCCTTGATGCGCGCGACGATCTCATCGAGGCTGAACGGCTTCGTGACATAGTCGTCCCCGCCAACGGTGAGGCCGGTGATCTTGTCCTCGGTGTCGTCCTTAGCCGTGAGGAACAGGATCGGAGCGGTGTACCCGGCGCTGCGGAGGCGCTTGGTCACCCCGAAGCCGTTCATGTCCGGCAGCATGACGTCGAGAATGATGAGGTCGGGTTCCTCTTCGAGTACGGCAGAGATCGCCTGGGCGCCGTTTCCGACGGCACGCACGGCGAAGCCGGCGAAGCGCAGGCTGGTCGTGAGCAGGTCGCGGATGTTTGGTTCGTCATCAACAATGAGAATGCGGGGGCCATCAGTCATGCCCCCATCATCTGCGCGTTAGCTGAAGGTTTCCTGAAAGTAGACGGTGTGCAGGCGTATCTCGCTACGTTTGTAGAACAGCTCGGTCCGAAAATGCAGGGAGTGGTATGCACACGGCGAACACACGCAGCGAACTGCGCTTGCCCACTATCGATTCGCCGAAGCGAATGATGAACGGGCGTCTTTTCGACTTTTCCCGTGAGGTTGCGGTGATGGCGATCGTCAACCGCACCCCCGACTCGTTCTATGACAAGGGCGCCACGTTCGCGCTCGACGCATCCGTTGCCGCCGCCCGGCAGGCGATAGCGGATGGCGCTGACTGGGTCGACATCGGCGGAGCCAAGTTCGCGCCCGGCCCCCCGGTCCCCCTCGACGAGGAGATCAACCGGGTTGTTCCCGTGGTGGAATCCCTACGGGGATCCGGCGCCGTCATTTCGGTGGACACGTTCCACCCGGCCGTAGCCCTCGCTGCCCTGCGAGCCGGCGCCCACGTGATCAACGACACGACCGGCATTCACGACCCTGCCATGGCCGACGTCGTGGCGGACAGTGACGCGACCCTCGTGATCACGCACAGCCTCGCCCAGCCCCGCACGGCCTACCCCGCGCCCACCTACGGCGACGTTGTGCACGAGGTCGTCGATTTTCTGCGGGCCAAGGTCGAACTCGCGACGAGTCGGGGTATCCCGCTTGATCGCCTCGTCGTCGACCCCGGACATGACCTGAACAAAAACACCCTGCACTCCCTGGAGATCACCCGGCGCCTCGCTGAAATCACCGCGCTCGGCCTGCCCGTTCTCGTGGCGGTGTCGAACAAGGACTTCGTGGGCGAGTCCCTGGACAGGGAGCGCGGCGACCGTGTGGAAGGTTCCCTCGCGGCCATGGTGTTCAGCATCGTGCAGGGCGCGCGCATCGTGCGCATGCACAACGTGAGGGCCGCGGTGGATGCCGCGCGCATGACCGAGGCGATCCTCGGGTTCCGCCAGCCCGCCTACCTGCGACACAATCAGGCCTGAGGGGGCTCTCATGTTTGATCCCGAATCGTTGCGGGAGAGTTACCACATTGCCGACCGCAGCCTGCCGCAGGTGCGGGTCAACTTCATCTCGAGCCTCGATGGCGCGGCGACTCAGGACGGCCTGAGCGGCGGCCTCAACAACGCCGATGACAAGCTCGTCTTCGACACCCTGCGCCTGCTGAGCGACGTCATCCTCGTGGGCGCCGGAACGGTGCGGGCCGAGGGTTACGGAGGCGTCAGCCTGCCGACAGCGGACGCTGAGTGGCGCGTGTCACGGGGATGGGCCGCGCAGCCGCCGCTCGCGATCGTTTCCGGCCGGCTCGATCTCGACCCGCGGCAGCCGCTGTTCACGGAGGCGGCGACCCGGCCCCTCATCGTGACGCACGCTGGGTCACCGCGCGGCGCGAGGAAGGAGCTCGCCGAGGTCGCCGACGTGCTGGTCTGCGGCGAGAACGCCATCGATCCGCGGACCGTGGTCGAGGCGCTCGCCGAACGAGGGCTCCGTCAGATTCTCTGCGAGGGCGGGCCGAGCCTGTTCGGCGCCCTGATTGAGGCGGACTGCGTAGACGAACTCTGCCTGAGCCTGAGCCCCGTGCTCGAGAGTGGCCCGTCCGGGCGAATCGCGCACGGACCCCATGCCTCACGGGACATGGCCCTGAAACATGTGCTCACCGCCGGGGACATGGTTTTTCTGCGCTACGGCCGGCGGCGGGAGGAGCCGTAAAACCGGAGTTTCTGAGACACGCCGGGTGGATCTGCCGGCCTGGCCGGCGTGTCTCGAAGAACTCCGGTTTTACGATGTGGAGCGTCTCCGCGAATACCTGGGCTAGGCGATTGCCGACTCTGTGAGGGAGTTCGAGTCGAGGATCGTGTAGCTGTAGCCCTGCTCCGCGAGGAACCGTTGCCGGTTCTGCGCGAAGTCCTGGTCCACGGTGTCGCGCGCCACGAGCGTGTAGAAGTTTGCGGACAGGCCCGATTCCTTGGGACGCAGCAGGCGGCCGAGGCGCTGGGCCTCCTCCTGGCGTGAGCCGTACGAACCCGACACCTGGATGGCGACGGTAGCCTCCGGCAGGTCGACGGAGAAGTTTGCGACCTTCGAGACCACGAGCACCTTCACCTCGCCCACCCGGAACGCCTGATAGAGGCGTTCGCGCTCGTCGATCGGCGTGGCGCCCGTGAGCTGTGGGGCGTTCAAGACCTCGGCGAGCTCGTCGATCTGGTCGAGATACTGACCGATCACCAGGATGCGCTCGCCCTCGTGCTTCGCGATGAGGGCCTGCACGACGCCGAGCTTGGCGGGTGCGGTGGCGGCGAGGCGGTAGCGCTCGTCGTCGGCCGCCGCGGCGTAGGTGAGGCGTTCGGACTGTGGCAGGTCGATGCGCACCTCGAAGCAGGAGGCCGGGGAGATGAAGCCCTGTGCCTCGATCTCCTTCCACGGTGCGTCGAAGCGCTTGGGGCCGATGAGGCTGAACACGTCACCCTCACGGCCGTCCTCGCGCACGAGCGTGGCGGTCAGGCCCAGGCGCCGCCTCGCCTGCAGTTCGGCGGTGAGTTTGAAGACGGGGGCGGGGAGCAGATGCACCTCGTCGTAGATGACGAGTCCCCAGTCCATGGCGTCGAGCAGCTCAAGGTGGGCGTACTCGCCCTTTCGCTTTGCGGTCAGGATCTGGTAGGTCGCAATCGTGACCGGCTTGACCTCCTTCACCTGACCGGAGTACTCGCCGATTTCCTCCGGCGTCAGCGTGGTGCGCTTGAGCAGCTCGTCTCGCCACTGCCGGGCGGACACCGTGTTGGTCACGAGAATGAGCGTGTTGGTCTTCGCGGTGGCCATCGCTCCGGCGCCAACGAGGGTCTTGCCGGCGCCACAGGGCAGAACGACCACGCCGGAGCCGCCGTCGAAGAAGCTCGAGACGGCCTTGTTTTGATAGTCGCGCAGGGCCCAGCCGTCTTCGCGCAGGGCGATCTCGTGCGGGGTGCCCGGGGTGTAGCCGGCGAGGTCCTCCGCGGGCCAGCCCAACTTCACGAGTTCTTGCTTGAGCTGGCCGCGAGCCCACGGCTCCACGAGGAACGACGAGGGGGAGGGCTGCGCGATCAGGAGCGGAGCGATGCGCTTGGCGCCCGCAATTTCCATCAGCACGGCCTGATCGCTGCTCCGCAGCACCAGGGCACCCTCGGTGTCGCGCTCGATGACGAGGCGTCCGTAGCGACCCACGGTTTCGGTGATGTCCACCGACACCGTCTGCGGGATCGCGAACTTGGAGTACTTCTCCAGCGTTGCGAGCATGTCGGAGGCGTCGTGTCCGGCCGCGCGGGCGTTCCATAGGCCGAGTCGTGTGATGCGATACGTGTGGATGTGCTCGGGAGCACGCTCAAGCTCGGCGAATACGGCGAGATCGTGCCGCGCATCCTCGGCGAGAGGGTGCGCAACCTCGAGCAATACCGTGCGGTCACTTTGGACGATCAGGGGGCCATCAGACATAGCCAGCAAGCCTACGCCCGTTGGGTGAACACGATGGCACAGGCTATGGTGCCGGGGTGATGCTGATGATGCTCGAAATGGGCAGCGTGCGCTCGATATCGGCCCGGCGGTCGCGCGCGCGAAAGCGCCCACCACCCACGCTGGCGGGTTCGAGCAGATAGTCCACGACGACTCCGCCGGGCATGCTGATGCTCACCGTGACGGTCTGTTTGGCGCGGATGGCGGTGTCCAGTTGACGGGCGAGCCAGGCATCGGCGGCCACGACCTCGCCGCCATCGCTCGCCCGGAGCTTGTCGACAAGAGCCTGGGCCGGATCCACAGGGGGCGGCGGAATGACGCGCGCAACCTGGTGTCGTCGCAAGTGCACGATCTCCCCGGCCGAATTCTCCGCGGCCACCGGGTAACGGGCATCGCTGAGCGCCCAGAAGACCAGATCGGCGGCGAAGCGGCTCGTCAGCCGGGTGCCGGCGCGGTCGAGCCCGAGGGCGGAGAGAGTCTGGTCGACCTCGATCGTGCCGAGCAGCTCGGCATCGTCGGAGCGAACGTAGCTCTGCTTCGGGGCGGAACCAGGTGCGGCGCTGCCGACGCGCACTCGACCGTAGCGGGTGGCGGCTTCCTCGATGAGGTACTGCACCGGCTGGGGAATGCCGGTGAGCGAAATCGTGCCCAGGAAGGTCAGCAGGGACTCCGCGTTTTCCCCGGCGGCCAGGGCGCGATTGACCGATGCCGCCGTAATGCGATAGCTCGACGCGAGTTCACGGCTTTCCACGTCGGCCAGGGCACGCAATCGCGCGTCGATCGACGGTGCAAGGGGCCCGGGCGCCACGATCGACAGGTCGTGTTGCAGGTACACGGCACCGACTTCGGCGGGCAGGGCAGCCGTCAGGGTAGCGATGGCGGCAGACAACTCGCCGGAGAGAAGATTCGCCCCGGCAGAACTCGTGACTTCGTGCGCCGTCACGCCGATGACCTCGGCGTCGCGCGCGAACTCGGCGACCTGAGCCTCCATCCACTCGCCGCCGGCGGGATAGAGCCAATCCACGAAGCCGCGCAGCCCCTGACCCCAGGAAACCCCGGCGTAGCGGGGGACGATGCCGCGCACGGAGTCGGGCAAGGCAGCATGCCAGGCCTTCGCAAGGGTCGCCCAGCGAGCGGTCGTGGGCTCGATCAGCCAGCCTTCACCGGCCTCGGTTTCCATCCAATATCCCTCGGAGTGGGCGACGAGTTCGGCTCGAGCGGCGATGGTGACGAGGGTGGGCACGGCATCGATCTCGACACCCATGACGAGGGCGAGACGTTTGGTGTCGGGCAGGCCGAGTCCACCCCGGCTCAGTTCCCGGGCGGGATCGCGGGCAAGTTCGCTCACGAGCTCGGCGATCGACGACACGCAGGAGAAGGCTCGTTCGGCGGCAAGCCGGTCCGTGAACGTCATGTCGAGCCCGTCGGGCGGCGTGAGCGCGGGCGGTGCGGGCGTTGCCGCGAGCTCGATGGCGCCGGGCAGACCCAGTGCGGGCCAGGCCTCCAGCTGGGCCGACACGGCGGCGTATGGGGCCACGGCGCCGTCGGCCACGACGCACAGGAGCAGGCGGTCGAGATCGGCGGCCCGTGCCGCGACGTGATCGTGCGTGACGACGGTGCCGCTCGTGTCGGTGAGGCGGGCGGCGATCTCCGCGACGGTGGGCGCGGGCACTGCAGTGCTGAGGCTGGCCGCCGCGGGATCGGCGGCGGTGCGCCGGGCCACGTCGGCCATGGATGCGCTCACGAGCTCGCCGGCAGCGGCCAGGACGCCGAGGGTGGCCCGGTCGAGATGCGCAAGGGTGCGCTGAATGGCGGCGGGGTCGAGCAGGGCATCGGCCAGATCGAAGAAATCGCGGATGCCGGTGGGCGAGACTGCCCGCGCCTCGACGGCGTGGCGCAGGGTGGTGTCATCGAAAGCGCGCAGGCGAGTGGCGAGTGACAGCATCGGTTAGCTCGGGTTTGCCGCTGAGTCGCGCTTGCGCCGGATGGCCACAAACACGATGAGACCGATGGTGAGGAGGAAGGCGAGGGGGAGGCCGAAGAGGGGCAGCGTGATGACGATGGGCCAGAGACCCTTGCTGAACCCGTCGTTGTTGCCCACGCCCAGCGCCGTGCCTGCGATCATGGCGACGAAACACAGAATGGACAGTCCCACGACGCCGGCAACCATGTACGCGAGGATGCGCTCGAACCGGCCGGTGGAGGGTGGAATTTGATTGGTCACAGTCTCAAGGATACGGGGCGGTGACGCCGGGAACGGAATATGCTGGACCCGCACGTCGCGCAGTCCTGCGCGCCTCCACACACCTAAACCACAGCGAGGTCTAGATGCCCACCGGCAAGGTCAAGTTCTACGACGAGGAAAAAGGTTTCGGTTTCATCACCTCCGATGACGGCCACGAGGTCTTTCTCCACGCTTCTGCGCTGCCCGCCGGAACCACGGTCAAGGCCGGCGCCAAGCTGGAGTTCGGTATCGCCGATGGCAAACGCGGCGCTCAGGCGCTCTCCGTTCGCGTGATGGAGGCGCCGCCGAGCGTATCCAAGCTCAATCGCAAGCCGGCAGACGATATGGCGATCATCGTCGAGGATCTCGTGAAGATGCTCGACGGCATCGGCGCGAACCTGCGTCGCGGGCGGTACCCCGAGAGCTCGCACAGTCACAAGATTGCAGCCATGCTGCGGAAGGTTGCAGAAGAACTGGATGCCTGACCCCGAAGACATCACCCTGTCGGTCGACCTGGCGACGAACGATGGGGCCGTCGTTGACGGTGCCGAGAATGAGGCGACGCCCGTCGCCGATGCGGTTCTGCTCGCGGCCGTCGACCTCGCGCGCACGGCGCTCGAAGAGATCACGCCGGCCGATTCCATCGGTTCGCTGCTCGGCCACGTCGTGGCGGGCGAGCGCGTTGTGTCGTTGCTCTTCGACTGCGCCCTGCCCGGTTACCCTGGCTGGCAATGGACCGTGACGCTCGCGCGCACCGACGAGAACGCCACGCCGACAGTGCTCGAGACCGAACTCATGCCCGGCGAGTACGCCCTGACCGCGCCCGATTGGGTGCCGTGGTCTGATCGTCTTCTGGACGGCGAAGGCGACGAGGACGAGGACGACGAGGACGACGAGTCTGACGACGACGACGACCGTGATGACGACGACGACGACGACTCTGATGAGGACGACGACTCCGACGAGGATGAGGAATCTGACGACGATCACGAGCCCGACGACGACGAGCCCGACGACGGATTCGACACCGACCGTGCCGACGACCACCTCGACGGCATCGACTTCGACGAGGCCCTAGCGTCGCCGCATCTGCACCCAGAGCAGTCCGAATAGTCCCAGTCCCACGCCGATCACGGCGCACCAGATCCACCAGTCGAGGCCGGCGGAGGTAATCTGGTCGCGCAGGATCAGCGCGGCACCGAGAGCCAGAAGCCACACCACGGTGCCGGCAAAGAAGGCCTTGCGGGCATCCGTTCGTGCGGGCAGCGGGTCAGGCCGACGTTCGCTGTCTTTCAACCAGAGACGCATGCCCGACCCGCTTCTGTGAGAGTTCGCTAGTTTCCGAGGTGACCGACGACGTGCTCGATCGAGGCGACGAGCTTGCGCACGTCGTTGGGGTCGATCGCAGTGAACGTCGCGACCCGCAGCTGGTTGCGGCCGAGCTTGCGGTACGGTTCGGTGTCCAGGATGCCGTTGGCGCGCAGGATCTTGCTGATGGCCGAGGCGTCGACCGAATCGACGAAGTCGATCGTGGCGACGACCTGGGAGCGGTGGGTCGGGTCGGCCACAAAGGGCATGGCGTAGTCAACGCTCTCGGCCCAGTCGTACAGGACGGACGACGATTCCTGGGTGCGCGCGGATGCCCAGCTCAGCCCGCCGCTCGTGTTGATCCAGTCGATCTGGC
Source organism: Cryobacterium sp. MLB-32 (assembly GCF_000738085.1). Classification (GTDB taxonomy): domain Bacteria; phylum Actinomycetota; class Actinomycetes; order Actinomycetales; family Microbacteriaceae; genus Cryobacterium. Next base: position 19,168 of record NZ_JPRS01000139.1, read on the forward strand.
TCTCGAGCAGGAGCAGCGTCGTCAGGGCCGGGGTGTTGAGGGTCTGATTGAGGCGCGAGTTGTCGATCGCGTTCTTCAGGCTCAGGAACTCCGGGATGTAGCGTCCGCTGGCGTGGATGCGTTCGACGCGCTCGATCGCTGCGGGGGAGAAGAGGGCGAGCCACAGGCCGCCGTCGGAGGCGAGGTTCTTCTGGGGGGCGAAGTAGTAGACATCCGCCTGGTCGGCGTCAAAGTCGATGCCCGCGGCCGCGCTCGTGGCATCGATCACGGTGAGGGCACCCTCGTCGCCGACGACACGCGTGACCGGGGCCATGACCCCGGTCGAGGTTTCGTTCTGGGGCCAGGCGTACACATCGATCCCCTCGCGGGCGACGAATTCGCTGCGCGATCCGGTGGGGGCATTGACAACGTCGGGGGCTTCGAGGAAAGGGGCCGCGGCGGCCTTGGCGAACTTTCCGCCGAACTCGCCGAAGACGAGGTGCTGGCTGCGCTTCTCGATCAGGGAGAACACGGCGGCGTCCCAGAAGGCGGTCGATCCGCCGTTTCCGAGCACGACCTCGTAGCCTTCGGGAATGTCGAAAAGCTCGGCCAGACCGGCCCGCACACGACCGACAAGGTCTTTCACGGGCGGCTGGCGGTGGCTTGTGCCCAGGATTCCGGTCGCGAATCCGATCAGGTGATCGAGTTGTTCGCGGCGGATTTTCGAGGGGCCGCAGCCGAATCGTCCGTCGAGGGGCAGCAGTTCAGTGGGAATCATCAGGTCCGGCATGAGGCGATTCTAGTAGCGACCGCGGTGGCGGCTAGTCTTGGAGCATCGAAAACCGGCCGTGCAGCGGCCCAGAGAGAGGCTGCGGATGACTGATTTAATCGACACCACTGAGATGTACCTGCGCACAATTCTGGACCTCGAGGAGGAGCAGATCGTGCCTCTGCGCGCGCGCATCTCCGAACGGCTCGGTCATTCAGGGCCCACAGTGTCGCAGACCGTGGCCCGTATGGAGCGCGACGGGCTCGTCGTGGTGTCGGGTGACCGTCATCTTGAATTGACCTCTGAAGGCCGTCTGAAGGCTGTGCACGTGATGCGCAAGCATCGTCTTGCCGAGCGCCTGCTGAGCGACGTGATTGGGCTCGAGTGGGAGTTCGTGCACGACGAGGCCTGTCGCTGGGAACACGTGATGAGCGAGCAGGTCGAACGGAAGATCCTCGAGATCCTTGGCCACCCCACCGAGTCGCCGTACGGCAACCCGATTCCGGGGCTCGACGAGTTCGGTGATTCGCCCGCCGTGGCGTTCATGGCGGGCGTCACAAATCTGCTCGCGGTGGTGGGGAGTTCGCCTGAACCCGTGACCGCGGTCATCCGTCGGCTGGGCGAGCCGGTGCAGTTCGACCCGGAACTCCTGCTCCAGCTCAAGCAGTCCGGAGTCATGCCGGGAGCAACAGGTATGTTTTCGGCCGTCGGATCGTACGTTCTGGTAAAGGTCGAAGGTTTTGGCAACGGCCTTGAGCTGCCGAACGAAGTAGCCGGTCATATCTTCGTGACGACACCCGGCACATCCGCGTAATCACGCCGTTGTGGCGCCGAGCGGCTGAAGCGGATGCCGTGGGTTCGGTGGCCCCAATCGTCCGCCAGCCGACTATGCCCCGTTACCATTTCGTTAGAAAAGTGGCATTCGGAGTGACAAACCGACCGCTGTCCCGTAACCTCGGGGATGTCCCACAGACCAGACAAAGGTCGAAGGACCCTCGGCAAGACGCCAGATCTACCCGTCTCTTGCTGCGGTACACACCCGCGACTAGCGAAGTGGACGGGGCAACTACCTAGTGTTGTCGAGGCGTCGGAGGATAACTTTGGCCGCATTAGGAATACGAAGGTCCCGTCGTGGGACGACGCCGACACCCGGTTCACTGGAAAAAGTGGACACGTCGGTCAGCCGTCACTCCGGCCACCGCGCCGCCCCGAAGCGTGCCCGACGCAGTGGGTTCAGCAACATCGTGATCATGACTTTGGCCAGCGGCCTCGTCGCCACCATGGCCCTTCCCGCCTATGCGTTCGCGCCGGGATCCAACGACGTAACCTTTAAGTCGACCGCGTCCACTCAGGCCACCAAGGCGGGCGCACAGGCTGTGGAGGTCGATGCCCAGGCCGCCACCGTGAGCGTGGCCCGCGAGGGCTTCACCGCCACGACGCCCGAAGAGATTCAGGCCGCCGCTGCGGCTGCCGCCGCCGAGGCCCGCCGGGTTGCGGTCGCTTCCCAGCGCACGACCTATGCAAGCGCCTACACCGGCCCCTCGGCCGCCGACTACCTCGCGAACCCCAGTCACCCGGCGTTCGACCTGCAGGCCGTGTTCAACAAGGCGTCCGAATATCAAGGCGTGCCCTATGTCTACGGTGGGGCGACCCCGGCCGGCTTCGACTGCTCCGGTTTTATTATGTATGTCTACGCCCAGTTCGGCGTGAGCATGCCGCACTCGTCCACGGGGCAGGGCGCCATGGGCACCCGCATTTCGATTGAGGATGCCGTTCCCGGCGACCTCGTCATCATGCCCGGCCACGATGGCTTCTACGCCGGCAACGGCAACATTCTGCACGCGCCGTACACCGGCCAGAACGTGCGCATCCAGCCCATCTGGACGAGCGACTACTACATTGTGCGGATCGGAATCTGAGACCCGCTTGATATGAACATTGTGTAACACAGTGGCGTCCCGTCTATCGCGGGACGCCACTCGTGCGTTAACCTAAAGCTCTAATGTTTGCGGGTTGAGGAGAGCCGATGCACGAGGTATGCACGATCCACACCATGGATGAGTGCGTGTTCT
>NZ_JPRS01000140.1 GCF_000738085.1 Cryobacterium sp. MLB-32
GGTGCCCCGCGCTAAGCCCAGTCACGCTGGAGTTCCATTGTTGAGCAGTGCAGACCGCCACCGTTTTTGAGAATTTCGCGGAACGGAATTGCGGTGACGTCGATCCCGGCCTCGTCGCGCAGCATCGAGGCAGTTCGTGGCAAATGATCGGGCATGATGACCTTTCTTTTGTTGAGGACGAGCATATTGCAGGCCCATTCTTCGCGACTGTCCACCTCGAGGGTTTCAATTCCCAGGTCCCAGAGGGCCGTCATGTAGTCGTAAGGAGCGAGGCGAGGGTTGACCAGGGCAAGGTTGTCGTCGAGCATGACCGAACACATGTCGAGGTGAATGAGGTAACCGGGCAGGTTGACCTGCTTGAGCGCGATTCCCTGTTCGTCGAGTATTCGGGCCAGCTGACGGTATCCCTCTGGGTTGCATCGCACGGAGGTGCCGAAAAATGCCAGGTCCTTGCGCACCTTCACGAAGCTGCCCCCTTCGACCAGCCCCTCGCCCGTGATGGTGCCGAGAATCGGCAGACCCGCGGCGGCGACAGTCTGCGTAATGGATTGCTCTTCGCCGCGGCGCATGCGCGGGGCGAGGCGGCCGATAATTGCGCCGCCCGGAATGGTGACGAGGGGGTCGCGTGTATAGACGGCCTTGGTGAACGTGTCGGCTAGTTCGGGGGCGAAGACGACCTCAACGCCGTTCTCCGTGAGCGCGTCAACAAAGCCTTGGTACTGCGTGTCGAGGAGGGTCATGTCGGGGGCGTCGGGGCCGGTCCAGTACCACCGGCGGTGCGGATCTACGAGTGCTCCGAGTTCCTCATTCCACGCCGCCTCGGTGATGTGTGCCAGGCCGCGGCTCGGGCGGCGCATGAGTACCGAGCGAAGTCTTCCTACCTCGTCGGCTGCACCCCAACGGCGCCCCCAGACGGATTCGAGTTCGCCGTGATCGGAGAATGGCGGCGAAGCCTCGGGGCCCATGAGACGGTGGAATTTGCCGTCCGATAGTTCCATGGTCGAGTCGCTGAATATGGTCATCTGAGGTGTCCTTTCGTGGGCTTCACGTCTTGCGCCCCACCAGTGCGACGCTTGGGTTCTCTGCACACCATGTGCACATCTCGGCCACGTGGTTGTTCTGAAAGCATAATATGTTGCTTTTCCAGCAACAAGCGAATTCACCTGTCAGAATGGGATTCTCACATCTGCGTTGTCAGGAGAACCCATGCGTCCAATGCCTGTCGAACCCTCTAACCAGCGGGCGGCCATTGGCAGTCGTCTGCGCGCAGCCCGCCGTGCGCAGCAGTTCACGATTGACCAGCTCGCTGTTGCGACAGGACTCACCAAGGGCTTCATCAGCCGTATCGAACGCGATATGACCTCACCGAGTGTGGCAACGCTCGTTGCCCTCTGCGAAGTTCTGAACGTGAGCATCGGTGACCTGTTCTTGTCCTCCGCCGGTGAACTTGTGACGTGGGAGAACGCGCCGCACATCAACCTCGGCGGCGTGGGCGTCAATGAACGCCTTCTCAGCCCGCGCCGTGAGGGCCGGGTTCAGCTGGTGCGTTCCACGGTGGTTCCGGGAGGCACCGGAGGGGACAAGTTCTACACCGTGAACTCGCCCGTTGACGTCGTACACGTGCTGTTCGGTTCATTGACGGTCCAGTTCAGCGACCGCACGTGGCAGCTCGCCGCGGGGGATTCCCTCACGTTCGATGGCCGCGAACCGCACACCTGGGTCGCTGATCCGGTCGTTGAAACGGAACTCATCTGGGTTCTGGCCCCAGCCGCATGGGAGGGCTCGGTCTAACCCGCGTCCGCTGAAATGTTCGGCCCGACGCCCCTGGCGGTTGAGGGTTTGCTGCACACTGCTGGCGGTTCCGGCCACAGGCTGCGCGATGCGTGGGTGCCGGTTGGCTGAGCCGCGGCTGAGCCCCCGCTGGACGTGTTTCGTGTTTTCGCGCGCTGTGTGAACTCTGTGTTACAAAGTCGCCTTTGGCACAAAAACCTTGCTTTCTTGTTTACTGACGGAATACTTTAGTTACATCACAAGGAAATCACGGGTGTCGTGGTTTGAGGCAGGGGACCGCGGAACATGACCGACAATCGACGTACCGGCGGTGACCTTGCTGTCGAAACCCTCGAAGCGCTGGGTGCCCGAACCGTCTTCGGAATCCCCGGGCAGCATGCCCTGGGGCTCTTCGATGCCCTCAGCCGCGGTCACCTTCACTTCGTGAGCTCGCGGGTCGAAAACAATGCAGCCTTCGCCGCAGACGGGTATGCCCGGGCCACCGGAGAGGTGGGTGTCCTGTTCCTGTCGACCGGCCCCGGTGCCCTCACGGCGCTTGCGGGCCTGCAGGAGGCGCACGCAACAGGCGTGCCGCTCGTTGTTATTGCCAGCCAGATTCCCCGCGTGGGGTTGGGAGGCGCCAGGAAAGGCCTGTTGCATCAGCTCGACGACCAGCGCGATGCCGCGGCACAGGTCACCAAAGACACCTGGCTCGTTCGCACGCCCGGTCAGATCCCCTCGGCCATTGCGGATGCCTGGACGCTCGCGATCTCTGCCCCGGCCGGCCCCGTCTGGGTCGAAATACCCCAGGACGTGCTGCTTGAAGCAACTCTTCTTCCCCGCGTGATCGACGTGCGGGCGGTTGCCGTTGCACGCGCACCACGGGCAGAACTCATCGAAGAGGCGGCGCGGTTGCTCGACGGAGCACGAAACCCCGTCATTCTCGCCGGCGGTGGCGCGCGGCGCTCCGGAGCTCACGAGGAACTCCGTGCGCTCGCTGAACGAATCCAGGCCCCGGTGGTGAGCACTCCCGGCGGCAAGGGAATCTTCCCGTGGAATCACGCGCTAAGCGCACAGTCCTGGATCGAGGACGCGCACACCACTCAACTGCTCGAAGACGCCGACGTACTCCTGGTCGTGGGCACCTCGTTGGGGGAGATCACCAGCAACTACTTCACCTTCGCACCCACCGGCAGCCTCATTCAGATCGACGCCGAGGCCCGGGTGCTCGAATCCAACCACCCGGCGCTGGGCATCCACGCCGACGCGGCCCTGGCACTGCGGGCTCTCGCCGATGCCGTTCAGCCTGCACAGCACTCCGACGTGGAGCGCACGGTGAGCGCGCTCCTGGGCAATGTAGAGGAACGGCTCACTGGCCAAGACCTTGGCCTCGAACGACGGCTGCTGGCAGACATTCGCTCGGCCGTTCCGGATGACGCCGAGACATTCTGGGACATGACCATCGCCGGATACTGGGCGTGGTCGGCCTGGGATCCCCGGACCGGTGGATTTCATAGCGCTCAGGGTGCCGGTGGACTCGGCTTCGGTTTTCCGGCCGCTCTCGGTGCAGCCGCGGGAACGGGCCGACGTACCCTGGCCGTCTCCGGCGACGGCGGCGCCATGTACTCGATCGCCGAATTGGCTGCCGCACGTCAACACAACCTCCCGGTTACCTGGCTGATCGTCGATGACGGCGGCTACGGAATCCTTCGGGAGTACATGGTCGCGAGCTTTGGTCAAGCCATCGGCACCGAACTGTCCCGTCCCGATTTTCCGGCTCTGGCGGCCTCCTTCGGCGTGCCCGCCTGGAACAGCACTCCAGAAACGCTTGCAGCCGACCTCGTCGAAGCCTGGGCCGTTGACGGACCCACCGTCGTCGTTCTTCGCGCCCATCTCACGATGTTCGCGCCCACTCACCTCTAATTTTCCCGCTCAGCACCGCCACAACAGCACCGCTCATCCTGCACGGCCCATCACAATAATCGAGGAAAATATGTTCTCTGCGAACACCCGCCCGACGCGAAATATCCGTCCGCGAATCGCCGTCATTGTCGCTGGACTGGCATCGGTCGCCCTACTCTCTGGATGCGCCCCGGCCGCCGCCCCGGCTGCTGAGACATCCCCGGAGGCGGCAGTGAGCGCCGACAGTGCCCTTTTTGAGATGTTGCCCGCCGATATCCAGGCCAGCAAGGTGATCAAGATCGGTACCGAGGCCATGTACGCTCCCTATGAGTATCTCGACGCCGACGGCGCCACGATTGTCGGACTGGACCCGGACCTCGTGACCGCTCTCACCCAGCGACTTGGCGTCACCTTCGAGCTGACCAACGCCGCATTCGATGGGCTTCTTCCGGCCCTCGACGCGAACCGATTCGACATGCTCGCGGCCGGGTACACAAACACCGTCGAGCGTCAGGCCCAGTACGACTTCGTGAACTACTACAAGTCCAGCCAGGGCATTGTTGTGAAGACCGGAAACCCCGAGAACATCACCGAGATGGCTGACCTGTGTGGCCAGCCGGTATCGGTCTTGAAGGCATCCGCTCAAGAGAGCATGCTGGTTGCCCTCAACGAAGGCGATTGCGCCAGCAAGAAGGTCGACATCGTTTCGCTGCCCGACAATCAGACGGCATTCCTGCAGGTACAGAGTGGTCGGGTGAACGCCCTGCTCGTACAGGATGCCGTGGCGCGCTACAACATTGCTCAGCAGGGCAAGAGCAGCACCTTTGAGGTTTCGAACACCGAGCTGATCACGCCAACCCTCGTGGGCATGATGTTCCGTCAGGACTCCACCGACCTGCGTGACGCTATTCAGGCGTCGCTCCAGTCGCTGATCGACGATGGGACCTACGCCAAGGTCTTGGATGCCCACAACGTTGGTACCGGCGCTGTCGACTCCGCAACCATCAATGGCGAAATCGAGTAACGATGTCATTTCACGAAACGGAGACCGGGACGCTGGAAGTGGCTTCGCCGGCCGCGCCCGGTCTCCGGGTCGTGCAAAGCCGCAAGTATGGCCAGTGGATTTCGGGTGCCATCGTGGTAGCGGTGATTGTCGCGTTTGTGAACGCCATCGCAACCAACGATTCCATCCGGTGGGAGGTGATTGCCCAGTACCTGGCATACCCCACAATCCTGTCGGGTCTGTGGACGACCGTCTGGCTCACCGTCGTGAGCCTCATTATTGGCGTTCTGGGTGGCATCCTGCTGGCCGTCATGCGTATGTCCAAGAACGTCGTACTCTTTGCAGTCAGCGGGGCATACATCTGGCTTTTCCGCGGCACGC
>NZ_JPRS01000141.1 GCF_000738085.1 Cryobacterium sp. MLB-32
TAACAGAATACAGAATACGTAACGAAATACGAAACGCTTTTGGGCGTTGTAAGGTACAGCGCTTGTGATTTTGAGAATGCTCATCTCGATGTCAGTAATCAGCGGAAATTGCTCATCTCGATGTCAGTAAATTGCTCATCTCGATGTCAGTGGACCGCGGGCCCGTCCCAGTAGGCTCGTTGATCACCGTGGTGATCTGGTGGTCGAGGCAGAAGGGGTCGGCAATGAGCGAACAGGACCCGGTGGCGCATGATCGGCTTCCTCGTGAGGCGACGGTGCGGCGGCTGATGACCCTGGATGGTGAGGGCCGGCTGACAACGGAGGACGTGCGGCTGACGGCCGAGGGACTGGCCGTGTCGCAGCGGACCCTGTGGCGGTGGATCGAGCGGGCCCGAGCCAGCGACGACCTCAACCGGGCGGCGCGCGACCATTTCACAGTCACGGACCTGGTGCGTGAACGGCTCGCGTTCTGGCGTGGCAACATCTCCGCCGTGCACCGCGAGCTCGTCGAGGAGGCGAAGAGCGCGGGGACGGCGGCTATGAGCCGACAGACCCTGCAACGGGCCGTGGAACGGGACATCCTGCGCGGAGACCGGGCGGGCCTGCGCCACGGTGAACACGCCCGGCGTGCGCATGACGTTTTCCTGCAACGACCGCGGACACCCCGCAATGAGGCGTGGGAGTCCGATCATGTTGAGGCCCCCGTGGAGGTAGACGTCGAGGGCCGACTGGTCAAGCCGTGGGTGACATGGTTCATTGACGTCGGCACGAACGCAATATGCGGCACGGCCATCACGCCGGGGGCGCCATCCAGGGAGAGCATCCTGGCGGCGCTGCGCGCAGCGATCACCCTCGACGCGCCGTACGGGCCGCCAGGTGGGCTACCCCAGAGAGTACGGATCGACCGAGGGAAGGACTTCCTATCCAAGGCGGTGGCCAGCGTGCTGGCAGGTTTCGCCGTCAAAGTCGTCCCCCTGCCCCCGTACACACCACACCTGAAAGGCACGGTGGAGACGGTGAACGGGGCGGCGGGGCAGATGTTCTTCGCGGGCCTCCCCCGCTACACCGGCGCACAGAAACTCGCGAACGGCCAATCCATCGATCCGGACGCACCAGCGCTGACATTCGAGGCGTTCGTCGCAGAGTTGCTGGCCTGGGTGCGGTGGTGGAACACCGAGCACCAGATGCCTGTACTGGAAGGCAAGACACCACTACAGGCCTGGCTGGACGACCCGACCCCGCTGAACACTGTGCCCACCAGTGACCTGCGGCTGCTCACCCTGGAAGATGACGGACGCACCCGTAAAATCACCACGAAGGGTGTCTCGTGGCGGGCACGCCAGTACGTCGCCGCGTGGATGACCGGACAGGTCGGACGCCAGGTCCGGCTGCGACACATGCCCCACCACGAGCACGAGGTCGAGGTGTTCGACGCCAGCACTGCCGAGCACCTGGGCGCCGCGACGCTCGCTGACCAGGCCAGCAGCGAGCAGATTGGTGACCTGCTCCGCTCCCGCGAGGCCCGCCGGCGGCAACTGCAGGCAGACCTGCGCAAGGCGGAGAAAGCCCGCCGGATCCGGTACGCCGCGGCGACCACCGCGGCACCCCCGCAACGAATCAACACCGTCACCGTCGGCCAGGCCACGGCCGAGCTGTCCGACGCCGACGACCAGCAGCTGCGGGCCGTAGCCCGGCCCCTGCTGATGCCGCTACGGCCGCCAGCACCAGGCTGGGTCCTGCCCCGGCCCCCGAGCGAGAAGACCAACCGTGCCTTGGACGAAGGCATCGGCGGGGGCCAAGGCCGGTGAGTGCGTGGGCGGATATCGACGAGCGAGACGATCACTACCTCGGCCTGGCAGGGGCAAACGTAGTAGCGACCGAGGCCCTGCTGACGCTGCAGGACAACCTAGCCGACGTCGTAGCAGCCAAGGCAATGATGTGCGTGCACGGCGACGCCGGGCTCGGCAAGACACTGTCGGTCAACACGTCACTGCGGGCACTGGCACCGGCCGACGTGTGCCGGGTACAGTTCCGAGCCCGGCCCACCCCACGCGACATCCGCCACGTCCTGTTCGATGCCCTCGGAGTCGGCGGAACCCCACCCTCACGACCGATCGAGTTCGACGCCCTACTCAAAGACGTGTTGTCCGAACGGTTCCGTGTGCTCGTTTGCGACGAAGCTCAGTGGCTCTCACGGGAGTGCTTTGAACTGTGGCGGCACCTGTGGGACGACCGACGCACCGACATCGCGATCGTCTTCGTCGGCGGCGGCGACTGCTACCGGGTGCTGCGCCGCGAACCCATGCTCTCCAGCCGGGTCTACGTCTGGCAAGAGTTCCGGCGCCTGACCCGCGAGCAAGTCCTGGCCGTGATCCCCGCCTACCACCAGGTCTGGGCCGACGCCGACCCGGAGGACATCGCTTACACCGATGTGCACGCCGGACACGGCAACTTCCGGGCCTGGTCGAAGATCACCGCCCATCTGGTCACCGCACTGGCCCGCCTGGAACGTGAACGTCCCGACCGGGAAGTCCTGCAGTGGGTCTTCAGCCGACTCGGCGGCAGCGGTGGGTGACCGTGCCAACCAACCAGATAGAACTGCGCCAGTTCGAATCCTGATAGACCCCACGGACGACGTCCGGGTGACGGTGAGCCTGCTGCAGCACCACGACCCGGCCCGCGGCCTGGTCGTGGTGCATCCCACGCCCGCAACTTCCAGCCCCAAAGCCTTCGCTCACGACTTACTGGTCGCCCTTGACCGGCCGGTGACCCGGCTTGAGGCTGAGCACCTGACCGGGATGGCACAGACCTGGCAGGCCGTGGCCGCCTGGATGCTCACCGATCAGGTCAAAGATCTGATCGTGCTTCGCGCCGATCGGCTCTCGGCCGGCACCTGGAATCGCCTGCTCGGACTGTGCCTTCACACCGGCAGCCGCCTGATGTTGGTCTGCCACACCCGCCAGATCCCCGAACGCCTGGGCGCCGTCCTGACCGGAATCAAGCACCACGTGCTCACGGACTTGGCACAGGCCCTCGCCCCGCACGAGCCGGCCTACCCACCCCAGGTCACGGCGGAACCGCGGTCTGGCAGCCAAGACACCGACCAGCTGCCGGACCTGCCCGCCGCTGGCGTCGCGCACTTTCGGGCCGAGGCGTACCGTCGGCTCGCCCCTGCGGCGTTCGCACGGGTCGATGCCGCCTATCAGCACGGGCGGCAGACAGCCTGCGACTGGTTGAGCTCCCCCGCGCCCGAGGAGACCTGGGCTGGCACGGAGCACGTGCAACTATTCCTGACTGGGCTGGTGCATGACACCCCTACCCGTGCTCACACCCTGGCCCGGCTGCGCGGGGCCCAGGCTGGGTTCTTGGCACACGGGCTGCTGCTGGGTATTCCCTCAGCTCGCGACCTCCTGGACGTCCTGAGCGGGCCGGGTCTGAACGCTCTGCCGGTCAGCCAGGACGCCCTGCAGCGGATCCGTACGGGCGTGGCCCATCCCATGGTCGCCGCAGCCGTGGCCACCGCACTGTTCACAGGCATATCCCCACAGGCGACGAGCTACGCAACACTGGCCGGCCAGCACCCGAACCCCACTGCCCTCCGGGTCGCATGGCGGCCCCCAATCGCCAAGATGGCGCCGAACCTGATCACCCAGACAGCGCCGACCATTTCGACCCCGGCTGTCTTTCACGTGCCCGTCGCTGCGCGCCCCCTGCTACGAGCCGCCGCCGACTTCGCCATGCAGCAGCCCACCGCCGCCCGACAACGGCTGTTCACACCGCCAACGGTGACGAACGAGAGGGTCCAAGCCGCGGCAGACCGCTGTCAAGTCACGCTGCCTGCTCAGCCACCCACGCTCGACGCCACCTGGCAGATCAGAATCACCTGCGCCCAGATCGACGCCCCACCCATTCATGCCACCGCTTCACACCCAGCCGAGCAACCACCGATATCACGGGTCTTCGGCCAACCCAGCCAGCCAGCACCCGCCAGCCGCGGCCGCGTCAAGCCGGCGGTGAACGACTATGCCCACAACCGCTCGCACGGTCGACGGCCCCTGACCGAGGAGACCGCCTCGAGTGTCCTCCACCTGATCCGCGACCACCTGGGCGCCGTCGCGCCCCGCGACCAGCATGAACGACTCTCGGGGCGCAGCTGGACGCTCATCCGCGCCCAGCTCGCCTACTACCCCCGCGACCCGGACGGGAACCTCACCGCCCTGGCACCCCACCCCGATGTCCTTTACGCCCTCGGGTTCACCGATCGCCCAGCCCAGAACATCCCCGAACGAACGCACATGAGACATGAAGATCACTAGACCGCTCCAGTAGCAGTCCCACCCTGGCCACACAGCGACTGGTCACTGACAGCCAAATGAGCAATTTACTGACATCGAGATGAGCATTCTCAATTGCACAGATGTCCGTTCAGGCCTGCACAACTGGTTCGGAGATCGACTGACGCGTTCTGATCTGCTCAGTTAGCCCCAGGATTGGGGGTCTGGCCTGAAGTTGAACA
>NZ_JPRS01000142.1 GCF_000738085.1 Cryobacterium sp. MLB-32
TACGTGGCCTTGTGCTCTGCAAACCAGTCACGGTCATTGTGCTGTTCGAGCTCGTCGAGAAAGTCGAGGGCGGCCGGGGACAGGTGCGCGTTCGGGTTTACAACCATGAGGACTTGAATTTACACCCATTCCACCGCCTGCGTTCCGACGTCATTCGAGCCATTGACCGCGCCATCAAACCGCGCGACACTCACCCCCAAATGGGGAAACAGCGGTCGACCCACGACACATCGACAGATCCACAGAGGAAGGGTTTATGCGAGCATCAATCCGGCGGGGTGCCTTCTGGGCGGCCGTCCTCTCTCTCACACTGGCATTCAGTGTCGTGCCGAATCTTCCGGCAGCCACCGCTGCCGGCCCCTGCACGGTTCCCATCCAGAACCCCATCGCGTGCGAGAACAGCAAGGCGGGAAATCCTGCCTCGCAGTGGGACGTCACGGGTTCTGGAAGCTCGGCCATTCAGGGTTTCGCTACCGACATGAGCGTCAACCTCGGTGGCCGCCTTGGTTTCAAGGTAAACACGAC
>NZ_JPRS01000143.1 GCF_000738085.1 Cryobacterium sp. MLB-32
CCCCGGTGGTCGCTCACCCGCGGTCGACCGGCTCGGATTGCAATGGCGCTGTCATGAACGCCACCAGACGCACCGGTGCCACACCTTCCACCTCTGAGGTTTGGCGTACCCCTGGCCTGATAGTCGCCGGTCTCACGGTGCTCAGTTCGTTGTTCTCGCTGCTTCACTACACGCCGCTGCAGTTCGTCTCGGTGAACCTGATCCAAGCGCTCGTGGTGGTCGTACTCGGTGCCATCGCCGCGCTTGGCTGTCTACTGAGGTTGCCCGTGCTCCTGCTTGCAAGCGGAGCAATCCTGATTGTCGTCGGGCTGGTGCGCCTCGTCACCTACGATGCGACGATCGGCATCATTTCCGGCTCGGTCAACGCAGCCGCCCTCATGGTCGGGCTGGGTATCGCCCTCATCTCGATTTGGACTACCTCGCGGCCAATGCCGGAGAAGAACTAACAACTTCTCTATTTAGCAATTGCAACGGGGCGTTGCGTATCCGCAACTTCTTCGCCGAGCTCCTGCCCGCGGGCACCGCACTCGACCGTCTCGCAGCCGAGATGAGGGTGTGCAGTGACGCCGTCATCGCGCTGTTGGCCCAATTCGGCCGGGAAGTCGTGGGTAGCGTTCAGGTTTAGGACCAGGAGGCGCTGGGGGAGCCGCGCAGTCCCACACTCGCCCCGCGTGACGCGACCGAAGTCCGGCGGCACGATCCTGGCGGGGGTGCGAGACAAGATCGTGCTTGCTCGACAGGGCGATCATCGGCAACGCGTCATCGAGCGGTACGACCGATCGCCAGACGCTCCCGCAGGGACGCATGCACCAGGAGGACACAAACTAGGCCCTAGGCGCATCAAAGAACGAGACGTACCAGGAGTTCGGCGGGAAAGTGTCGCTGAAACGAATAGCGGATGTCGTCGGTCGCGACAAGCTGGCACCGCCTAATTAGGGTGCCGAATTTGGGGGAACGGCGAATTCGACCGGTCGTTGCAACGATTTGTCACCGGTGGATTTCTCGCAGGAAGCTGCGGAGGTCGTCGATAAGGAGTTCGGGCTCTTCGAGGGCGGCGAAGTGGCCGCCGCGGTCGCCGATATCGTTCCAGCGCACGATTGTGTTCGCGTCGGTCGATTGTGAGTGGATGCCGACGTCGTGCGCGAATTGGATCGCCGCGGTCGGGACTCCGGAGTTTCGCGGCGCGGCGCCCCAGGTGTTCTGCGCGTAGCCGACGTACGCGGACGACCCTCCGCTGGCGGTGAACCAGTACAGCGAGGCGTTCGCGAGGATCCACTCGCGTCCGAGGATCTCATCAGGCAGCGTCTCGAGGGGCCAGGTCCAGGCGCGGAATTTGTCGAGCATCCAGGTCAGCTGTGCAGCGGGGGAGTCGGAGAGAGCGACACCGATGAGGCCAGGCCTGGTCGACTGGATAGCGATGTAGCCGCTCTCCTCTCTCATGAACGTGGTGACGAGCTCCAGCCGATCCTGGTCGCGCGCGCTCATCGCAGCCCGGGCGCCCTCGCCGACATCGCTGGGAAAACTCAACGCTCCGTTGACGTGCACGCCGATCACGCGTTCGGGTGCGACGCGGGCGATCTCCGGGGAGACGGTAGCGCCGAGGTCGCCGCCGTGGGCAGCGAATCGGTCGTAGCCGAGCCGGTCCATGAGGTGGATCCATGTCTCGGCGATGTGCGTGGTGGTCCAGCCGGCGCTGTGCAGTGGTGTGGAGAAACCGAAACCGGGTAGCGAGGGGATGATCAGATGCATGGCATCCGCGCGGTCGCCGCCGTGGGACTCCGGGTCGGTGAGTGGGCCGATGAGATGCAGGAACTCGAGGAACGATCCCGGCCAGCCATGGGTGAGAAGCACCGGTGTCGCATCTGGCACGGTGGAGCGTACGTGGGCGAAGTGGATTTGCTGGCCGTCAATGACCGTCGTGAACTGCGGGACCTCGTTAAGGCGCGCCTCGAGGTCGCGCCAATCGAATTTGGTCGCCCAGGCGCTGACGAGTTCTTGAAGGTAGCCGCTGGGGATGCCCGTGTCCCAATCATCTCCGGGCAGCGGGGCCGGCATCCGCGTGGCGCGAAGGCGTGAGGTGAGATCGTCGACATCTGCTTGCGGAATGTCGATACGGAAGGGAGTGATCGTGGTGTCCTGGGTTGTGGTCATGAGGCCACTGTCGCAGGCAAGGCGGACAGGTCTTGTCCTACTCATCGGGGAGGATGGAATCCATGTGGGATACGTCTGGACGGCTGCTGCGACTACTGGCACTCCTGCAACGAGCGCGTGAATGGAACGCCGTGCAACTCGCCGAAGAGCTTGGCGTGACGCCGCGCACCGTGCGGCGGGACATCGGCCGGTTGCGGCAACTCGGCTACCCCGTCACGACCGTGCTCGGTGCCGGCGGCGGATACCACCTGGAAGCTGGGGCAACATTGCCGCCGCTCATGTTCGATACCGCTGAAGCCGTCGCCGTCATGCTCTCCCTCCGCGACACGGTCGCCACTGGCGTCACCGGCACCGCAGACGCCGCCTTGAGCGCGTTCGAGAAACTGCAGCGGGTCATGCCACCGCGGTTGCAGCCCGTCGTTGAGGGTTTCCTGGACCACACGAGCAGCCTTGATCTGGGGACAGCAATCGGTGCGCCGACTGAACCGGTCAACATCACCACACTCGTCATCCTCACTCGCGCCTGCCGCGAAGAACGACAAATCCTCTGCCGGTACCGGCGGCACTCAGGCGAGACCAGGAATCGACACCTTGAACCGTTACACCTCGTACACACGATGGGTCACTGGTACCTCCTCGCCTACAGTCTCGAGTCCGCTGAATGGCGTATCTTCCGGATCGACCGGATCAGCGACCCGGCGATAGTCAACAAGCCGAACTATCCGCGGATGCCGCCCGCCAACGACCTCGACGAGTACGTGACGGCTCGTGTCCTAACCGGGTGGCGGCAGGTCACCGGAACCGTCCGCGTTCATGCTGCCCTCGCCACGGTCGAACCCTGGATAGAAGAGGCATGGGGAACAGCCACGGAGGAAACGGCGACCACCTGCATCGTGAAGGCGGGTGCCGACACCTATCTGGCCATGGCCCGGTGGATGCTCCTCATCGGCGCCCACCTCACCGTTCTCGAGCCAGCCGGACTTCGCACCGCGTTCGCGGAACTCGCAGCGGAAGCCACCCGCATCGCCGCCGACGATCCCGCACTCAATTGAACGACTTGACGATGCCTCAGGGGTGGACCTGGCGCCCGAGGTCTGCCAGGCCTGTTGCAAGAATGTCGACCACGAGCGCGGCGTAGCGTCCGTCGGGATCAAGGTCGGGATCGAAAACTGTGACCTGGGCTCCGATCGCTGTGGGGGCCAGCTCCGTGAGTAGTTCGACGAGTTGATTGGGGTTTAGGCCGCCGGGATCGGGGCTGTCAACGGCGGGCATGAAGAGGGGGTCCAGCACGTCTACATCGAGGTGCAGCCAGTAGCTGGCGTTCCCAGTGACGGCCCGAGCGGCTTGTGCCGCGTCTGGCATTCCGATCTCAATTGACTCGCGCGCAGGCAAGGCGAGGCCGAGCGAGCGGCGCACCTCGTCAAGATGTTCGTCGTCGTCTCGGCATCCGATGTGAACGGTTTGGGCCGGCGAGAAATACGGTCCGAGGCCGTCGATGTCGGCCACTGCTGGCCAGTGTTCACCAACGGCTGCCGCGAGATCCTCTCCCGCAACGCTGGCGCACTGATCGGAGTTGCCGGGATGGCGGAAATCCGTGTGCCCGTCGATATGAACCAAGCCCGTGCCGCCCGGAAGGGCGAGCCCGGCCCCCAAAATAAGACTGCAATCGCCTCCGATCACCAGTGGTGCTCTGCCGTCGGCGATCACTCCCGCGATCCTGCGTCCGAGGCGCCGCGCGTGGTCGACTAAAGCAGTTTCGTTTCGCACCTGACCAGCAGCCCGACTGGAGTCGTCATCGACGTATCGGCCCGGCAATACAACACCCCCATCAATGGCCCCGCCCGCCAGGAGACGGCGGAACAGTCCCGCTTCTCGCAACGCCTCGGGTGCCTTGCACGTGCCCGGCACGCTTCCCAGCTCAGGAGGTCGCAGTCCCAAGTTGGAGGGGGCGGAGAAGATTGTGATCACCCACCCAGACTGTCAGGTTCCCACAACCCTGTCAGCCTCGACCCAGGTCCTCGTAAATTTGACGAACTGCCACAGTCGAAGTGAGCGGGAGCGGAAGGGCCACTGCGACATTTCGATGCTGGGGCGCGATGGACCGGGGCCGATGCCAGCTGCGTCGCAGGTGAACCGGCACCTGGGCAGCAGCAGCGCGTTCAAAGATCGCGAGCCGGGAGCCGCGACTAACCGTTAACAGCTTTGAAGACCGACTCTGCTGTAGCGCCAGGCACGCACGCTGCGATGGCAGCCTTCGTCGTAGGCAAATCTGCACCTTCCGCAGCGAGCGTGTAGAGAACTTGACCCTTCACGATGTGCACGTCCTGCATGCCATCTAGGGCGAATCATCAGGCGGCCGAGCACGGCGATGCCGTGTCAAGGGGCAACTCTTGAGGGGTCTCCTGCACGGTTAGGTGACAGCAGCCGAAATCCCTGGAAAATACTGGTGGCAGGGCATTTCCTCGACGATGTGAGGTAACGACGATACTCTCCGCGTGCTCCTCCAATCTGGGCACGGCGTTGTGAAATACATCGCAGTATTGACTGAACATCGCCGGTGCCCCGTTGGCCTCCGAAGTAGGGGTTTTGCGCTTTGCGATTTCCCCGAATGCCTAGTAGGCAGTTGCCGACGCTCCAAGCATTGTGCCGCGTTATGTGTCCGGCGGATGCTCGACTCTGCTGATCGTGTCGCCCTGTGTCAGGGTCCCGGGTCTACAAGCCCTGCTGGCGCAGCAGTTCAGGAATACGCTCGCGGAAAGGGAAGAACCCGCGCGCGGCGTAGGGCCAGGCGAGCGTGTCCCAGCGCCGCCTGACGGTCGTGACCGTTATTCCCTCAGAGGCGAGAGCGGCGCCGAGCGTCAGCATCCGTTGCTGCACCGGGCCTACCGGTGCGTTCGGCATAACCACCGTATCGAGGCGTTCGGACTCCGCCCACTTCAGAACCGTGGAGGGGAGCGCATCGGGCAGCACTCTCGCCGGTCGCCCGAGGGCGTCTAAGGCCCGCGTGGCAGCGTCATCGAGGGCGGATGCCGTGAATCGCCGCACTGCATCCGAGGCGCCGGAGGGCGAGCGCTCGTCGGCATCGGTGGATCCGGCGATAGCCACGAGTCGGCTGTTCGAATCCAACCAGGAGAACTCGGCGCGCAGGCTTGCCGCGTCCAGATCCTCTTCGTGCAGCAACAGCCCCACTCGGGCGCCCAATGGGGTGGACTCGGCGGGAGCAATCGGTGCCCGCGTGGGCAGTGGCTCTTCGATGATCGCTCGTGCCGACGTGGCGAGTCCAGACGGCGAGAACCGGCCCTCGGTGTAGCGAGAAATGTTCGATGCCGTCGCGAGGTAGGTCTTTCCGGCTGTCTGGAGCCCGGCAACCCACCGCCAGGAGAGCGTGTTGGAGGCGGCATCGCCATCAAGAAGGTGTCGATAGAAGAAGTCCGCACCGAGTTGCCACGGCAGGCCGAGCGTGAAGATCCAGATGCTCGCAAACCACATGCGGGTGTGGTTGTGCAGGTATCCGGTGTCCACAAGCTCACGCACCCACGCATCCATCGCATCAATGCCGGTGTGCCCAGCGATAGCTTCGCGGTAACCTCCGGAGCGTGTGTCACTCGCGAGCCCGAGCTCGGCCACATCGCGGCGATACCGTCGCCACACCTCTGGATTCTGCTCGAGCCATCCCTTCCAATACGTCCGCCAGAAGACTTCCTGCACAAATTTCTCGCATGCACCAAACCGATGCCGTTCAAGCACAGCCGAGACCACTTCGCGCTCGGTCAGGAGTCTGTGGCGGAGGTACGGAGAGAGACCGGAAACGTTCTCACGAGAGGGTCCCGTGTCGTGATTGCGGTCTCGCGTGTAATCTAACCCCGCATGAGGGACGAACAG
>NZ_JPRS01000144.1 GCF_000738085.1 Cryobacterium sp. MLB-32
ACCAGAGGTCGGTCTGCTTGCGCTGGCCGCCGCTGATCTCAAAGCAGTTGGTCGGATCGATGAACTAATTTTTGTTGAGGGCAGCGAGTTGGCTGTGACCGACATTGTGTTCGCCACCGTGTCGGAAAGTTAGGAGCACCGCATGTCAGTACACGTACGCCCGCTGGGCGACAAGGATTTCTTTTCGTGGCTGGGCCTCTTCGAGGGCTACAGCGAGTTCTACGAGAGTGCGGTCACCGATGAGAAGGCCCTGCAAGTGTGGAGCTGGATCATTGACAAGAACCACCCGCTCGTCGGTGCCGTCGCGGTCGACGACGAGGGCACTTTTGTCGGCCTGGCCCACTACCGTCCGGTTCCCCAGACGCTGAGCGCCACCACCGGCCTCTACCTCGATGACCTGTTCGTTGCAGCAGATGCTCGCGGTGCCGGCGTCGGTCGCGCCATCATCGACTTCGTCAAGCGCTACGCCGCGGACCACAACCTCAGCCCTGTTCGACTCATCACGGGTGCCGACAACGCGACCGCGCAGATTCTCTACGACCAGGTCGGCACGCGCACCGACTGGGTTACCTACGAGATCGCGGTCTAGGCCATGCAGCTCGGAACACGCTGGGCACTGGGCGGTTCGGTCCCCTCCGGGCTCCCGGACGTCGTGGAGATCGCCCTGCAGGCCGTTGAGGGCGACCTCGCGGGCGTCGATACCGACACGTCGACCTGGCGCTGGACGCTCACCTGGCTCGAGGGCAAGCCCGTGATCGAACTCGACGACGGCACCGTCATCCGCTACGACGCGGCAGAGGACAGCGCCACGATCACGCAGCCGATCGCCAGCGACGAAGACGAAGACGACTGGATCTAGTTCGACCGTCCCGGATGACGACTGCCCTGTGGTCATCTGATTCCACCGGGTGGCCGTCTCCCGGTCGCCCGCGAGGTAAGTCGCGTTCGCACCGGCTGGCCACCAGGATCGCCTCGGCCTCATGACCGCGCCGGCCACGGCGCGGATGTCCCGGTTCAGGTGCGTGCGAGGATCTCTCCGTGCGGCATAGCCAACCAGCCGTCCGGATCACCCGCCCACTGGCGCCAAGCGTCGGCGATGTTCTCAAGGTCGGCGAGGTCCGCGACGCCGGACTCGATGGCATGCGCCGCGAAGGCGGATTCTGTGGCACGCTCGGCCCACGACCGGCCCCACCACTCGCGCTCGGCGTCCGTGCTGAAGCACCAGACAGACGCACTTGCGGTCACGTCCCGGAAACCCGCCTTTCGTGCCCACGCCTTCAGGTGACGACCGGCATCCGGCTCGCCGCCGTTCCAGTAGTGCACGTCTCGGTAGGTGCTCATCCACGCGGCCAGGCCGGGCAGGTTCGGGTAGACCGTCACTCCCCCGTAGTCCACGTCTCGGGCCGCCAGAAGCCCACCGGGCTTCAGGACTCGCCGGATCTCCCGCATGGCCTCGACGGGGTTCGCCAGGTGCTGCATGACCTGGTGGGCGTGGACAACGTCGAAGGTCGCATCGGCGAATTCGAGAGAGTAGACGTTTCCGACGCGGAAATCAGTGTTACCGACACCCTCGTCGAAAGCCACACCGCCGGCATGCGTGACGATGCCGGCATCGGCGTCGATGCCGGTCACCTGACCTGGATACACCCGGCGAGCCAAATCCACCGTGATCGTTCCAGGCCCGCAGCCCACGTCGAGCACGGTCAGTCCGGCCTTCAGCTCGGGTAAGAGGTAGGCGGCGGAATTTCTCACGGTACGCCACGTATGCGAGCGCAGAACGCTTGCGTGGTGTCCATGGGTGTACTCATCACGCGGAGCGATTTCCGGGTCAGTGGGCACGTCAGGCACCTCAGTCATGCCCTGAGCCTAGGCGCAGATGCCCAACTAGGGTGGTCACATGGATGAAACTGTCAATCCCTTCGTCGCCGCCAGCACACTGCCGTACCAGCTGCCACCCTTTTCCGAGATAGCGGAGGAACATTATCGTCCCGCCTTCGAGCTCGGATTCGCGGAGCAGCTCGCCGAGATAGCGGCGATCACGGCCACAACCGCCGCCCCCACCTTCTCCAACACCATGGTTCCGCTCGAGCGCAGCGGCCGCATCCTTGACCGGGTGGCCGCGGTGTTCTTTACCAGGAGTTCGTCCGATTCCAACGATTTCACGAACGCGCTGGAGGAAGAGCTCGCCCCGCAGCTCGCCGCGCATGCGGATGCCATTCGGCTTGATCCGGAGCTCTACGGACGCATCGCGGCGCTGCACGACGTGCGCACGACCCTTGGCCTCCCCGCCGAGGCCGTCTACCTCCTGGAGCGCTACTTCACGGAGTTCACGCTCGCCGGCGCGGCCCTCTCCGACCTCGACAAGAGCACCCTGCGCGAGTACAACAAGCGACTGTCGACACTCACAACGCGCTTCGAGAAGAACCTGCTCGCCGACACGAACGACCTGGCCGTCGTCGTCGATACCCGTGAGGAACTCGACGGCCTGGCCTCGGGCGAGATTTCTGCGGCGGCCGAGGCCGCGACAGAGCGCGGCCTTCCCGGCAAATACCTGCTCACGCTCGTGTTGCCCACGTCGCACCCGTACCTCGCCGATCTCACGAACCGGTCCGTGCGAGAACGCCTGCTGACGGCGTCCCAGTCGCGCGGCATCCGTGGCGGCGAGAACGACAACCGCGCGCTCGTGATCGACATCACCCACCTCCGGGCGGTGCGCGCGCGCCTGCTCGGCTTCGACAGCCACGCCGCCTACGTCACCGCCGACGAAACGGCCAAGACACCGGAAGCCGTCGCGGACATGCTCGGTCGGCTCGCCCCGGCGGCAGCCCGTAATGCCCGCATCGAGCAAGCCGACCTGCAGGCCTACGTGGCTTCCACGGGTGCCGACTTCACGCTGGAGGCGTGGGACTGGGCGTTCTACACCGAGAAGGTGCGGCAGGAAAAGTACGACGTGGACACCGCTGCGATGCGTCCCTACTTCGAGCTTGAGACGGTGCTGCACGATGGCGTGTTCTACGCGGCGGAGAAGTTGTACGGGGTGACCTTCGCGGAACGATCTGATCTGGCGGGGTGGCACCCGGAGTCCCGCGTCTTCGAGGTCACCAACACCGACGGATCGCCGGTCGGACTGTACATCGGAGATTTCTACACCCGAGATTCGAAGCGCGGCGGTGCCTGGATGAACCCACTGATTTCCCAGTCGAGCCTGCTCGGTTCCCCCACCGTGGTGTGCAACAACCTCAACGTGGCGAAGCCTGCCTCGGGCGAGGCAACCCTCTTGAGCTTCGACCAGGTCGTCACACTGTTCCACGAGTTCGGCCACGCCCTGCACGGTCTGTTCGCCCAGGTGACGTATCCGAAATTCGCCGGCACCAACGTGTACCGTGACTTCGTGGAGTTCCCCAGCCAGGTGAACGAGATGTGGATGCTGTGGCCAGAGGTGCTCGCCAACTTCGCTCGTCACGTGGAAACCGGTGAGGCCATGCCTCAATACCTTGTTGACCGCATTCAGGCGTCCGCCACCTTCAACGAAGGTTTCTCCACCAGCGAGTACCTCGCCGCTGCGCTGCTCGATCAGGCCTGGCACCGCATTGACGCCGACACCGTCGTCACCGACGTTGCCGAGTTCGAGGCCGCGGCCCTCGCAGCTGTCGGTCTTGACAATCCGCTGGTGCCCACGCGGTATGCCAGCACGTATTTCGCCCACACATTCTCGGGCGGCTATGACGCGGGCTATTACTCCTACATCTGGAGCGAGGTGCTTGATGCAGACACCGTGGAATGGTTCAAGGACAACGGCGGTCTCACGCGCCAGAACGGCGACCGATTCCGTGACCGCCTGTTAGGTGTCGGCGGCAGCAAAGACCCGCTTGAGGCCTACGTGGACTGGCGTGGTCGTGCCGCGAGCATCCAGCCGCTCCTCGACCGCAGAGGCCTGAACTAGAGGCAGGCCGGCAGAGCCGGAGCGGCTCTGCCGGCCTACGTTGCGCCGCTCAGGGCACGGCCCCAGCCAAGCCAAAGCATGATGATCCCGCCCACGACGAGTCCCCAGAAGGCCGACCCGATACCGAGTACGGAGATGCCGGATGCGGTGACCAGGAACGTTGCGATAGCCGTGATGCGATGGCGCGGTTCTTCGAGGGCACCGGTGAGGCTGGTCAGCAGCGCACCCAGCAGGGCCAGACCCGCCACCGCAATGATCAACACGGGCGGGGACGCCGCTACGAGTGCCGTGGCCAGAACGGCGCAGAGGCCGAGCCCCACGTAGGCCACGCCCGAGGACACCGTGGCGATCCACCGCCTAGCGGGATCACGGTGCGCCTCGGGGCTCGCCATCAGGGCCGCCGTGATCGCCGCGAGGTTGATGCTGTGCACGCCGAAGACGCTCCCGACGACGGTCGCGAGCCCCGAGCTCAGCAGTACGGGGCGCGGCGGGGTCTGGTAACCGAACGTGCTCATCACGGCGAATCCGGGAACGTTCTGCCCGGCCATCGTCACAACGAACAACGGCAGCCCCAGGCTGACGATCACGATCGGATCGAAAACCGGGGCCGTGAAGACGAGCGCGGGAGCCGCCGACGCTCCGGTAGCCCAGCCTGTGCCGGCGGTCAGGGCGATACCGATACCAGCGGCGAGCATGGCCGCCGGTACGGCCCAGGCGGGAGCCAGCCGATAGAGGATCAGCCACACGAGAATGACGGGAATGGCCAGCACCGGCTGCTCGATCGCGGCGGTGATCGGGGCGAGGCAGATGGGAAAGAGAATCCCCGCGAGCATGGCACCGGCCAGCGGTTTCGGAATGCTCGTGATGGCCCGGCTCAGGGCCGGCCAGAGGCCGCTCAACACGGTGAGGGCACCGCAGACGAGGAACGCGCCGATCGCAGCACCGAAGTCGTCGGTGACGGCCCCTGCCGCCACGAGGAGTGCCGCGCCGGGCGTGGACCAGGCAAAGGAGATCGGCATTTTGAAGTACCACGGCAGTGCGATGCAGACGACACCGACAAGCAGGCAGAGAGCCAACAGGCCAGAGGCGGCCTGAGCGTCGGTGGCGCCGACGGCACGCAACCCGGCGATCACCAGTACGAAGGAACTCGCGAAACCGGTCAGCGCCGCGACGATGCCCGTGGACACGGGTTGGAGCACACCCCTCATTCAGCTCCTCCGTGATGACGAAATTTGCCGGCAACGACCTCGATCGGGTGCGGGCAGTGGTTTACACACTACCCGCCGGTCGAGGCGCGAGGCACGAGCAAAACCCGCCGGTCGAGGCGCGAGCAAGACCCGCCGGTCGAGGCGCGAGGCACGAGCAAGACCCGCCGGTCGAGGCGCGAGGCACGAGCGATCGAGACCAGGTGAGACACTCCGCGCGGCGCATGCCAGGTACGAAGATCGGCTCGCGAGGTCTCGATCGCTCCTTCGTCGCGCCTCGACCAACGGATCGATCGCTCCTTCGTCGCGCCTCGACCAACGGATCGGACGAACAAACTCTCTCGCCTCGACCAACGGGGTTGGCCCCAGACCTAGGCGGACTTGTCCTCGCGCAGTTCCGAATGCAGCACCAGAGTCGGCGCCGCATTGTTCAGCACCGAGTCCCGCGTAATGATGACCCTGGCCACATCTTCGCTCGAGGGAACCTCGAACATGATCGGCCCCAGAACCTCTTCCATGATCGCGCGCAGCCCGCGCGCACCCGTCTTACGGAGTACCGCCAGGTCGGCGATGGCTTCCAGCGCCGGCTGCTCGAAGTCGAGCTCGACACCGTCGATTTCGAACATGCGCTGGTACTGGCGCACAAGCGCGTTCTTCGGCACGGTCAGAATCTGCATGAGCGCAACCTGATCGAGCTGCGTCACCGTCGTGACAACGGGCAGTCGCCCGATGAATTCCGGGATGAGGCCGAACTTGTGCAGATCTTCGGGGAGAACCTCGCTGAAGAGATTGACGTCATCGCCCTTGCTGTGCAGCGGGGCACCGAAGCCGATGCCTTTCTTTCCCGCACGCGACGAGATGATGTCCTCCAGACCGGCGAAGGCCCCGGCCACGATGAACAGCACGTTGGTGGTGTCGACCTGGATGAATTCCTGGTGCGGGTGCTTGCGACCGCCCTGGGGCGGCACGGAGGCAACCGTACCCTCCAGGATCTTGAGCAGGGCCTGCTGCACACCCTCACCCGACACGTCGCGAGTAATGGAGGGGTTCTCGGCCTTACGGGCAATCTTGTCGATTTCGTCGATGTAGATAATGCCGGTTTCGGCGCGCTTCACGTCGTAGTCGGCCGCCTGAATGAGCTTGAGAAGGATGTTCTCGACGTCTTCTCCGACGTAGCCGGCCTCGGTGAGGGCCGTGGCATCGGCGACGGCAAAAGGAACGTTGAGCTTCTTGGCCAGAGTCTGCGCAAGATACGTCTTGCCGCAACCCGTGGGGCCGATCAGAAGAATGTTGGACTTGGCGATTTCGACGTCGTCGTGGATCGCATCCGCTGCGGTGAGGGTTGCACGCGAACGAACGCGCTTGTAGTGGTTGTACACGGCCACGGCGAGAGCGCGTTTGGCCGGTTCTTGACCGATGACGTACTCCTCGAGAAAACCGAAGATCTCTTTGGGCTTGGGAAGGTCGAACTCGCTCGTGCCTTCTTCGGCACCAGCTTCAGCGAGGCGTT
>NZ_JPRS01000145.1 GCF_000738085.1 Cryobacterium sp. MLB-32
AGCACGTAGCGCCCGATTCTCACTGGCAGTCATGGGTCCACTCGCTGAGCATCATCACAGAACCGGGCGAGAAATTTGCGGTCCCGCTCGCAACAAGTTCGTCGAGGAGAATGAATACGCGCGCGAATCCCTTCGCGGTTCCTCTTGCAGGTGCCGGATTCTGCGCTGGGCAAACTACGTTGTTGCTCACCTACAAAGTCTCGCAGCTCCACTTCAAATTTGACATCCTGTCCGTCGAGTTTTTTTCACTTTCAGGGCGCTCGCGATGGATATCATCCTGTGGGCGCGCTGTATCCAGCCCCGGCTGCCGCTCCACATCCCTGTCGCAGCTGCCCAGCTTCGTCTTCGATCCGCTGCGCCCAGCTGATCGACGAGCACCGCAAACGCGACGCCGTTCCGTACGTGATGGCCACCGCCCGCTGAGACTGATAACACGAGGCCGTACATCTAGAGCGCGATCGCAGCCGCCCGCTCGACTGCGACCTTCAACTCAGCTCGCTTCCCCGCCTGGTTCATCGCCAGCGGAGACGGATGCCACGTCTCAATAACAATCACCTGGTCACCTACACACGGAGCCACGTGCTTCTTCCACCCGCGCTGCGCCGCTCGGCCACACAGGACCACCACCCGAAGCTCACTGAGGAGGGGCAGGAGGCCAGCCAACTCTTCTCCACCCAGCTTGAGTTCGGCCGCGGTGGGCTTGCGACTCGCGGCGCCGAGATACCACGGAACGATATTCCAGTGCAGCGCGCCTTCGTGCAAGCCTGCTTCGTTGCGCAAAGCCCAGATGTTCGCGGCCGTGCCGTCATTGTTGTCGACCGAGATGAATCCGGAGCCAGGGCGCCGGTTGCCGGCGTTCGTCATCGGCCCGGGAGCCTCGAGTATGAACAGGACCCGAGCGCGCACTCCGGCTTCGGCCGGGTCAAAATGAGGCACGAGAACACTCGGGTCTTGAGGTCTGCGGCGAGAAACGAGCTCCGCAGTCCACGCCCGCAGAAGCTGAACATCCTCGACTTCATGCAACATTCGGAGACGTTCGGCGACTTGCGTCGGATACTTCAGGGCTCGAGCTTCCTCGGTAAACACACGCCAAGCTTACGCAACCCAAAAAGACCTCGCCCCGCTCAGCGCCCGGAGGGGGCTTCACTGTCAGGGCCCCGCACCCGACTCAGGGGTTACCTTGGGAACCCTCAGAGACGGCCGATTCCTCCGGTGACCACCTGGACATAGAGGGGGATTCCAACGAAAACGACCAGCGTCGCCACCACCGCAAAACTGAGCAGCGTCCACGAGATGCGCCGCACGCGCGCCGTTCTCACCTCACGGTCGATCCGGGTGAATTGTTCCATCAGGTTCGGAGTGGGTGGCGACGTCGGTGCACTCCAGGTCGATGGCGCGTCGACTATCGCCGTGAGCTCAACCAGTTCGGCTTCGGAAAGCGCATCGGGTCGTTTCAGAAGCCACCGCCTCAAGTTGTTCGAATCCAAGACCTGGACCGCGTCAGGTGTGCTCTTGATCGTTAGTTGGCCGGGGCTCACCAGCGCGATCACGGCCTGCGCCGGCGGGAGCTGCGGCATCCGCTCGCAGAGCATTTTCGTGACGCGAGTCGCCTCGAATTTTGAGTTGCGAAGGTGAGCCTGCTTCTGGCCGTTTACCATGAATGACCGTTCAGCCACCCAGATCTTCTTACCGCGATGGTGCTTGGTGTTGATGGTGAAGATTCCGCCCGGGCCGATAACGAGGTGGTCGACGTCGGCACCGGCCTTTCCGATGGGAAGTGCGTGAAAAACGCGCCACTCCGGCGGCAGTTTGCTGAGGACTCTGCCCACCTCGATCTCACCCAAGGCACCGAGGTACCAGGAGACACTGTCGGTGGCAAGCGGGGAGCGGCCCCATAACCTGGCCAACCCAGAGCGCGGTGCCAAGGTTTGCTGTTCGCGGAGCAACTCTTCGATGACCGATTGGGCCGCGATCTGCTCGCTCATGTGGAATGCCTGCGTTGTCATGAATCCCTCGAAGTTGAGTATCAATGAGCGTCCGCTTCGGCGGACGCTCAGGTGGTCGTACAGGTCGCCAGTGGCTCGGCTAAGCCGACACCCGGTGCTCCTCGAGAATCGCCGCCAAGGTCGTGCCGAGCAGCCGCGCCGACTTCTCGTACTTCTCCGTCAGCCGGACGCGCGACTGGTCCGACAGGCCCGCGTGACGCTCCGGATCGGCGTTATGAGAGATGTCGGCCTTCTTCACGATCAGCGCAAGCGGGTTGGCCTTGACGCGCGCCATGGACTCGTCGAGCGAGTCTCCTTTCACCTTCGTGACAGCATCCACTGCACGCACGATTTCCTCGGAGAAGCCCCGGCCGCGCAGGTCGTCGAGGGTCACGGTGGTGTCCTCCACGACGTCGTGCAGCACGGCGACGATCTTCGCATCGGTGCCGCTCACACGCTGCATCACGGCCAGGGGATGGTAGATGTACGCGACGCCGAGCTTGTCGACCTGGCCGGCGTGAGCCCTTCGCGCCAGGGTGATCGCCTCGTGAAGCCCGGAGGGCTGGGCACCTGCGATGAGATAGTCGGTGATGGCTGTCCAGGTCGGGAACGCGGCATCCGGCCCGAATTGCAGCCACTCCCCCTCAAACTCCCCGGCACCGTTGGCCGAGCGGTCATCCACTAGGAAATCGCCGCGGTTGAGGTTCTTGTGGTGCGAGAGGATCAACCGCTTGTAGGCGGCGGTGTCGCTCTTGAGCCCCAGGTGCTTCTGCACCCAGAGCACCTTGTCGTGCCACGCCGTGGCGTTGTGCCACGCGCGGTGGACAAGATGTAGGTATCGAAGTGCTCGGAGAGCTCGCGGTAGGCCTCCAGCGCATCCGGGAGGGGCTCCATCAGGGCGAAGATTCCGGGAGCGTCGTCGTAACTGCCCTCGTACTTGAGCCGCGCCGCCTCGCTCAGCCGACCGATGCCGCTCGGAAAGTCGACTAGCGTGTTGTCGAGGTCGATGTAGAGGATCTTCTTTGGCGCGGGCCGGTCGGCAGTTGTCACGGTGGTGCTCCTTGGTTCGGGTTTCATCAGGGCAAGTAGGGGCCGAGAACGCGGGCCGTGGTGAGGGCGAGCTTGCGCCCGATGTAGTCGTAGGCCGGCATCAGCTCGGTCGCGCCCCGTTCCGTGTGGATCACGCCGGCCGAGTCGAAAATGGCGATCGGCTCGAGGTTGCGCAGCAGCGCCCAGAACGGCTGGAAGAACTGCAGACCGCGGCCGGTCGCCGCGATCTGCGCATCCGCTGCCCGGGCGTATTCGTCGCGGGCCGCGATGGCCGTGGGGAACGGCTGAAAGTAGGCGCAGTCGGGGTCGTCGTAGGGGTTCATTGGTGCCGGAACCGCGTACCACTCGTGCCGGTCGTCGACCGCGGTGGCGAGCGCGCTGGCGATCACCCGGTAGGTGAGCGAGTGCGGCGTGGTGATCGGCACGGCCTTGGGAATTCCGAGACCGGCCGCCACTTCGATGCGCTTCACGGTTTCGTGCGGGCTGACCGCCGCCATCATCTCGATCCAGCTGATGCTGGTGAGGACACCGTTCACCAGGTACTGGCAGCCGCCCACCAGATCCCACTGGATGTTCATGCCGTCCTGCTCGTCGTGCACCATCACTAGGCGGCCGTCGCCGGGAACCTCGTGGCCCGAGATACGCAGGTGCGGATGCCGCCGCACGAGTTCGCTCGCCAGCCACCAGATCTGCGCCGTGAGGAAGCGATCGGCGGGCGGGGTGTAGTCCTCGAAGCGGTCATCTCCGTCTTCGTCGTCGTTGGTCATAAAGTTGTCTCCGGAATCGTTCGATGCTGAATCGCTCATGCTCGGGTCTCCTCGGTAGTCAGGTCATGCTGGGCGGCCGCGCCCAGACGCAGGATGGCGTCATGCAGGAAGGGCTGCGGGTTGGCCGCCGGCAGGGCCGCCACAACCTCGGCGAGCGCCCGCTCGATTGGCACTCCTTTGTATATTGCTGAGTACAACGCCCCGACGGACGGGGTGCGGCTCTGCGCTTGCGCGCAGTGCAGCAGCACCGTGTGGCCCTCGGCCCGCAGCGCGGCAATGGAATGCACGGTGTCGAGCAGCACGAAATCGAGATTCAGGTTATTGGCCGGATCGGGGTCGTCGATCAGGCGCACCTCAACGTGGTGACGGATGCGGGTGGGCACCTGAGCGGTGCCCACCCGGCAGAGTGAGACCACCGCGTCGACCTCGTCCGGCAGCGCATCGAGCGCCCCGGCCGCGCCCAGCCAGATGCCGTCATCGTGCGGGTGGCGTACGAGGGTGGAGACGTCGCGAGGTAGGCGTAGTCGAAGCGGGCCAGAGTTTCGGTGCCGCTGGCGCGTGCTCCGAGCCGCACCAGGTCCGCGGCGGTGAGGTCGGGCCAGCCGTGCACGATCCGCCGCCACGCGGCCGGAACCGCGGATGCGCCCCAGCGCGCGCCGAGCAGGCCGCCGGCGATCGCCGCAACGGTGTCGGTGTCGCGGCCGCCGCGAACCGCGGCTTCGAGGGCGAGTCGGAGGTGCGTGGCATCCGTCTGGTCGGTCATGCAGATGGCCGACCAGGCCCCCTGCAGCGCCTCGACGACCCAGCCGTTGCGGGCGAAGTCCGAGGGCACGCTGGTTTCGGCCACCGCGATCCGGCTCTCCCAGAGGTCGCGCCGGTCGGCGGGCAGCAGGGGCAGGCCGATGCGCACGTCGAGTTCGCCCTCGAGCACCGCGTGCCGGATGGCCAGGCACCAGAGCACGCAGGCGTCGCCGGCATCCGCTTCATAGTGGGTGAGGCCGCTCACCAGCCGCGCCGCCTCGGCGAGCGCCGCCGGATCGTGCAGGTACGCGAGCGCCACGGGAGCCGTGCGCATGAGCGAGCCGTTACCGGCGCTACGGCCCTGGCGTTCGTGGTGCGCCCTCGCCACCGCCCGCACCGCGGATGCCGTGGGCTCGGTGCGGGAGAGAACCGCCCGCAGCTGAATCCCCACGTCGGGCGCATTTTTCGCCCAGCCCACCCACTGGGCGACGATGTCGTCGAGCACGGTTTCGTCCCGGAGGTCGAGGCCCGCGGCGGCGGCCCGGGCGAGGGGAATGGCCATGGACGTGTCATCGGTCCACTCCCCCGGTGCCCAGTTGAAACCGCCTCCGCCCTTCATGTAGACCGCGGTGCCGTCGGGAAGGGGAGGCCCGAATTCGTACCCAGCGCCGAGCGCGTCGCCGCAGGCCATGCCAAGAAGCACGCCGGCTGCGCGGTCTCGCTGTGCGGTGGTGAGTGTCGTCTGGGTCATCTGGTCCCCCTGATAGTTAGCGCGTTCGTGATCTATCTCTAACGTAGCGCACAATTCCACAATTGGCGCGAATCTGCGATAATTGCTGTGTGACCATTTATCGAGACACCGGCGACAAGCTGCTCACCGACTACCCGCGGCCGTCCGTGGCGGTGGACACGGCCGTGCTCGCGGTGAAAGACGGTGCGGTGTGCGTGGCGCTCGTACAGAATAAGACCGGTTGGCGGCTGCCGGGAACGTTCGTGCACGAACGGGAGACCCTGGCTGATGCGGTGCTGCGCTCCCTGCGCGACAAGGCGCACATCGAGGGTTTGCGCCCGCGCCAGTTGCACGTCTTCGACGCTCCCGACCGGGACGACCGGGGCTGGGTGATGTCGGTGGCGCACCTCGTGGTGGTGCCGGAGGCATCCGTTTCCCACGTCTCCCTCACCCCCGTGGCTGACGCGCACGATCTCGTGTACGACCACGCCACGATCATCGAGATGGCAGTGCGCACGCTGCGCGCCGCCTACCTCGCGGCCCCCGACCCCGAGCACCTGCTCGGGCCGGAGTTCACGCTGCTCGACCTGCTACGGCTGCACTCGGCGATCGCGGGCGAGCTACTCGGCAAAGACACGTTCCGCCGGCACATGCGGAGCCAGCTCGTCGAGACGGATGCCTACCGCCCCGGCCTGGTCGGCAAGCCCGCCAGGCTGTTCCGGCACGCGGAGGCCTGAGCTCCTCCACGGAAGTCCATGGTCACTCCACCAGGTGCGCCTGCGCGTCACCGCCCGCGCGTCCACCGCCGAGCCAGCGGATGGCGTGGTCTCGGAAGTTGAGGCCCTCTGCACGAACGGCCTCGCGGCCCGCGGTGGCGCCCGGCCTCGTGTTTGACCTGCCCGGCGTGCCCGGTGGTGGCGTCACCAGCTCACCGACACTGGACGGCCACGGTAAGACACTGAGCAGCCACCTGCTGAGCCTGGAGGTTCAGGGCCGGAGCTCAGAACTTTGAACGCGGCAAGATCTGCCAAGGCGGCCAAAGCGGAATGAGTCAGACATGACAGGTGTCGTAGCGCACTTTTAGACAGCCAGCCCGATCAGCCAGCGTCCGCTGTCGTGATGATCGCGAGCATATCCGTCCACGCTGCCCCGATCATCGGGGTTACGTCCCTGCCGACGGCCAACACTTTGCCGACCGTAACGATGACGGAATTCGTGTGTGCACTAAACCTGCCGTGTTTTTCGACCTCCGCCGGAGACCATTCCTTGGCTAGGGTCACGCGGTTCTCCGTGACGAGAATGA
>NZ_JPRS01000146.1 GCF_000738085.1 Cryobacterium sp. MLB-32
GGTTCAACAATCGATCACTCACGGTCACAACTGCCATGATCATGGCGATCGTGACGAGGGTCAACGTCGTCACATTGGTTGGGTCTATCAGCGAAGAAGTGTCCATACGCACAGTATATGTATGAAGTTATGTTGCGTCTAGATGATACGAAATTCAATACGCATAATGGCACGGTCAAAACACACCGACAATCCGGTGTGCCGTCAGGGTCGGCCTTAAACCACACCGAATGGATTCCAGTGGGAGCCCTTGAAGAGTGCGGGAGCAATCACCAGGCTGCGACCTCGACCCGCTGCTGCCGCGCCGTGGATCTCCTCGAGCGAGGATTACAGGCGGGCGCCGGCCCTGCCTTGAGCGGGCGGCGGAATGCGTGGGACACCGGAATGGAGGGTTTATCGAAGCGGTTCTTGAGTATTTGGGGCGCGAAGTTCACTCTGCGTTTATGACTGAATTACTGATTGGCTACGCACGCGTATCCACAAACGAACAAGACCTGACCGCTCAACAGAATGCCCTCGAACGTCTGGGAGTCAGGCCGAACCTGATCTACACCGACCACGGCTTGACCGGCACGAATCGGGCGCGGCCTGGACTCCGGGAAGCTTTGGCTGCCTGCCGGGGTGGTGACACGTTGGTCGTGGCCAAGCTCGACCGGCTGGCGCGTTCCCTTCGAGATGCCAAGGACATCATCGACGAACTCACCGCCAAGGACGTCAAGCTCAGCATCGGCGGATCCGTTCACGACCCCAACGACCCAGTCGGACGGCTTCTCTTCAACGTGCTCGCCATGGTTGCCGAATTCGAATCCGACCTCATCAGAACCCGAACCAAAGAAGGCATGCAGGTCGCCAAGGCAAAAGGACGACTACTGGGCAAGCAACCCAAACTCTCACACACCCAACAACGGCACCTGATAGAACTCCACGATTTGGGAGCGCACTCCGCCGGCGAGATCGCTGAACTTTTCAACGTCGCCCGCTCGACCGTCTACCGAACGCTCGAACGACACCGAACAGCAAAAACCTGAATCCACACAGATCCTTTGCGACGGGAACAAGGCCTGAAGGGGAACCCCTTGTGCAACGATGCGACGGCCTTCTTCTCCAGTCTCTGCGTCGATGCCGATTCGGGGGTGGGTATTGCGTGGGCGCGGAAGCACCCCAGTGCAGATTCGAGTTCGTCGACAGATAAGGTTGGCGGAAGTACCGCGCCGACCCGTATCGACTGATCAGACGGGACACACGTTTGGAAGAGGAATGACAATCTCCGACCTTGGCAAGCCGCTCAGCGGACGTGCCGGTCTTGGTGCCGGTCAACGCTGGCTCTTGTTGATCATTCTCGTATTGATCATGAGTGCCGCGACGCTGGGGGCCGTCGGTCCTTTCCTCGGGCGACTGTGGCTTATTTCTGTGATCTGCACCGTAGCGTTGGCAGCGAGCATCGCACTCTACCAGCGGCACGTCTTTGGGGTACTTCGGAGCGCCATGCTCCGATCGCATCCGCGCGCGACGGTACTTCTTGGTCAGCTGGCCCGCACGTCTCCGGCTCCGGCCACCGTCGCTGGCTTCCGCCGCAGTACCTCGATCACCCGCAACACGTGGCAAGCCGGTATCTCGATCGGCGAGACCTCACTGGAAACATGGGCTTGGGACGGGCGAACCCCCCGTCGAGCCAAACGGATTCCACGTGCCTGGATCACATCAGTCGGTATCAGACCCGCCTACTTGAGGTACAGGCCCCGGGATTGTCTGCGAATCGAGTGGACGGACCACGGAACAAAACAATGGATCGAGCTTGCGCTCATCGACCTCGATTGCGTGGTTCCTCGCTTCATGAACGAGCGGACAACCGCTCAAGCCATCAACGAACTCATTGCTCTCCCGAAATCGAACTGACTCAGGCGGGGTCACCCCGCCGCCTCTACCGGAAGTGCGCCGTTCCCGACAGTGCGACCTCGTCTTGATTCCATGGCCCGCAAGCCGGACCTCTCGCGGGACGCCAGGAGACCGTCGGCGGCGCAAGTTTCTTCGTTCGTGAAACTAGGCCGTTTGACACATATCGGATTCACTGCGACCTTGGAGGGAAGTTAGTGCCGCAACGATGGGGGAATTCACAATGTCGACAACAGCATGGTCACGATCGGATGTTAAACCTCGACTCAATAATCCGGTGCGTCGCGGGTCAACCCTCATCCTTGCTTGTGCCTCCCTCGCGATGCTTCTCACGGGGTGCAGCACTACGACTGCCGGCGACACGAATTCGCCCGGGAAACCGCTTCAACTTCGGCTCGTGACTTCTTCCGTTGACGGTCCATGCACGGCGCCGGTCCTGATCTCAGACGAGGCGGCCCCCGCGTGTGATCAGGCAGGAACCACCACCTACGAATTGGCACAAGTCCTGGGTGAGATCACACCAGATTCCGTAGTGCTTTCCGACGATCAAGGATCGACAAACGCCGTGACCCTTGATCTCAATGACACAGATACCGAAACGCTCAGCGCGGCTTCCAGCAAGGCGCTGGACAAGAACCTTGCGATTGTCCTCGACGGAAGAGTGCTCTCCGCGCCGCTCGTGAAGGACACCCTCACCAGCAGCCCGCTGACACTGATGTTTACGACCGCATCCGAGGCGAAGCAGGCCGCTGCAGACCTGAGAACTTCGACAACTCCTTGATCCCACCCGACACGACCTCGACTCCGGGATTCGATGGCGGGCCGCCTACCACCTCTACCTTCGTGGACGAATGGACATCAATTCGTGCGGCCGGCGGGGTGACCAGCCCGTAAGACGAACGATGAGCGGAACAGGTTCACGTCGCCTTGACTGGTCACAGGGTGGCTCGCCAACTGCGTCGCAGGGGAACACCGAAGGACCTAAGCTGCCAGCATGACGGATAGCAATGAGCGGGGTCGATACGCACCGATGCAACGAGGATCGGTCGGTATTGGGCGCGCTCAGCGCCTGCCGTTCGACATTTCCAGCCTGTCAGTGACCGGTCTGGTCATCATCTGCGAACTCGATGATCCGGCCCCGGGAAACTCCAGGCCAACCATGAGCATGAAAATGACCCAATGCTTGCGCCTATCCGACGAATCGATGATTCGTCTCGACATGGATCGTGGAGTGTCCTCGTTCAAACATGGGCACAGCGGGGCCATCTCCTGGAAACGCTCTGCAGCCGACGTGATCGCAGAAGTTCTCATGGAGGTGCGGGGGGATGACGAAGCGAAACCCGATTCATTTCCGTGGGAAGCGTACGCGGAGGCCGCACAACTGAGGGGAATCTCGGTTGACGCCGAGGCACTGCGCGAACTTCCGCACACGGTGCTGCTGTCGGATGAGCTTGCCGCGATCTACGAATTCTGAAGGACGACGGCCTTCACTGCGGCAGTTCTCGCGGTCCTGACATTTGACGTCTCACAAGCCGGACGTCTACCGCGACAGATTTGGGGCTGATCCACGTAACGGTCGAATACTCTGCGGCCGTGTCAGAGGGGAACCCCCACCGGGATGATCTGACGTGAAACCGAACGCGAACGTCACCTCGGCCCAAAGCCGTTCCCATTTGACACTCCGCGCCCATGTGGTCATTTGGTATTCGAGAAGCAGGACGATAACGCCCACGGCGTACTTTTCACAGAGCGTCGACAAGCGATGCCGACTGTCGCGGTTCACCGTCCGGTGAAGGTCCCACGTAGTGCCGAGGGCGGCGCTGGTGTGGTCGGGTGTCATCAGGGGTGACGCCGGTATCGAACAGCTTCGAAGCAGACACCTCCTCCGCGTAACCGCGCCGGGAGCGGACGAGCGCCCCAGCACGTCCGCTGCCGTGCGCTCTTTCGGCCCGGCTGAAATCCGAACGCGGGGCCTACCGGAGGGAACTGAGCCAGCTCCAACTCGCGCTGGCCAAGGCGCAGGGTGAGAACTTAGAGCTCAGACGGCGCCTCGCCGGCCACGAGGATTAGGGCTAGAGATATGAGGAGCGGCCCGGCAAGCGGCCGCATTCGGCGGAGTGGAACTAACCACCCGGCCCGGTCGGATCGATCGGCGCACCGTCGCCATCCTCAGGTAGGTCTCCGCGCTCCACCGGTTCGCCCGGCGTCTTGGGAACGTCGGAGAAGAGCAGTTCGAGTTCCGCATCCGATGGCACGTGCACTTTCTTCGCGGCTGTCAGAAGATCCGCTGGCGACGCGTCGTTCATTCCGGATACCCAGATCAGCGCACCGTCTCGCACCGCGACGTACTCGTGGATGCCTCCAGCCGACCGATGCCAGACGCCATCCTCATTGGCACACGTCAACGCTCCGCCGGGCGCATCCCAAAGGGGTGTCGCAGCACACGACGCTTCCGTGAGTTCACCGGAATCGCTACGGATGGTCAGCATCGCACCCGTGCTGCTGTTGAACCAGGTAGCCGACATCCCGTCTGCAGCACCCGGCCCGACCGACTGCGGTGCAAGATCGTAGCCGTCCACCTCAGTCGTGTACACGAGTTCAGGAGCGATACCAACAGCTCTCGCGAGCTCGGCGATCGAATCCAGGCTCGCCGCATCCGCGCCCGTCGTCGATGCGCATCCAGTAAGAGATACGCAGACGGACGCCATAGATGCAGCCACGGCTAATGTCCACGCCCTAGGAAAGCGACCAGTTCGACGCAAAGAGCACCCCCCTCCTTCGGTCACGGCTGTGCTTGGCGACTCTGTCAATCGCCAGCTCGTACAGTGTGAGTCTACGGTCCGGCCTACCCGGCCGGGGCATGCGCCGACGACGCGCAACAGAAGAGCGCACAGGGGGATACGGGGAGTCTGCACGCCCCATCACGAACGTCGAACGCTACAGACCTGGGGCCGAACCACCCAGCGCCGAGTGCGTCAAGGGTGTCTCACCCGGGAACCCCCTACGGGAACTGAGCTAGACCTCGGGTTAATAATGTTCGCGGGCTTGCAGGATGACGATGTGGTCGTCCGTGACGTAATAGACGAAGCGGTTCGTGTCGTCGATGCGCCGGGACCACGCGCCGGAGAGGATGTGCTTGAGGGCCTCGGGTTTGCCGATGCCAGCGAACGGATCGCGAAGTGCGTCGGTAATCAGCTGGTTGATTCGCTTGAGAGTCTTACGGTCCTGAGTCTGCCAGTAGACGTAGTCCTCCCACCCATTCGGGTCGAAGGCAATCGTTCGACTCACGCGTCGAAGAGGTCGTGCTGCTCGAACTCGCCACGCCGGGCCCGCTCAATCGCCGTGAGCAACCGCTCGGCATTGGCGGGGCTCCGCAGCAGGTACGCCGTCTCGGTCATCGCGTCATAGTCCTCCTTTGAGAGGATGACAGCGTTTCCGTGCCGGGATACGACCTCGACTGCGATGTGGTCGTCGTTGACCTGCTGGATGAGCCCGAACAGGCTTTTGCGTGCTTCCGTCGCGGTGATTGCCGACATGATTGCCTCCCTGAGTAGTACTTGATAGCGTACCACTTAAGGATGCGGTGAGGGAAGTGCTCTGTTCCCGAATCGGGAACCCTCATCGGGTCGGCATGAATGACCGCGCTCGTTGACCGCTACGATTCGATTGCGAATGTCGTGCCGCGCACTGCGCTGGTCGTCCGAGCGAACCGGCTGACTGTAACGAGAACAACGGGAACCGGACACACAAAGCATTGACCCCATGCCGGGCGAGGCGTCCTCCCGGGCGACGTGGTGAAACTTCGCACGACACGGGAAGGAGCCCGTGAGTCAAGCGATCCTCGCGCGGTCGGCGCAGGCGTTGAGTACCTCGTTAGCGTCCTCAGCTCGTGCGAACCCAATTCCACGGCGCCCGAAGATCGGAATCGGCAGATCCAGTGGGCGCCCATCAATGATCTGAAAAATGTGAAGGGTCAGAACAGCGAAGCTCCGATGTCCGTTGGAAACCTTGAGCCGGCCGGGGTGGACGTAATCGATGTCACGCCACTTCAGCGCCACATTAGGGACATCGGTTCGTCCCCGGCCCCACAGCTCAACTCCTTCCGGTCCGATGGTGACAACAAACTGGAGGCTCAGCCGCGGACGGTCGATCCCGATGGCCTTCAGAGCGTCAAGTAGTTCGGGGGTGCGTTGGGTGATGAAGACGACAGCCGAGGGTCGAGCTGAGACCGCGTGGCGCACCTTGGCCCGCTGGGATGTGACGACGATCCAAAAAATCAGGCCGCCGAGAGCTCCGGCGCCCGCAACCGTCGCGAACATGATTCCGAGGAACATCATCTGATCGGCGCTGTTCCCGCGTAATTGCGCAAGAGGAATGCCGAAGGCAACGGCAAGCATGACGATCCAGAAGGTCCCCAAGCCCCAGAACGTCAGTGTTCGATTTCGCTGGGCATTGGGCAGGTCTTCAAATCGCACAGAGCTGTTGAGCGACGAGGCATTGGATACCGCTCCGGACACTGTGGCGGGGACGTCAAGGCCCTTCGACGGTGTCGCGTAGACGGCCGACCCGGCGCGACGGATAATCAAACCGGATTGGGGATCAACTTGATCAAGATTCTGGTGGCCGCTCGTCATGGTCGTGTACCCGGCTGTGGCCTCAGCACGCCCCCGACGACCCAGCGCATAGCTGAAACAGATGATAGTCAGGACCGGGATCCCGAATAGCGCAATAAGGGCGGGGATATTTTGCCCACTCAGGTCGGAATCGCCCTCGCTTTGAAGAAAGAAGAAAGCAAGGACGCCCACAGTGACTGCCAGCACACCCACCACCACGCTCATCACGCGCGATAAGCGGTACGCCGAGACCCCCGTGACGAGTAGGTGCCTGTCAAGATCTGCATCGGTGGAAGTCATCCGACGAGCCTAGCCATGGTGTGGGCAGGCTGTGGGCACCATCTGCCCGCAGAGGGAACCCTCAGGGCCACAGGGCCGATGGGTGCGGCTGGTGTGGGAAGCTTTGGCTTTATGGCCGACACTTCGGGTACCGTCGTTGGTTCAGGCAAGTGGGCACAACGAGGCGGGTAAGTACGGTGAATAAGTCAGATATGCTCCCCGGGCCGACCGCGCTCGAATTGGCGCGCCACCTTGGGCGCCCAGCAAAAATATGCCT
Organism: Cryobacterium sp. MLB-32; assembly: GCF_000738085.1. Lineage (GTDB taxonomy): Bacteria > Actinomycetota > Actinomycetes > Actinomycetales > Microbacteriaceae > Cryobacterium. The sequence goes on from NZ_JPRS01000146.1 coordinate 7,063, forward strand.
GACGGCCACGGGAATTTCCGCGGCAAGCTATTTTCTTGCGGGAGCTACGGAGGAAACGATCCAGCCCTGGATGTTCCCTATGTTTGCTGTGATGGTCCTGTCCTTTTTTTGGACGCTGTATTGGGAGTTCGTTTTCCTGTACAAGATGAATCGAGAGGCGAAGGCGGGGTACACAACAACGTGCAATCTTGTCCCCAAGGTGCCTCAGGTTGACTATCAGACGGGGGTGGTTCTGAGAGCGGTGGGGCAGCCTCTGCTTATGGTTTATACCGCGGAACAGCGGAAGGGAAAGTAGCAGGCGCCAGCGGATACCGGTAGCACGAGGTATGCCCTGTCGGAACCCCGACCGAACAGGAGTTAGCTCAGCACCTGCTTGAAGAGCGCTGGGTAGGCAGCATCAGCCAGGTCCAGAGATAGTGCCTCGTCCAAACTGAACCAACCGACGGCATCGTGTTCATCCGGCGCGGCATTGATGATGTCACCGTCCCAATCCTCGACCCTCCAGATCTCCAGGAAGAGGCCAGGTTCTTGACGCGTCACTAACGCGTTTCCGCTGGGTGGAGCGATTTCCACGCGCAATTCTTCTCGAAGCTCACGCACAAGAGCTTGGCGATTTGTCTCTCCCGGTTCGAGATGACCTCCCGGGAGGTCCCAAACATTGGGATACCAGGCCTTCGATGGTGATCGATGCACAAGAAACACCCGCCCCGCGCGAACGAGTAACCCGCACGAGACGTGATGCGTCACGTGTTCATCCATGAGATGAGCCTACGGACAGTGCACAGGCTAGGGCACCAGGACGCACGCCCGGGAGTTGAACCTCATTCGATTCCGTTCGACGTCAGCGAAAACGCTCCTCGTCGAACTGCTGAGTGCCGCCCTCCATGGTCCATGCTGCGGCAAACGGCATCAGGGTCTCAATGGTGGCGACACGAACGCCCTCGGCGGTCGGGAGCAGCACCCTGATGCCTGGGTAGTAATCGAACAAGACCTGCCTGTCACGCCCGCATGGTCCGACGACACCCCGCCCGTGATTGCCCACAGCGACGATCGTCCTGATTTCTCGCCCGCCCTGTGCACGCGCCGCGCCCAGTGCAACCAGCTCGGCGCACGGACCGCCGGTGAAATGGAACAGATTCACCCCGGCGAACATACGGCCGTCGGCGTCTCGAACTGCCGCGCCCATCGTGTGAGCACCATCTTCATCAGGCCCGGCATCCGTGTTCGCGTCGATGGTCTCCCTCGCGAGCTCAACGAGCTCAAGGTCATCGGCCGTCGGCACTGCGAGTTCAACGTTTAGGGGCATGAGGGCAATCCTACGGATAGGACCGGATCCAACTTCTGGCCGGCCTGTCCGTAAGCCGGACCCTGATCGGGGCATGGGGGTATCGGAGTTATCTGGCACGCGAATCGCTCAGATCAGCACAACGCTGCTGCCGTCGACCACCAGCGCCTGGCCGTCGCGAAGAGCCCAATAGGGCTTGCCCTCCTGAGCGTAGGCAACAGCCACGCGGGTTAGGGCCTCGCTCTCCGGGTGCTGCGGGGATCCAAGGTGAGGCACGAAGGGCCGATCCAGGATGCTGAGGCCGACAAATTCGACCGCCCCGTACATGGACAGAGCGTCCTCCGTTGAGTCGCACTCTTCGAGGCCCACCAGGCTCGGGGCTAGGACGCACACCCCCGCACTGAAGCCGGCGTAGACCAGTTCGTCAGCTCTGAGACGATCCGCGATGATCGCGTCGGCCCCCGATCGCGCCAGAGCCATTCGGAGCGTGAAGACGTTGCCGCCCCGAACCCAGAGAAAGTCCGGCTGCCCAAACGTCACAGAAAGGCTCTCGGCGTCGTGCACTCGAAGGTCGAGCTCACGTGCTTCGAGCCCAACGTCCGCAAGATTCGTAACCTGACGTTCAGTCTCTAGACGCCGGCTCTCGGGCTCAGCCCCGTCGAAAGCGTTCATGATGACCCACCCGCGTCCACGCCCACGGACCAAGCCCGTGAAAGCCTCGGGATGGTCGCCCAGCTGATATGACGAGAGATAGAGGCGCATGACGTTATTGTCCCGACTTTCGCGCACCAAGGTCGAATTGCTTGCGTCCGCAAGACGGACGGCCTACGCGACAGGTCTATGCCAAATCACCAGTCGACCGAGCACGGCGATGCCGTGTCGCAGGGGAACCCTCAGCGGGTCAAAACCTTAGAACCATCGTGTCCGAATTGCCGACCCGTCCCGCGACGATGAAGCCGTTGCTCACGTAAAGAGCACGGGCTCGTTCGTTGTCGTCTTCAACGCTCAAGCTCAGCCCCTGGAGGCCACGATCGACTGAGGCCCGTATGGTCCGCTCTAGTAGGACGCGGCCTATGCCCTGGCCTCGATGAGTGCTCACGACGCTCATGCCTAGTTCGGGGATGCCCTCATCAACGAATCCATATCCGGGATCCTTGGCGGTCATGAACCTCGCCCAAGCCGCACCGACCGGCTTGTCCTCTGCCTCGTAGGCAACGAAACCGAAATCTGAGCTTCGTTTCCAATCGGAGATGTAGTGCCAGATGTCGGGGGGTCATGTCCCGTTGAGTGGTGTGGTTTCCCCGCTTTGAGCGTTGCTTTATCGACGTGAGGAGCCATCGTGGGATGGTCAGTGAGTACCGACTAAAGCAACTCACAAAGGACACCACACGATGGCTCTAGACCAGTCTGCCCTGCTCAACCTGCTGGGAGAACTCAAACTCACCGATGTCACCGACCGCATCCGCGTCGCGACCGAAACTCTGTACCAAGAACTCA
>NZ_JPRS01000147.1 GCF_000738085.1 Cryobacterium sp. MLB-32
TGCTGGCGCTGCTGGCGCTGCTGGCGCTGCCTGTCCGCCGCCCCTGTTGACGCTGCTGACGCTGCTGGCGCTGCTGGCGCGCCGGGTCCGGAGCCTCGGCCGTGGGGCCGAAGTTGGCATCTCGCGTGCGACCCGCCAACTTCTGCCCCTTGCTTCCGCGAAGTGCCATCTTCTGCCCCTTCGTGGCGCTCCGTGGGGCCGAAGTTGTCGTCTCGCGTGGGATGCGCCAATTTCTGCCTGGTGGCCAGCGCGACGTGCCATCTTCGCGTTTCTTCGCGCCCTTTCGCGCCCTTTCGCGTCGGCGACGTGCCATCTCCTGCCTCGTGGCCTGTGCGACGCACGAATCTCTGTCTCTGGCTTCAGCGACGTGCCATCTTCCGCCCCGTCGTGGCACTCAATGGGGCAGAAATGGTCATCTCGTGTGGCACGCGCCCTGTTCTGTCCCTAGGCCTGCGTGAAGTGCCAACTTTTGCCCCTTGGCTTCCGTGACGTGCCAAATTTTGTCCCTTTGTGGCACTTCATGGGATCGAAATTGTCATCTCGTGTGGGACGCGCCCTGTTCTGTCCCTGGGCCCGCGTGATGTGCCACCTTTTTGCCCTTGCCCTTGCCCTTGCCCTTGCCCTTGCCCTTGCCCTTGGGCTTCAGCGATGTGCCAACTTTTGTCCCGTCGTGGCACTTCATGGGGCCGAAGTTGTCATCTCGTGTGGGACGCGCCCTGTTCTGTCCCTGGGCCCGCGTCATGTGCCATCTTCTGCCCCTTGGCTTCAGCGAAGTGCCATCTTCTGCCCCTAGGTCTCCGCGAAGTGACATCTTCTGCCCTTTCGCGGCGCACCATGGGGCAGAAGTTGGCGGTTGGTGGTCTGGGAAGCCCTGGACTACGGGCGCCAGCCGCGCGACCGCAGCGCCTCGTCGACGGCATCGCGCACCCAATCCCTCGACGATGCCTTGCGCACGGTGATCACCAGCCAGCCCGCCGCGCGCAGGTCGTGCAGACGCTCGGCGTCGCGGTTGAATTGCACGTCATCGGTGCGGTGTTGCTCCCCGTCGTATTCCACGAGAACCTTGTAGCGGAAATAGACCAGATCTCCCCGCACGTGAGGTTTGCCCGGAGGCAGCGGAATCTCCAGATTCGTTTCCGGTTCCGGAAAACCACACTCCAGCAAAAACAGGCGCAACAGCGTCTCTCGGCGGGACTCCACGCGAGGGCGAATCAGCTCGGCCGCTTCCCGCACGCGACGCGAACCCCGCTGCCCAGAATTCTGCGCCACGCCGACCGCGATATCGGCCGTGCCCGCGAGGGCGAACTCCGGCCGCAGCAGGTGATCTCCCGCTGCGACGAGGTCAGCCAGCCCCAGCACGACGGCGAGTTGGCACCACGTCGCGACGGGGTCGTAGAACAGGCATTCCCGCGACCGTGACCACACGCGGGCGAACGTCGGCGCAGTGGCCGATGATTCCGCGGGTCCTCAGCGTTCGGCTCGGGTCGACGACAGTCACGTGCAGGCGCTCGTCGTTCTCGACGTTCGTGGGGAGGGGCATTCCGAAGAGTATGGCGGCCGTTGCGTGGCTGAAGAAGGCACCCGCCGGCATCCGCTGGTGAAAGGCTTGGCAGCGGTCCATCGCGCCGATCACGCTGCCCGCGGCGACACATATTCCCCAGAACGGATGCTCAAGATCACTCGAGCGTCGTCGTTTGGACGAGACGCCCGCGGCGTCGGCCTGCTCGGTCGTGAACGCCCCGTATGCGAAGCCGGGCGGAAGTGGAGTTCGTCTATGCATGGCCCGAGAATGGCACCGACTCCGGGATCCTGTGGAGCTATCCACAGGCTGCCCGCCCGCGCAGGCGTCGAGGTGCCAACTTCCGCCCCATGGGTGGGCCGGCCCGCGTCGAGGTGCCAACTTCCGCCCCATGGGTGGGCCGGCCCGCGTCGAGGTGCCAACTTCCGCCCCATGGGTGGGCCGACCCCGCGGCGAGGTGCCAACTTGTGCCCGTTCGTCAGGTGGCAAGGGGCCAAATTTGGAGTATCGCGTACCCGTCGGGGCATAAGTTGGCATCTCGGCACGCGACGCACCAGCGACGCACCAGCGGCGCATCAGCGGCGCACCAGTGCCGCGCCTCGGCGCACCGTGGCGGCCCGCGGTAATCGGACAGACGTGCAGCGTGCCCACGGCAAACATGGAGACTTGGCGGTGCTCTCCGGTTAGAGTTAAGTCGTGAATACGACTCCAGAGGAATTCCTGATGTCCGGCGGCGGCGTGAGCATCAACACCCTGCCTAAGATCTCGCTGCACGACCACCTTGATGGCGCCCTGCGTCCGCAGACAATCATTGAGTTGGCGGAGGCCATCGGCCTCGATCTGCCCGCAACGGATGCCGAGAGCCTCCGCGAGTGGTTCGTTGACCAGTCCAGCGCCGGCTCCCTGGTTGAGTACCTCAAGACCTTCGACGTGACCTGTGCCGTGATGCAGACCCGTGAGGGGCTGTTCCGCGTGGCGAAGGAATACGTGGAAGATCTCGCCCTCGACGGCGTGATCTATGGAGAGGTGCGCTGGGCTCCCGAGCAGCACCTCGCGCGCGGCCTCACCCTCGAAGAGACCGTTGAAGCCGTTCAGGACGGCCTCGAGGCCGGCATCGAGCACGTCGAATCCCTGGGCAAGAGCATCCGCACCGGCCAGCTGATCACCGCGATGCGCCACGCCGACCGCAGCCTTGAAATCGCCGAACTGGCCGTGAAGTACCGCTACGACGGTGTCGTCGGATTCGACATCGCCGGGGCCGAGCTGGGGTTCCCCGCGAGCAACCACACGGCGGCCTTCGACCTGCTCGCCCGTGAATTCATGCCGACGACCGTGCATGCCGGAGAGGCCGACGGGCTCGACAGCATCCGCAGCGCCCTGTTTGACGGGCGCGCCCTGCGTCTCGGCCACGGCGTGCGCCTCGCCGAAGACGTGACGATCGAGCGCCAGGACGACGACAACACCTTTGTCACCCTCGGCCCGGTTGCCCAGTGGGTGCGCGACCGCGAGATCACGCTTGAGGTCAGCCCGTCGTCGAACCTGCAGACCGGCGCCATCGCGGCCTGGGGCGACGACCTGCTCGACCACCCCTTCGACCTGCTGTACCAGCTCGGCTTCAAGGTCACGGTGAACACCGACAACCGCCTGATGAGCGACACCTCACTCAGCCAGGAGCTCGCGCTGCTGAGCGACGCCTTCGGCTACGATCTGGACGACCTCGAGGTGTTCCAGCTCAATGCCGCTGCCGCCGCGTTCCTGCCGCTCGAAGACCGCGAAGAGCTGACGAACGCGATCATCGCCGGCTTTGCCGACGCCTGATCGCCTCATACCGCCCCTGATGAAAGATCCCATGTCGCTGCCGCCGCTTCCGCTTTCCGCCATCACGATCGGTGCACGCGTCGGTGATTGGCGAGCTGCGGTGACGGCGGCGGGAGCCGCTCTGGAGCGTTCCGGCGCCACGACGTCGGGGTACACGGAGCGCATGATCAGCGTCATCGACGAGTTCGGAGCGTACATCGTGATTGCGCCGGGGTTGGCGCTCGCGCACGCCCGGCCGGGCCCTGATGTGCTGGCCGACGGGCTCAGCGTCGTGACGCTGGCCGAGCCCGTGGTCTTCGGGCACCCGCACAACGACCCGGTCAGCGTGATCGTGGGCCTGGCCGTGTCCGAAAAAGACCAGCACCTCAGATTCGTGGCGGAACTCGCCAACGTGTTCAATGATGCATCCGTCATTCCCGCTCTTGCCGGCGCGACGGATGCCGAATTCGTGCGTGCGCTGTTCGGCCACGAGCCTTCGGGGTCGGACTCATGAAGATCGTGGTGATGTGCGGCGTGGGAGTGGGCACCTCCGCCATCCTCAAGGTCAACGCCGAGCGCGCCCTCGAACGGCTTGACATTGAGGCGCACGTCGTCGCCACGGATGTTGCCGGCGTGCGCGCCGAAGCCGCCGACGCGCAGGTCATCCTCACCTCGTCGGAGCTGTCTGGCGCCATCGGCAAGACGAACGCCGACGTGATCGTGATCCTGAACTACTTCGATGTGGACGAGCTCGTGGCCAAGCTCGACGTGGCGCTCGGCTCGTAGCCCGGCTGCGCTTCCGCGACAGGCCTGTTCAGGCCCTCGCTCCCTTGTGCCTCGACAGCCGCTTCTCGTGTCTCGTTGGTCGAGGCGCGACGAAGGAGCGATCGAGGCCTCGCGGGTCGTGTCTGAGAGCCAGCTCGCGCGGTCTCGAGACGCGCGCTAGGGCGCACTCCTCGACCAGCGGGGTGGGGGAGGCCTCGCGGGTCGTGTCTGGGAGCGGGCTCGTGTGGTCTCGAGACGCGCGCTAGGGCGCACTCCTCGACCAGCGGTGGGGGGAGACCGCGCGAGCCGATCTCGACCGGCGGGTACGCCTACGCGATCAACGCACGCATGCCCGCGTCGAGTTCGCTGAGGGCGGCCGCCGCCGCCGCCCGGCGCTCGTCGATGGTTCCCGTGGAACTGTGCGTGTCGAGATACACCTTGAGCTTGGGCTCGGTGCCGCTCGGGCGCACCATGACGCGTGATCCGTCGGTGAGACGGATGCGCAGCACATCGCTCGGGGGCAGGTCGCCCAGTCCCCAGCGAAAGTCATCGATCTGGTCCACGCGGATGCGCCCGATCAGTTCCGGTGGCGTCTGACGCAGCCGGGTCATGACGAGGGCGATCGTGGACAGGTCGCTCACGCGGATCGAGATCTGGCCGGACGCGAAGTGGCCGAACTTCTCACTGAACCGGTCGAGGTAGTCCGACAGGGTCAGGCCTTCCGACTTCAGGTCGCTGACGAGCGAGAGCAGCGCGACGGCGGCGGAGATGCCGTCCTTGTCACGCACGGTGCCCGGGTTCACGAGGTAGCCGAGGGCTTCTTCGTACCCGAACACGAGTCCCGGCGCGCGCGAGACCCACTTGAAACCGGTGAGGGTGTCGGCGAAGTCGAGTCCGTAGGCATCCGCTACGGCCCGCAGCGCGGGTGACGACACGATCGAGCACGCCAAGGTGCCCGTCAGCGGCTCGTTGCCGGCGGCCTCGGCGGCCTGCGACGCCGCGCGCCAGCCCAGGATCATACCGACCTCGTTGCCGCTGAGACGGCGGTAGCCGGACTCCTCGGACGCGTCCGGGATGGCGACGGCGAGGCGGTCGGCGTCGGGATCGTTCGCGATGATCAGCTCGGCCGACACCTCCCGCGCGGTTTCGTACGACAGGTCCATAGCGCCCGGCTCTTCCGGGTTGGGGAAGGCGACCGTGGGGAACGCGGCGTCGGGAGCGATTTGCGCGTCGACGAGCGTCGGCAGGTCGAAGCCGGCCTGCTCGAGCACGCGGCGGGTGGTGTCCCATCCCACGCCGTGCAGGGCGGTGTACACGGTGTTCACCTGGGCGCGCGGCGTGTGCGCGATGCTCGCGGTGGCGTCGATGTAGGCGCGCACCACGTCTTCCTCGGCGGTCTCATAGGCGGCTCGAGGCAGCTCGGGAACGAGCTTGTCGGCGGCAACGGCCAGAATGGCCGAGGCGATGAGCTTGTCGTCGGGCGACACGATTTGGGCCCCGTTATTCTCGTCGCCCAGGTACACCTTGTAGCCGTTATCGTTCGGCGGGTTATGCGAGGCGGTGACCATGACGCCGGCGCTCGCGTCGAGGTGGCGCACCGCGAAGGCGAGCACGGGGGTCGGCAGCAGCCGCGGTAGCAGCACCGCGCGCACGCCCGCACCCGACATGATCGACGCGGTGTCGGTCGCGAAGATCTGGGAGTTCTTGCGCCCGTCGTAGCCGATCACCACCGACGGCGTGACACCGGATGCGGCCTGCTCCAGCAGGTAGGCGGCCAGACCGGCCGCGGCCTGCGACACGAGCACGCGGTTCATGCGGTTGGAGCCCGCGGAGATTTCGCCGCGCAAGCCGGCCGTACCGAATTCGAGACGGGTGTCGAAGCGGTCATGCAGGGAGGCCAGGGCATCGGCGTCGCCGTCGGAGGCACCGTTGATGATGCCGCGCAGCTGGGCCTGGGTCTCCGGGTCGGGGTCCTGCACCAGCCAGGCACGCGCGGTGGCAATCAGCGCGATCGTGGGATCAATCGTGTCCGACCTGACGGCGTTCGTGGCGGCGGCCAGCAGCGCGCCGGCGGCCGAGGAAGCGGCATCGGCGAACGGGGTCGCCGAGGGGGTGTCGATCGTGTCCATGGCGGTGGTGGGGGCGTCCACGACGCGGGCGTTGGTCAGTGCCTCTGCTGCGGGCAGGTCAAACGGCTGCGAGTCGGTCGCCGGTACGTGCACCGTGCTGATCGCGAGTGTGGGGGTGCCCTCATCCTCGGCCTGCACGGTGAGCACAGCGGTGTCGGTGTCGGTGTCGAGCTGGGCGGCTGCCACGGCATCGCGTGTCATGGCGTCGTCGCCAGCGGGCGTCGCCGCGGCGGTGCCGAGCGGGAGCCAGGGATTAGGCGTCGCCGTCACGTCCGTGGCGGGCTCTGCCTCCGGTTCGGCAGCAGCGGATGCGGCGGCAACCGTGGCGATGGGCGCGACAGGTGCCGCGGGCTCCACAGGTGCCGCGGGCTCCACAGGCTCAACGGCGGCAGGGTCAACGGCTCCGACGGGTGCGGGGGTTTCCGCGGGTTCGACGGGCGTGCCGGGCTTCACGGTCTTCGCGGGTTCGGCGGGCGTGCCGGGCTTCACGGTTTCCACGGCTTCCACAGGCGTGCCGGGCTCCACGGTTTCCTCGGGTTCGGCGGGCGTGCCGGGCTCCACGGTCTCCGCGGTCTCCGCGGTCTTCACGGGTTCTGCGGTCTCCGCGGTTTTCACGGCTTCGACGGGCGCGTTCGCATCCGTTTCGGCATCATCGGCGCGGGCGGAATGGCGACCACTCGTGCGTGCGGGCGTCACGTCGCCGGTGTCGGCGTCGTTCACGCTCACAGTGCGGCCACGATCCGGGCGAGGAGCGCGCTGATCACGGGCTCGGCGTGCTGGCCGGCCTCGATGACCTCTCCATGGCTCAGCGGGGTCTTCTGGATGCCGGCGGCGAGGTTGGTGATGAGCGAGAGCCCGAGGATCTCCATGCCGGCCTGACGGGCGGCGATGGCCTCGAGAGCGGTGGACATGCCCACAATGTGGCCGCCGATGGCCTTCGCCATCTGCACCTCAGCGGGCGTCTCATAGTGCGGCCCGCGGAACTGGCAGTACACGCCCTCGTCCAGGGTCGGGTCGATCGACCGCGCGAGGTCGCGCAGGCGCGACGAATACAGGTCGGTCAGGTCGATGAAGGTCGCACCCTCGAGCGGCGAATCCGCCGTGAGGTTGATGTGGTCGCTGATCAGCACCGGGGTGCCGGGCGTCCAGGTCTCACGGATGCCGCCGGCACCGTTGGTGAGAATCATGGTCGTCGCGCCGGTGGCTGCGGCCGTGCGCACGCTGTGCACGACCCGGCGCACCCCGTGGCCTTCGTAGTAGTGGGTGCGGGCGCCGATGATCAGGGCGCGCTTGCCGCTCGGCAGCAAGACGGAGCGGAGGGTGCCCACGTGCCCGGCCAGTGCGGGGGCGCTGAAGCCGCTGATCTCCTGGGCGGGGATCGTGTGCGTGGTTTCACCGATGAGGTCGGCGGCCTTGCCCCAGCCGCTTCCGAGGGTGAGGGCAACGTCGTGGCGGGGCACTCCGGTGATGTCGGCAATCTGCTGGGCGGCGGTCCGTGCGACGTCGAAAGGATCGGTTTCTGGCGCGTCGAGCAGGTTTGTGTCGGTCTTGAGCATTCCCCCACTCTAATTGACCGACGAATTCGACGGACATTCTCAGCCAAACCCGACGATTTGGGGCGGTGAATGCCAATCTCAGGCTCCGAATCCGCACATTTCCCGGTCTGGCGCTCCTCCGAAGGTTTGGTGGGGGGCGTGGGAATTGAGAGAATGGGGGACATGGCCTATGAGTTCGAACGCAAGCAGAGCATCGTTGTACTCGGCGGAGGGCCTGGCGGATACGAAGCGGCCCTCGCGGGTGCCCAGCAGGGTGCCGAGGTCACGTTGGTCGAAAGCGTCGGCGTGGGCGGGTCAGCCGTCATCACGGACGTCGTGCCGTCCAAGTCCCTCATCGCCACGGCCGAGGCATCGAACTCGATCGGCGAAGCCACCGACCTGGGAGTGCAGTTCTTCGTGCGGGGCGAAACGGGCAAACCCCTGCGCCCCGAAGTCGCCATCAACCTGGCCGCGGTGAACAAGCGTCTGCTCGCCCTCGCGCGCCAGCAGTCCGAAGACATGAAGGCCACGCTCATCCGCGCCGGCGTTAAGTTCGTGCAGGGGCACGGTCGACTCGACGGCACCACGGCCGTGATTGTGGCGACCTCCGCCGACGCCACGGCAACAGATTTCGATCGCATCGACGCCGACACGATCGTCGTTTCCGTGGGCGCGAGCCCCCGCATCCTCTCGTCGGCCCTGCCGGACGGGGAGCATATCCTCACCTGGACCCAGCTGTACAACCTCAAGGCTGTGCCCGAGCACCTCATCGTGGTCGGCTCGGGTGTCACCGGCGCCGAGTTCGCGTCCGCCTATCGGGCGCTCGGTGCCAAGGTCACCCTGATTTCGAGCCGCGACCAGGTGCTCCCGGGTGAAGACGCCGACGCCGCCAACGTGATCGAGAACGTCTTCAAGCGCAACGGCATGGTCGTCATGTCGAAGTCTCGCGCGGCATCCGTCGTGCGCACCGAAACCGGCGTGCTGGCCACGCTCGAAGACGGACGCGAGGTGAAGGGCAGCCACTGCCTGATCGCCGTCGGTTCCGTACCGAACACCAAGGACATCGGGCTGGAGGCGGCCGGCGTGCAGCTGACCGAGTCCGGTCACATTCAGGTGAACCGCGTCGCGCGCACGTCGATCCCGAACATCTACGCGGCCGGCGACTGCACGACCGAGCTGCCGCTCGCCTCCGTTGCTTCGATGATGGGCCGCACGGCCGTGTTTCACGCCATGGGCGACACGGTCAACCCGATCGAAATCCGCAACGTGGCCGCGAACATTTTCACGCAGCCCGAGATCGCGACCGTCGGCTGGACCCAGAAGCAGATCGAAGACGGCCTCGCCCAGGGCGATGTGTACAAGCTGCCGCTCTCGTCCAACCCGCGCGCCAAGATGATGGGCATCAAGGACGGCTTCGTGAAGCTCATCGCTCGTACGGGCAGCGGCACCGTCATCGGCGGAGTGATCGTGGCCCCGAAGGCCAGTGAGCTCATCTTCCCGCTTGCCCTCGCCGTGGAGCACCGCCTCACGGTTGACGAGGTTGCCCGGGCGTTCCCGGTCTACCCCTCGCTGACGCACTCGCTCACGGATGCCGCCCGCGCCATGCACGTGGTTCTCTAGCGCCCCACGCGACCGGCGCATAACTCCTGCAAATCGGCACGGCCTGACGGGACGGCCTCGTGATTTCGGGGCCGAATTGGGGTCGGCTCAGAATCTGCAGGAGTTATGCGGTGTGGCGCGGCCCCGTGGGGCGCCGCGCTACGCGGCGTCGGACTCGAGCACGGCGTCGGTGACAGTGAGCAGCAGCGAGCCCGACGACACGGTGACTCCCACAACGGCGGCGAGGTCTCCGACCACGCCGTCGCGGTGAGCGGTGAGCGGCTGTTCCATCTTCATGGCCTCAAGCACGAGCAGCAGGTCGCCCTTGACGACCACGTCCCCGTCGGCCACGAGCAGCTTCACAATCGTGGCCTGCATGGGCGCCTTGACGGCATCGCCACGGTCGGCAGCGACCGCTCCGGATCCGCCGCGACGACGGGGAGCCGGGCCAACGGATGCGTCGCCCGCGGAACCGGGCAGCAAACGGGTGGGCAGGCTCACCTCGATGCGGCGACCCTCCACCTCCACGACCACGTTGTGACGCTTCGGAACGGGAACAGCGTCCTCGAGCGTGCCGGTCCAGGGCTCGATCGTGTTCACGAACTCGGTTTCGATCCACTGCGTGTACACCGAGAACGGTGCGCCGTCGGCCGGGGCGAATGCGGGGTCGCGCACGACCTGGCGGTGGAACGGCAGCACGGTCGGCAGGCCGGTCACCTCGAACTCGTCCAGGGCGCGGCGCGAGCGCTCGAGCGCCTCCTCGCGCGTGGCACCGGTGACGATCAGCTTGGCCAGCAGGGAGTCGAAGGATCCGGAGATCACGTCGCCGGACTGCACTCCGCTGTCCACGCGCACTCCGGGACCGCCGGACGGCTTGAACACGTGCACCGGTCCGGGGGAGGGGAAGAAGCCTCGGCCGGCGTCTTCGCCGTTGATGCGGAATTCGAAGGAGTGGCCCACGGCGATGGGGTCATCGTAATCGAGCACGCCGCCGGCGGCGAGGCGGAACTGCTCACGTACGAGGTCGATGCCCGTGACTTCCTCCGACACGGTGTGCTCGACCTGCAGGCGGGTGTTCACCTCAAGGAAGGACACGGTGCCGTCCTGGCCGATCAGGAACTCGCAGGTTCCGGCCCCGACATAGCCGACCTCGCTCAGGATGGCCTTGGACGCGCGGTACATCTCCGTGGTCTGCGCCTCGGTGAGGAACGGGGCCGGGGCTTCTTCCACGAGCTTCTGGTGCCGGCGTTGCAGCGAGCAGTCGCGGGTCGACACGACGACGACGTTGCCGTGCATGTCGGCGAGGCACTGGGTTTCCACGTGACGGGGGTTGTCGAGGAACTTCTCCACGAAGCACTCGCCGCGTCCGAACGCCGTGATGGCCTCACGCGTGGCCGAGTCGAAGAGTTCGGCCACGTCGGCGCGTTCGCGCACCACCTTGAGGCCGCGCCCGCCGCCGCCGAAGGCGGCCTTGATCGCTACGGGCAGGCCGTGCAGATCGACGAAGGCGAGCACCTCGGCGGCGTCGACGACGGGGTTGAGCGTTCCGGGAGCCATCGGAGCGCCCACCTTTTCGGCCACGTGGCGTGCCGAAACCTTGTCGCCGAGACGGTCGATCGCCTCGGGCGAGGGCCCGATCCAGGTGAGTCCGGCGCCGATCACGGCGCGGGCGAAGTCGGCGTTTTCAGCCAGGAAGCCGTAGCCGGGGTGCACGGCGTCGGCGCCGGAGCGGCGCGCCACCGAGAGGATCTTCTCGATGACGAGGTATGTGTCCGCACCGGTCGTGCCGTCGAGTCCGTAGGCCTCGTCGGCGAGGCGGGCGTGCAGGGAATCGCGATCCTGGTCGGCGTAGACGGCCACGGAAAGAATCCCGCTGTCTTTGGCAGCACGAATCACCCGGACAGCGATCTCGCCCCGGTTGGCAATGAGGACCTTCGTTATGAGTGGCACAAGTCCCAAGCTTATGGGGCCGCGGTCGAACCCTTTTGGTTCTCTCCCACAAAAACACACGCCAAATCAGTGCGGATGCCTACAACTGGTTGACAATCGGCCTCTCACAACGCCGACACAATCAGATCGCGCCGCGGCGATTCCAGAGGTCGGGCCAGTGGTGACCGAGCCCGGCGACGAGCCGACGCAGCGTCGGCAGCGACAGCCCCACGACCGTGGACGGGTCTCCCACGATGCGCGTGATGAACGGCGCGCCGAGGCTGTCAATGGTGAACGCGCCGGCCACGTAGAGCGGCTCGCCGGTTCCGATGTAGGCGTCGAGCTCGGCATCCGTGATGTCGTCAGCGAAACTCACCTCGGCCTCCGCGACCGCGCCGACGGCTCGGCCAGGCACGCCGTCGACAACCTCGATCAGCCAGTGTCCGGAGTACAGCGTGCCCGTGCGCCCGCGCTGCAGCTGCCAGCGCTCGTGCGCCGTCGCCATCGTGTGCGGCTTGCCGTAGATCACCCCGTCGAGCACGAACACCGAGTCTCCGCCCAGAATCAGCGAGACACCGGATGCCGCGGCGGCGGCGTTGCCCGCGCTTGCGCCGGCCGAGCCATGCGATCGGGGACCGTCGGGACCGTCGGGACCGTCGGACACCTGGGCCGGCGTGCCGTCGGCAGCGGTCAGTCTGGCCGCGGCCTCAGCCTTCGAGCGTGCCAGGAGTTGCACGACCGCGGCGGGAGCGAGCGGCGTTCCGGCGGCGGCGTTCGCTGCGGCCGTGACCGCGTCTTCGTCGACCTCGGGGGAGACGAGTTCGGGCTCGACCCCGGCCGCGCGCAGCAGGGCCAGGCGGGCCGGAGACGTGGAAGCCAAAATAAGACGCATAGATCAAGTCTATGTTTGCCCGCGGAGGGGGGTGTTCGGGGGGCAGTGTGGGATTATCGAGGGATGGGCATCAGTAATACAGAGAACACGTCGGCGCACGAACCAACATCCGACACCGCGGTAGGCGCCGAGATCGAACTCGACATCACCAACGTCGCCCACGGCGGAATCTTCGTGGCCCGGCACGAGGGCCGTGTGGTCTTCGTCAGCGACACCCTCCCCGGCGAGCGTGTGCGCGCCCGCCTGACCGAGGCCAATCACAAGAGCTTCTGGCGCGCCGAAACCATCGACGTGATCGATGCGGCGCCGGAGCGTCAGCCGCACGTCTGGGCATCCGCCGCCCTCGACCGTGCCCCGGAAGACCGGGCGGGCGGCGCCGAATTCGGGCACATCGAGCTGGGGTTCCAGCGTGAGCTCAAACGCCGGGTCCTCGCCGACGCGCTTCAGCGCATGGCCGGCATCGACAGCCCTGTCACGGTGGAGGCTGTTCCCGTGGGTGAGCACGCGAGTCCCGGTGACGCCATGGACGGGACCGGCTGGCGCACCCGCATCAGCCTGCACGTGGATGACGACGGAACCGTGGGGCCGTATGCGGCCCGCTCGCATCGCGTCATTCGGGTGAACGACCTGCCGCTGGCCGAACGAGCCATCGAGGAGATCGCTCCCCTCGACACGCTGTTTCACAACGCGGCCACCGTCAACCTCGTCGCCCCCTCGGAGGGGCCCGTGCGCGTGCTCGTGTCGGAGAAAGACAAGCACGGCAAGCCCCGGCCCAGCCCGCGCAGCGTCATCCGCGAGCGCGTCGGTGATCGCGAGTTCGAACTCGACGTCTCCGGTTTCTGGCAGGTGCACTCCCGCGCCGCCGAAACACTTTTCCGGGCTGTGCAAGACGCTATTGACCCCGAACTCTTCGACCCCCGTGCCACGAACCTCGACCTCTACGGCGGGGTGGGTTTGCTCGCCGCGGCCGTGGGCGACCGGTTCGGCAGCTCCGTGCGCATCACGTCGGTGGAAAGCGACCCGGAGGCCGTCAACTTCGCGGCGACCAACCTCAAGGAATGGGTGGGCGCCACGGGCCGAAACCGACCGCGTCGACCGGTACCTGCAGCGGGTGATCCGTGAAGCGGATGCCGCCCAGCGCTCCCGGTTGCAGGCCGCCACGGTCGTGCTTGACCCGCCGCGTTCCGGCGCCGGCAAGGTCGTTATCGACCATCTCGGCACCCTGGCGCCGCGCCAGATTGTGTATGTCGCATGCGATCCCGTGGCGTTGGCCCGAGACGTGGCATTGCTCGCCGGATACGGCTATGAGCTCAAGAAACTGCGCGCATTCGATCTATTTCCGAATACTCACCATGTCGAAGCCGTCGCCGTTCTGGTCAAATAGCTATCGTTAACCCTAGAAACCAACGAAAGCAGTGAAATCGTGACGCAGGCACCAGCCGAGACACCGGCATCCGTTGACAAACCGATCCTGGTCGCGCTCGTCGACGATCACGAGTCGGTGAGGCTGGGGCTGAAAGCGGCGTGCGAGAACTCCGGTTACACGGTGCTGTTCACCGCAGCGACCGTGCGCGACCTCGTCGACGGACTGCACGGACGGGTCTGCGACGTGATCGTTCTCGACCTGTCCCTCGGTGACGGCTCCCTGATCACGGACAACGTGAAACTGGCCCAGAGCACGGGTTCGGCCGTGCTCGTGCACAGCATCGCCGACCGCGTCGCCTCGGTGCGTGAGGCACTCGCCGCGGGGGCGGCCGGGGTCATCCCCAAGTCCTCGCCGACCACCACAGTCATGGCGGCCATCGCCTCGGTCGCCCGCGGCGACGTGCTCAACAACCTTGAATGGGCGACGGCAATCGACGCCGACCGCGACTTCGCCAAGGCCCAGCTGGGGCGCCGTGAGCGCGACGTTCTGCACCTCTACGCCTCCGGGCTGCCGCTGAAAATGGTGGCGATGCAACTCGGAATCGCGCACTCCACCGCGCGGGAATACCTCGACCGCATTCGCGTCAAGTACGTGGAGGTCGGTCGCCCGGCACCCACTAAGGTCGACCTGCTCCGCCGCGCGGTCGAAGACGGAATCCTCCCTGGGCTGGATACAGAGGCCGGGGACGGCCGTGTCTAAAGCGCAGGCGGCCGACTCCCGCGTCCGTCCCGTCGGCCGTGGAGACGAACTACTGGTCGGGGGAACTCGGCCGCGCAATTCGCTCAGCCGCGCGCAGATCGAGACGGTGCTGTCGCGTTCCGTAGCGGGCATTTCGGTCATTTTTGCCCTGCAGAGCCTGCCGGCGGTGCTGCATCAGTTTGAGGAACACGCGTCCATCGGCACGTACCTGATGGCCTTCGGGCTGGGACTGGCCGTCGCCTGTGTGGTGTTCGCGACCGTGTTCAAGCGGGGTGTCCGTGTGGCCACGAGCAGCCTTGCCATTGTGTATCTGCTGGCCCTGGCGGCGTGGCCGATCGTGGTGTCGGGCATGGTCGCCGAGGTAAGTGACAAACCGTGGCTCTGGTATCTCTGCACGGTCGCCACCTCGTGTGCGGCGATCGGATTCAGCGTGCGGTGGGCGGCCATTTACACCGTCGTCGCGCCGGTTGTCTATGGCGTCGTGCGGATGGAGCCATCCGGCGGGCAGGCCGACCTGCTGCTGGCCTCCCTCGACGTTCTCTACGCCGTGCTGCTCGGGCAGGTCGTGCTGATCATCATCACCATGCTGCGCACCGCAACCTCCAATGTCGATCAGGCGCAGAGCAATGCCCTCGCCCAGTATTCGGTTGCGGTCCGTCAGCACGCCACCGAAGTCGAGCGCGTCGAGGTGGACTCCATTGTGCACGACAGCGTGCTGGCTACGCTGTTGTCGGCCGCCGGTGCACGCACCGAGAAGGGCGCCGAGCTCGCCGCCACGATGGCCGCGAACGCCGTGGATCGCCTGCTGGAGGCCAGCGCGGCACGGCCGGACGACGAGGCGCGCATCCCCTTCCATCGCTTGGGCATCCGCCTGCGTCATGAGGCCGCCGCCTCCTCGGTTCCGTTCACCTTCGTCGACACCTCCGACGACGCCGTGACCGTGCCCGAGCAGGTGAGCGACGCCCTGTTCGCGGCCGCCCTGCAGGCGATGGTGAACAGTGTGCAGCACGCCGGCACGGCGACCGTCCCGGTGAAACGTGCGCTGACCCTCAGTGCGACTCCCGAGGAGGGGTGTCGCATCGAAATCGCCGACGCCGGAGTGGGGTTTGATTCTGCGCTCGTTCCCACGGAACGACTCGGACTCCGGGTATCGATTCAGGAACGCGTCACGAGCGTCGGCGGATTCGTGTGCGTGCGCACGAGTGTCGGAAAGGGCACGATCATCACCCTGCAGTGGCCGCGCCCCGATGACCAGCCTCCCCTCGAGGTCGACGAACTCGACGGAATCCCCTCGATTGAACTGGACGACCCCGGCAACGAGACCGGCCTGCTGACGCCGGGGGGAGTGACGGCATGATGAATCACTACCGTCGGCTGATTCTCGGTCTCGCCGCGCTCTTCTCCGGTTACCACATTCTGCTCGGTATCTATTCACTCAACCTGCCGCTGTCCCCGGCGCCGATCATCGCGGCCATGGTGCTCTACGCGGTCGCCAGCGTGCTCAGCCTCTGGCCGACGAGTCCGATTCGGATGCCTCTGGGCCTGGCCTTCTTCAACGTGGCCGTGGCCGGGGCCCTGCCGTTGATTGTCGGAAGCCAACTCGATGGCTCGTCGCCCAACAACGGGTACGCCACCTGGTACGTCGCAGCCGTAGGCACCCTCCTCACCATTACGGCCACGCGCAAGCGACCGACGCTTGCCTGGATCGGCACCGGCTTCCTCATCGTTCACACGGTCGTCTGGGCCGGCCCGGCGGCGCTCGGCTCGATGGGCGTCATCGGTAGCGCGGTGTGGGTGGCGGCGGCGGCCCTGCTCTCACGCGCACTCGCGAAGGCGGCACGCGATGCCCAGCAGTTCTCCCGCGCGGAACGTGAGGCCGCGCGCTGGCAGGCCGCTCAGGAGGCGCACCTGTATGAGCGCCAGGTGCGTCTCACGCACACTAACCGGCTGGCTCTCGCCATGCTGCAGCGCATCGTCCATCTCGGCGGCGCGCTCGATGAAACCGAACGTCAGGAATGTCGTTACCTCGAAGCCGCTATCCGTGACGAGATCCGTGGGCGCCGCCTCCTCAATGACGCGGTGCGCGACGAGGTCATGCTCGCGCGAAGGCGCGGTGCGATCGTGACGCTGCTCGACGAGGGTGCCATGGACGATATCGTCGGCGCGGAGCTTGAGCGGGTGCTCAATACGCTCGCAGAGGCGATCTCCCGCACGACGGCCGACAAGATCATCGTGCGCACGGCTGCGGATGGGTCTGACACCGCCGTCACGGTCGTCGGGCTGCGGAGCGCCGAGCCGTGTTCCGGGGCGCTCAACGACGATGACACCGGTGACGAGGTCGACCTGTGGCTGGAGATCCCTCGAGCCCTCACGGCGACCAAACAGCACTAACTCCACGTGCACCTCCCGCCCGTCGATGCGTGAGGGTCCCGCTGGTCGAGCCGCGAGGTACGAGCGAAGTTCCGCTGGTCGAGGCGCGAGGCACGAGCGATCGAGACCCGGTGAGACGGGTCGGCTCGCGGGGGCTCGACCGCGTCGTGCCTCGACGGGCCGCGTGAGCCGCCGCCGGCGGTACGCATGCGAAAGGGGACCTGCCGAAGCAGGTCCCCTGTCAACATTTCGAGCGCAAGCGGCAACCCGAATGCCACCCGTGCTCGCCCCCACTCGTTCGCCTCAATACCCTAGTCGGCGAAAAAGTGGTGGTGTGACTCTGTGAGCAACACCGAGCAATTCTATTCTCGTCTTCTTTACCCACACAGCGCAGTCGGCATTTAGGAGGACAGCGTGCCGCACCGCGCCTGACTACCCCGAGAAGCTGCGCCAGCTGCCCTGCCCGGCGGCGATCGGCCGACGGATGGCGCGCTGGTTGACCTGCCACGCGCTCTGGTGACGACTCGGAGCCGAGCGGCGTTCGTCCGACTCCTCCCGCAGCAGGCTGCGCAGGATGGCGATAACCGCGGAGGCCTCGGTGGGCGTCACGCCCTCGGTGACGAAGATGATCTCCGAGGGATCAAACTCGGACGGCTTCAGTGTCTCATTCATGTTTGTCTCTGCCGGTGCGATGTCGATGGTCAGTGTCATGGTGCCCTAGAGCGGGATGTTGCCGTGCTTCTTGGCGGGAAGGGAGGCGCGCTTGGTGCGGAGCGCGCGTAGCGCCTTCGTCACGGCGACACGGGTCGCGGCCGGCTCGATGACGCCGTCGAGCTCGCCGCGTTCGGCGGCCAGGAATGGGCTGGCGACGTTGTACGTGTACTCATTCGCGAGCCTGGTGCGTACCGCGGCCACGTCTTCGCCATTGGCCTCCGCCTGCTTGATTTCGGCACGGTAGAGGATGTTCACGGCGCCTTGGCCACCCATGACGGCGATCTCCGCGGTCGGCCAGGCCAGGTTGATGTCGGCCCCGAGCTGTTTGGAGCCCATCACGATGTACGCGCCACCATAGGCCTTGCGCAGGATCACGGTCACGAGGGGCACGGTAGCCTCAGCGTAGGCGTAGAGCAGCTTCGCGCCACGGCGGATGATGCCGGTCCATTCCTGGTCGGTGCCGGGCAGGAAGCCGGGCACGTCGACCAGCGTGAGGATCGGGATAGAGAAAGCGTCGCAGAACCGCACGAAACGGCTCGCCTTCTCGCCGGCCTCGATGTTAAGGGTACCGGCCATGGCGCTCGGCTGGTTGGCGACGATTCCGATGGACCGTCCCTCGATGCGGGCGAAGCCCACGACGATGTTCGGCGCGAACAACGGCTGCGTCTCGAGGAATTCGCCGTTGTCGACGAGACTCATGATCACGGTCTTCACGTCATACGGCTGGTTCGGGGAATCGGGGATGATGACGTTCAGCGCGCGGTCGGCATCCGTCGTCTCGAGCTCCACCTCGCTGTCGAACACGGGGAGTTCGGCCAGATTATTGTCGGGGAGGTAGCTCAGCAGAGTGCGGGCGTAGTCGAGGGCATCCGTCTCATCGCTCGCCAGGTAGTGGGCAACGCCGGAGACCTTGTTGTGGGTGAGCGCGCCGCCGAGCTCTTCCATGCCCACGTCTTCACCGGTGACGGTCTTGATCACGTCGGGGCCGGTGACGAACATCTGGCTGGTCTTGTCGACCATGATCACGAAGTCGGTGAGCGCGGGGGAGTACACGGCGCCACCGGCGGCGGGACCGCAGATGATCGAGATCTGCGGGATCACTCCGGACGCCGCGGTGTTGCGGCGGAAGATTTCGCCGTACTTGCCGAGGGCCACGACACCCTCCTGAATGCGGGCTCCGCCGGAATCGAGGATCCCGATGATCGGCACGCCGGTCTTGAGCGCGAGGTCCATCACCTTGATGATCTTTTCGCCGGCGACCTCGCCGAGCGACCCGCCGAAGATCGTGAAGTCCTGGGAATACACGGCCACCTGGCGCCCGTGGATGGTTCCGGTTCCGGTGACGACGGCGTCGCCGTACGGCCTCTTCTTCTCCATGCCGAAGGCCACGGTGCGGTGGCGCACGAATTCATCGAGTTCAACGAACGAGCCGAAGTCGAGCAGCTGGTCGATGCGCTCGCGGGCGGTCATCTTGCCCTTGGCATGCTGTTTCTCCACGGCGGCTGCCCCACTCGCGGTCACGGCCTCGTGATAGCGCAGTTTGAGGTCGGCAAGCTTTCCAGCTGTCGTGTACAGGTCGGGGCCCGCAACGGGCGTGTTCTCAGTCACGCGTTTTACTCTACCGGCCAGCCCTGACCAGCACCCGTTGACGATTAGCCACAAAGAAGCCCGGTTTCACTGGTCGATTCCCCTTGGGTTACCGTGCCTCCATCGGCGTGATGCCTGCGGCGTGTGCAGAAATGGCCCAAAATGGGTGTTTGAGGGCAGATTCGGCAGAATTGCCGGAGTTATGCCGACGAAGGGTGCCACATGGAGTTTCCAGCCAGCCAACCGGTTGTGTCAAGGTTTGAGTATCTGGCCGAGGCCGGGTCGACCAACGACGTGCTCGTCGGGCATGCCACCGGGGCGGATGCCGCGGGCTGGCCCGATTTCTCCGCGGTCGTCACCGACAACCAGACCCAGGGACGGGGTCGGCTCGGGCGGGTCTGGCTGGCCCCCACCGGCAAGTCGCTTGCCATCTCCACGTTGCTCCGCCCGGAGCTTCCCGGGGGCGGCGCGTTGCCGCCGCACCGGCTCGGTTGGTTCCCGCTGCTCGCCGGCGCCGCCATGACGCTCGCGGTGCGTGACGTCGTCGATGCTGCGCGTGTTCCCGAGACTGCGGACGCCGCCCCCGAGGACCGGCCGCCGAGCCACGATGTCACTCTCAAATGGCCCAATGATGTTCTGATCGACGGCTACAAGGTCTCCGGTATTTTGAGCGAGCTGCTGCCGGACACACGCGGCATCGTGATCGGCGCCGGGCTCAACCTCTCGCTCTCCGAGCACGACCTGCCCACGCTCACGTCAACGTCGCTGCTGCTCGTGACGGGAAGCCAGCCGAACGCCGACGTCGTGCTCGCGATGTACCTCACTCGACTCGGCGAACTGTATCGAGCATTCCTGGCCGCGAACGGAGACCCTGTCGCGAGTGGGCTGATGGCGGCGGTCACCCAACTCTGCGGCACGCTCGGTTGCGCCGTTCGGGTGGAGCTTCCGGGGGGCTCCGACCTCGTCGGCGTCGCCCAGAGCATCGACGACGACGGCCGGCTGGTTGTGAAGAACGACATCGATGGCGAGCTTCAGGCTGTCGCAGCGGGAGATGTGACGCACCTGAGGTATTAATGGACTGTGAGTAGAAAACCGCTATGAGCAAGAAGAAGACAGCCCGCAACGCGACCACGGGCCCTCTGTCTCCGGCTGCACAGCCGCCGGAGCGCGTCGTCGCCCGGCTGCGGGCGCATGCGCGCGTGCTGTTCTGGCCCACGATCCTGCTGTTCGCCGTGTGCGGGATCACCGGCTTCTACTTCGGCAATCTGGCGCTGCCGTGGCAGAACACCGCGCTGCTCGTGGGCGCGGTGCTGCTGTCCATGGTCGGGTGGCTGCTTCCGCTGGTGCTCTGGCTCAGTCGCCGCTACACGATCACGACACGGCGCATCATCTTTCGACACGGTTTCTTCGTGCGTGTGCGCCATGAACTGGTGCACAGCCGGGGCTACGACGTGACCGTGCGCCAGACCTGGCTGCAGTCCCTGTGGCGATCCGGCACCGTGAGCATCAACACGGGGCTCGAGCATCCGCTTCTGTTGAAGGACGTGCCGAACGCCGACCTTGTGCAGCAGGTGCTCAACGACCTGATGCACGAATCACGCAGCTACATCGGGCTGGGCCGCGAGGAGACCTCGTCCTTCGCCCCCGGCACCCCCGCCTGGGGTCGCAGCTCCTAGCACCGTCCCCGCGCTGGTCGAGGCGCGAGGCACGAGCGATCGAGGCCTGATGAGAGCTCCATCGGTCTGAGGGTCGGCTTGCGCGGTCTCGATCTCGACAAGCTCGATCCAAGCGCTCCTTCGTCGCGCCTCGATCAGCGGGGAGGCAAGCCCCCAGGCTGCCTACTGGGCCTGGGCCTGGGCCTTGGCCTGCAGGCGCACGGCATGCAGCTCGATGGCGTCGAGTTCCATCGCCGTGGGAGCGGATGAGTCCAGGTCGGCTTCCAGCTCGGCCGCTGCGCCGCGGCGCGAGGGTGAAAAGACCCAGTAGCGGTAGAGCACGAACCGGAACACCGATCCGAGGGCGAGCCCGATCACGTTCGACGAGATGTTGTCGGCGAGCACGCTGGTGTAGCCGAGCACGTAGTGGCTGATCCACAGGCATGCCAGGCCGATGCCCATTCCCACGAGGCTGACGGCGAGAAACTCGAGACCTTCGCGCAGGGCGCGGGTCTGTCGGTGTTCGCCGAACGTCCAGAACCGGTTGCCCACCCAGTTCGCCACGATGGCGAGTGTTGTGGAAATGATCTTTGCGTAGATCGGGCCCGCGTGCATGTTCTCTGGCGTGAAAACGGTCGTGCGCAGCAGCGTGAAGACCGCCACGTCGACGACGAATCCCACGAGTCCGACCGCGCCGAACTTGCCGACCTGCCCGGCGAAGCTCAGCAGCCGGTTACGGTTGATCGAGATTGTCGTCATGCATCCATCCATCGATCGGTAAAATTAGCGCGTGGTGTCCGCGAAGCTCGAAGTATATGTCTAGCGTGAAACGACAACCTGAGAATAACCACGTTCGTCTGAACATCTGCACAGGGAATGGTGAACATATGGGTATGACCGTTGGTGTCATTGGCGGAGGCCAGCTGGCGAGAATGATGATACCCGCCGCCGTGGCGCTGGGAATCGACCTCCGCGTGCTCGCCGAGCAGCCGGGGATGTCGGCCGCGCTCGCCGCGGTGGCTGTCGGCGACTACCGCGACCTCGATACGGTTGTGGCCTTTGCCGAGACCGTCGACGTGATCACCTTCGATCACGAGCATGTTCCGCAGGAGATCCTGCGCGAGCTCGTGCGCCGCGGCGTGCAGGTGCACCCGGGCCCGGACGCGTTGCTTTACGCGCAGGACAAGTTGCTGATGCGCGAGCGTCTCACCGAGCTCGGCCTTCCCGTTCCCGACTGGGCGCGGGTGGAGACCTCCGATGAGCTCGGTGCCTTCCTCGCCGAGCACGGTGGGCGCGCCGTGGTCAAAACGGCCCGCGGCGGCTACGACGGCAAGGGCGTGCGTGTCGTGTCCCACGAACACGAGGCCGACGACTGGTTCACGGCGCTCGCCGAGGACGCCAATGGGGGCGCCCTGCTGGTGGAGGAACTCGTGGAATTCCGCCGTGAGCTCGCCCAGGTCGTGGCGCGTCGCCCGTCCGGCCAGATCGCCCTGTGGCCGGTCGTCGAGACCGTGCAGCGTGGGGGAGTGTGTGCTGAAGTGATCGCGCCCGCCCCCGGTTCCGTCGGCCGCATCGCCGAGGTGGCCGCCGATATCGCGGTGGCCGTGGCGGAGGGCATCGGCGTCACCGGTGTGCTGGCCGTGGAGTTGTTCGAAACAACGGATGACCGACTGCTCGTCAACGAGCTCGCCATGCGCCCGCACAACAGCGGCCACTGGTCGATCGACGGGTCGACCACGAGCCAGTTCGAGCAGCACCTGCGCGCCGTGCTTGATCTGCCGCTGGGCAGCACGGGCGCTCGGGATGCCTGGTCGGTCATGATCAACGTGTTCGGCGGGCCGGCCGGGGGTGTTCTCGGCGACCGCTACGGGGTGGCCCTCGCGGAGCATCCGCTGGTGAAGGTGCACAGCTACGGCAAGGCGTCCAGGCCCGGCCGTAAGGTGGGCCATGTGACCGCCGGCGGCGACGATCTGGACGACGTAGCGTATCAGGCGCGTGCCACTGCGGCGTTTCTGCAGGAGTGAGCCATAAGATCGTCCTCGTGCTAGACAAATCTGTGTCCGAAACCGCTGTGCCCGCCACCGAAGGAGCCGCTGCGGCGATTCCGCTCGTGGGTGTGGTCATGGGTTCCGACTCGGACTTCACGGTCATGAGCGCGGCCGTTCAGGTGTTGCGCGACTTCGGCGTGGCCTGCGAGGTGCAGGTCGTCTCCGCGCACCGCACGCCGCACGCGATGATCGCCTACGGCGAGACCGCCCGTGAACGCGGTCTCAAGGTGATCATCGCCGGTGCCGGTGGTGCCGCACACCTGCCAGGGATGCTGGCATCCGTCACGACCCTCCCGGTCGTGGGCGTGCCCGTGCCGCTCGGCCTGCTCGACGGCATGGACTCCCTGCTCTCCATCGTTCAGATGCCGGCCGGCGTGCCGGTAGCCACCGTCTCCATCGGGGGCGCGCGCAATGCCGGCCTCCTCGCGGTGAAGATCCTCGCCACATCCAATGATTCCCTCCGGCTCAAGCTTGAGGCATTCTCCGATGACCTCGGTGCGCAGGCCGAGCAGAAGAACCGCGACTTGCAGGCCCGCCTATGAGCCAAATCACCAACCCGATTCGTTACCCGGACTTCGGGTCGCCGCAGACGATGACCAAGCGGGCCTGGTGGCTCGTGGTGCTCAACGTTGCCCTGCCCGGCTCGGTGCAGGTTCTCGCCGGCAACCGTCGTCTCGGCCGTTTCGGACTCGGGTCCACGCTCACCTTCGTGGCGCTGGCCACTGTCACTCTGATTGTCTACAAGGTCTGGCCAGAGATCTTCCTCAGCATCTTCACGAGCAACCTCGGGCTGTGGGCCGCGGCGCTCGTGCTCACCTTCTACGCCGTCGTCTGGCTGATGCTCACCCTGGACACGCTGCGCCTCGTGCGCCTGGTGCGGGCCGGGCCGCGCGCACGACCGGCGATCGCCCTGCTCACGACGGCCGTCATGCTGGTCGTGTGCGGCACCGCGGGCTACGGCGCCTACGTCGCCACGACAGCGAGTGGTTTTCTCTCCGACGTGTTCGTCGCCGGGGCCAGCGAACCCCCCGTGAACGGACGCTACAACGTGCTCGTGCTCGGCGGCGACGCGGGGGCCGACCGCGACGGCCTCCGCCCCGACAGCATCTCCGTGGTGAGCATCGACGCCGACACGGGCCAGGCCACCATGATCAGCCTGCCGCGCAACCTCGAAAACGTGCCGTTTTCGGCCGGGTCCGCCCTCGGTGCCCTGTACCCGAAGGGCTACGGAGCCATCGATGGCTGTGACACGGATGCCTGCATCCTCAACTCCATCTACACCGAGGGCGAAATCAAACGCCCGTTCCTCTACCCCGACGCGGTCGCCCAGGGCAGCTCCCCGGGCATCGAGGCCACGAAGGAAGCGGCCCAGGGCATCACCGGGCTGCAGATCCAGTACTACGTGCTCATCGACATGCAGGGCTTCTCCGACCTCGTCGATGCGCTCGGCGGGGTGGACATCGATGTGCAGAGCCGCGTTCCCGTGCACAAAGACGAGACGTTCACCACGGTGGCGTTCTGGTTCGAGCCGGGCATGCAGCACATGGACGGGTATCACGCCCTGTGGTTCGCCCGCTCCCGCCACGGCACGAGCGACTACGACCGCATGAACCGGCAGCGACAGTTGCAGGAGGCCCTGCTCTCTCAGGCCAGCCCGGCGAATGTGCTGACCCAGTTCCAGGGCGTGGCCAAGGCCGGCAAGGAGGTCGTCAAGACCGACGTGCCGCAGGGCATGCTCGGCTACTTCGTGAATCTCGCGTCGAAGACCAAAACGCTGCCGGTCGAGGGTGTCGCGCTCACGCCCGACAACGGCGTCGACCCGGAGAACCCGGACTACGCCCAGATCACCGCTCTCATCGACGCTGCTCTGGCCCCTCCCGCAACGGATGCCCCGGCCGGCTAGCCCCGTCGCCTCCTGGGGTCTCGATTCGGGGGAGACTGCTCGGGGTCGGTGCGGCGGAACGAGAACTTCTTGTGTCCGAAGAAGCTCAGCAGCGTCGTGACCACAAGGATGAGCAGCTGGGCGACCAGCGGCGGCACCCGGGCCCCCTCGACGAGCAGGGGCAGCGCGGCCGCGTTGATGCCGATCGCCACGACGTACACGCTCACGAACCGGGCGAAGTCCCGCACAACGTGGCCGTGTACCGGAAAAACGAAGCGGCGGTAGAGCACAAACGCCAGGCTGATGCCCACCACGTATGAGACCGCGAGGCTGAGCAGGTAGCCGAGGGGGACATCCGCAAAGACCCACAGCGTGAACGCCGAGAAGACGAGATAGCCCACGAACGTGTTGGTTGCTCCGACAGCGAGAAACCGAATTCGCTGGTCTCGGACCAGTCTGCCAAGTCGTGTGCGCATGTGTCCTGGGAAAATTGGGGAAAAACGGTGTACGCACGTGAACGTCCCTGTGTTTCTGTTGTCGCTGCAGATGGCACACATGCGGTTTGTTCAGCCTACAGAGCGTGCCGACGCTGG
>NZ_JPRS01000148.1 GCF_000738085.1 Cryobacterium sp. MLB-32
TCAGGAAGTCAAGGGTTTCGGGCTCCACCAATTCGGGCATGACCGACTCGGCGGTAACACTGACGAGCTGGCTCGCGGATCCGATCAGGAACTGTGCCCGCAACAACTGACCTTCGGTGCCCACGACCGGGATGTCGACGACATCAACCTGTCGGCGGTTGCACAACGCCTCAGCGTAAACGAGAATAGCATCCGCCAATTCGCTCCCCGTCAGGACGAACCCGCCTGGATAGTACAAGTGCTTCATCACTACCCCTTGAAAGCTCACGAAAATGCGTGCTACCGGGGTCTGGGGTGGCTACTCACATTATACGCCGCAACCCGTGACGGATTGGGGATTCTTTGCTAAAGGTGAGAAATCATCGGGGAAACTCAATGCCTCAGAGAACGAGCTGACGGCCGACGATCTGCTCCGCAACGTCGGAGAGGGCCATGCCGTGTTTTCGTGCATACTCCCTGATCAGATCGAATGCTTCACCC
This sequence comes from Cryobacterium sp. MLB-32, assembly GCF_000738085.1. Taxonomy (GTDB): domain Bacteria; phylum Actinomycetota; class Actinomycetes; order Actinomycetales; family Microbacteriaceae; genus Cryobacterium. The sequence goes on from NZ_JPRS01000148.1 coordinate 481, forward strand.
ATGTGAATCTCGTGAGTGTAGGCGAGAACGCCCTTCGCCTGCTCGATGAGCACCCGGCTGTTCAGGGCATGCTGAAGT
>NZ_JPRS01000149.1 GCF_000738085.1 Cryobacterium sp. MLB-32
CTTTGTGATGGTTAGCATTCGCTTCGTCCGTTTCCGGGTGAATCGAGTTCATCTGGACCCGCCGTTCCGCACGAAATTGCTTTCGCTTCGGTTCGGTGGGTATGCCGTGGGGGCTGCTCGGTGAGCAAACCCTGCAGTGTGGCCGCCGCGACTGTCCACGCACCCTCTGTTGTTCACAACGAGTGTCAGGAATAATGACGACTACGAATAACTGGGGGCACACTTCAGGCGCACGACAAAGCGCACACCTTGCAACAATAACCTGCCCGTGGGCTCCCGGTCAAATGGAAACCGAGCGGCCACGCGCGCCTCAGGATTCGCGGCGCCAGTGCGGGGAATCGAGGGTGCTTTCCAGGTCCGCGAGGAGCGCCTGAACCTGCGGTTCCACGAACTCGGCGACGGCGGCCCGCATCCGCAGACGGTGGCGCGCCAGCTCGACGCAGAGGCGGCGACCGGCCTCGGCGGCGTAGGCATCCGCTATCGCAACCTCACGCAACACCGCCGCCTTCTCGTCCGCGCTCAGCGGGGGCGCGGGCACGTCGAGCTCGTCGGAGTCGTCCGGGTTCGGCAGGCCGGCCAGCTCGCCGAAAGTGAAGAGATACGGCGAGTCCTTGGGGGTCGGCGGATCGAGGTCGAGCCCGCGATGTTCCGGGTCGAGGCCCTCGGTGGGCCGGTAGACGCGCCGCGCACGCCGCACCTCGTCGAGTCGCAGCTCGCGCGAGAGCAGCGGCAGATGCTGCTCGGTGTACTCATCGACGGACGCGTCCACCACGATCTTCATGCGCATGGCCAGGGCATGCTGCACGGCGTGCGGAACGTCTTCGGTCAGTCCGGCGGCGGCGATGACGGGCGAGCCGAAGCACTGACGGCAGAGGCGCGCACGGGTGCGGTGTGTGCCTGGATGCCAGCGCGGCAACCAGCGCAGCCAGTTGTCAACCTCGTGGCTCGTTCGCGACTCGACGGACCCCTCCATACCAGTCAAGGATACGCGTATTGGGCGTTATCCGTCGGGACGTTCCCACGGCCAGAGCGGCCGACCGCGAGACCCGACATGAGCCGCCAAAAGCCAGGAGTACATCAGCGTCACGGCGAAGGCGAATACGCCGGTGAGCGCCGTGAACGGGCCGAGCACAAGCCCGAGGGCGAAGGAGGTGGCAGCCGCCAGGTCACCGTTGCCGAAGAGGTAGATGAGGGCGCCGGCCGCCACGAACAGCACGGCCGCAGCGATTCCGGTCAGGAGCGAATAGCCCAGCATGACTCGTTGATGTTCGGGCCGGGTGCGGATACCACTCCACACCATCCGGAACGTGACGTATACCGCGGACACGCCGACCATCATCGGCCCCAGCAGCGGCCCGGCCTGGGGGTCGACGATCACGTCGCGGTCGGTGACCAGGCTCACGATTCCGAGTCCGGCCACAATCAGGGCGACATACAGGCCGGCAGCAAACATCGCCAGCGTGATTGCATACTTCTGGTAGTCGCGCACGATTCCCCTTCCGATCTAACGGAACTGTATCGAACTGGGGGCGATGAGACCTACTTTGACAGTTGAGGGCCCTCGGCAAGCAGGCGCTCGTACTCGTGCCGTGCCTCGATGTTTCGAGCGGTAACCCGCTTGCCGCGACGCGCGATCCAGGCTCCGGCCCAGATCGGCACCTCGCGGGCGATGATTCCGGCGGCGAGGGCGCCGGGGTTCAGCCACTGGGTGGAGAGGAACCGCGATGCCTCAGCGGGGCTCAAGTTCCAGGCCTGCACGGTGAGCAGGGCTCCCCCGATGTAGGAGAAGTACACGACAACGCCAACGAGGAACCCGAAGAGCACATAGGCCCACCAGCCGCTGCGATTCAGGATGACAACGAGCAACGCGAAGGCGAGGAAGAAGAACAGCACCGGAATATAGAAGACCGGGCGGACGGCGAATTCCGTAAAGGTCGTGGCGGCCACAGAGAGCGTGGCGCTCGTGACGCCGGCAATGATGAAGATCACGATGGCATAGATGCCCGTGAAAACGGCCGTGGCGAGCAGCGCGATGAGAACGCCCACCCCGCGGTTGCTGCGATCGACCGGACGCTGCGGCGCCTGCACGTAAATGGGCGACTGCGGCGAGGACGCGGCGGCTCCCGCCGGGTAGGCGGCGGTCTCGGCACCGGAAGCCACGGGAACGACCACGGGAACGACGGCCGGTGCGGCGAACTCCGTGGCGGGTGTCGGTGCGGCGGCCACGGGTGCAGGGGCGACGGGTTCAGCGGCGACCGGCGCGACGACCACCGGCTCAGAAACCACGGGCTCAGAAACCACGGGCTCCGGGGTCACCGTCTCAGGAACGACATCGTCACGCACCGCATAGTCGTCGGCGAGTGCGGGAACAGCGGAGTGAGAACCCGTGCCGGTGAAGTTTTCCGGCTCCCGGGCCGCTGCCGAGGAGTAGTCGATCTCGGCGGGCTCGACCGGCGGCGTCGCATCCGTTTCAGGCGTCGTGTCGCCGTCGGATTCGTTTCGTCCGTGGTTGGGTGTGGTGTCGCTCATGCTGCACTCCTCGTAGCCTGAATGGTGACTGACAGCTGTCATAGTACCAAGGCACCTGCCCGGAACCCGGGAGCGCCCGGCGAGTCACGCCAAACCGTACAGCGCGAGATACGCCTCTGCTAAAGGCGCACCGAAGACGATGCCGATCCACGCACCCGCCAGCATCCAGGGGCCGAAGGGAATGCTGCTCTTCCGGCCGGCCCGCTTCGCGAGCAACAGGGCGACGCCGAAGAGGCCGCCCAGCAAGAAGGCCCCGAATGCGCCGACCGCGAGTTCTCCCCAGCCGACCCAGCCGAGGTAGAGCCCCAGAACACCGGCCAGTTTGACGTCGCCGAAGCCCATGGCGCCCCGACGGACCAGCGCGAGCGTCAGGTACAGCGCGAAAAGCGCCGCGCCTCCAATGAGTGCGCCGACGAGACGTTCCGGTTCCCCTGCGAGCAGCCCCGCAGCCGCCAGCAGCACGGCCGCAATCCAATAGGCCGGCAGGAGGATCCGATTGGGGAGTCGGTGGGTATCGATGTCGATCAGGGCGAGGGCCACACTGATGGCGGCCAGGTACAGGAACGCGACCAGGGCGGCCGCGACAGCAAACGGGCCGGTTGGGCCGCTCGCAACCGGCAGGCTGACGAGCACCCACCAGGTGACGACGCCGAAGAAGAGGGCCGTGCCCAGCTCGACCAATGGGTAACGCGGGGAGATCGGTGCCCCGCAGTTGCGGCACCGTCCCCGCAGAAGTAGCCAGGACACGACCGGCACGTTGTCCCGCCGAAGAATGCCGGCACCGCACTGCGGGCACGCGCTCGGCGGCGACACGACCGAGCGACCGAGTGGCACTCGGTAGATCACCACGTTGAGGAATGACCCGATCAGGAGTCCGTAGATCACCGCGAGGGTGACGATGACGCCCACGATCGGGTTGCTCGTGTCGGAGATGTTCGCCCCTGCCTTCCGGTCGCCATCAACGCGTGCTGACCTCCACGCAACGCTACCGTCAGTGAGGCGTCAAGCCGGCGGCGCCACGGCCACGACGAGGCCGGGTACACCCGTCGCCGGCGCCGCACCGCTCAGATCAATGCCGGCGATGGCGAAGGTGGTCGCGACTGCGGCCAGAAGAACGATCACGAGCAGGATGCCGACCACAACACGCCTGATGCGAGTGCGAACGCGGGCCTGCTGCGTGCCCTGCGCGGCAGAGCGCTCAGGGGAACGTAGTGGCCTCGGCATCCGCTGCTCCCGAGAAATGATCCCGACTGCCCGAGCAGGCGACGGCTCCAGGGAACGAACGGCAACGCGTGTCAGGGTCTTGGGCATGCTCAGACCCCCCTCTCGGGACCGCCGATAGTGACGAATCTTCGTTTCCATGCTATCGCTCGCGACCCCCAAACGGGGGGTTTACTGAGAATTCGGCTGAAACTCGGCGAGGTGTGTATACCGCATTATGGGGCGGTTGGGGCTGCTGCGCTGGGGTTGACGAGCACGTAGACGAGGGCGTTGATGGTGCCCGTGACGGCACCTTCCGGCCCTGGCACGGTCGTGGATACGGCCGTGACCATGATGAGTCGGGTACCGTGCTGCAGACCCGAAACGAAGTCCAGCACCTTGTCGTATGGACCGTCGACGGTAATGGCGATAGGGATGGCGTTGAAGTTCGTGGCCGTGATGCGCGGATCCACGGTCGGCACCGGAACGGCCCCGGCGACCCCGCCCGTCGCGGCGTCGGCGGCGACCGCAGCGGCGTCCGTCGCGGTGCTCGGCGATGCAGCCGTCCCGGCTGCCGGCGCCGCGACGGCCAGCAGAGCCGGGTCGAAAGCCTGAGCATCATTCTGGTTGAGTGCAGAGAGAACGACCTGACTGCTCGCAGCGATCGAGGTCAGCTCCGTAATGAGGGCAGGTGCTTCCACAGAAGTAGGCACGGAACGCTGCATGTCCAACAGGTCGCCTGTGAGCGCGCCAAGGCCTTCGAACTGCTTCTTCAGCGTCGCGTCCTGCACCTCGTAGGCGGTGTTCTGGGCCAGGGCTGCGTCTCGTTCCGATTGCAGGGCACCCACCTCGGTCAACTTCGGAGAGATACCGAGCATCCACCCGAGCACCACGATCGCACCGATCGCCAGCACGGCACCGATCACCCAGAGCCTGTTCTTATCCACGATTACTGTCCTTCCGGAGTGGAGAAACGCCCCGAGAACGCGCCGTCATTGACGTGCAGCACGAAGTCAATCGTGTACACGCCGGTGTCGGCTCGCGTGATCACGGCCGGCTGCGAATCCGCGTAGCCGGGCAGCGTCGACATCGTCGCCAACCACTCGGGCACGCTCGTCACATCGGGACTCGTGAACAGAATCCTGATCGTCGCCACTCGAGCGTTCAACAGCGGCGCAACGGCCTGCTCGTAGGGAACCAGAGGCGACGCCGAGTCGACCGACAGAGTGTCCACTGTCACCGTGCTCGGCACCAGCGCCCGCACTTTCGCGATGTATTCCTTCCAATCGATCTCCGTCGACACACCAAACTTCCGCGCCGCCACCGTCGTCTCGAAAGCAGCCTGCACCCTGTGAACCTCCGAATACTTCGCCTGGCTGGTGAGCAACTCCGCCGTACGCTCCTGCGCAGCCGTCAATTCGGCCTGACTCTGCAGCGCGTACCAGCTCGCGGCACCAAAACCAGCGCCTGTCAGCACCAGAACCGCCACCAGGACTCCGATGAGGCTTCGACGGATGACCTTGGTCTTCTTGAGCGCCCGAATTTCCGGCGGAAGCAGATCCATCCGGGGTTCGGCCCCCAGAATCAACTCATCCGTCAACTTCTTCGTGGTCATGCTGTGCTCCCCAACGCGAGGCCGAGCGCCACGGTGAGCCGACCCTGCGTCTTCGTCAGAGCGGACGCATCAACGCCCCGCCCGAAAGCCACCGACGCGAACGGATCCGCCGTCAGGATCGGCAGCCGCGTCACAGCCTCCAGCGCCTCCGGAAACCCCGTGAGTTGCGCTCCACCACCGGAGAGCACGATCCCGGTGACGGGAATGTGCTGCCGCGTGTTCGAAAAATAGTTCACCGTATTGCGCAGACTGTTCAGCAGGTCATTCGTCGCCTCGGTGATGATGGCCCCCTCCGCCGTCTCACCGTGCGATGACTCGGCCAGACCCTGCTCGTGTTTCACGCGCTGGGCCGTGGGAGCGTCCAATGCCAGTCCCAGCATGAGGGCCTGGGTGAGATCTCCCCCACCGGCCGGAATGAGCCGCACAAACTGCGGAACCCCGGCCAGGGTGATAACCACGCTCGTCGTCGCCTGCCCCACATCGATCAGGGCCACCGCGCCGTCGAAACTCGTGCCGCGACACACCGCCCTGCTGACCGCGAACGGGATGAGGTCGACCTCGACGGTCGTCAGCCCGGCCAGCGTCACCGCAGCGATGTTGCCCAGCACGGCCTCCTTCACCGCCACGATCAACAGCCCGTTGATCTCTGGGCCGCTCTGCCCTTCGCCCTCATTGATCGGGTAGAAATCCAGCAGAGCCTCCGCCACGGACACCGGTAACATGTCCGCCACCAGAAACGGCAAGGTCTCGCGGATGCGTTTCATCGGCATCTTCGGTACGGCAAGGTCGCGAGCCAGCGCACGGTGGTTGCCGATGCCGAGCACCACGTTCTTGCTCTTGAATCCGCCCGCCGACCACAGTGCCTTCAGGGCCGCCGCCACGGTATTCGGCTCAGCGACTTCGCCGCGATTCACCGCACCGTCCGGTAACGCAATCTCGTGGTACCGCAGGAGCTTGGGGCGGGCCGTGCCCGCGTCACTCAGCTCCACGGCGCGCAGACCGCTCGTTCCAATATCAATTCCGACGACGCTGTCCGTCATGGCCGTACTCCTGTAATCATCAATACGACACTTCACGGTTGGACACAACAGAGCCCGGCTGTGGGGTCGTGATCGTCGGCGTCGTGCTGCCCGTGGTGAGGTTCACGCCGGGCAAGCCGATCGGCATGAACGTGAACGTGGGGTTGTTCTTCAACTGGCTCGGGTTCCCCGCGATGAGCTGTCCACGCCAACTGAACCCGTTGTTACCGTTGAATGCACACGGCGTGTAGAGCAGCGCCTCGATCGGTGCGGTGATCGTGAATCCGTTCTTCACCGAGAAATCTCCCTGCGTACCGCTCGCGCAGGTCGGTT
>NZ_JPRS01000150.1 GCF_000738085.1 Cryobacterium sp. MLB-32
CATTCGCGAAACACATCGGAACGTTTGTTGAAACGTCGTCGTCGGATACTGAAAAAGTACCCGATGCGGCACATCGAGCAGTGAGTCCTCGGGGTACACCCTGAAAATCGAGAGTGTGAGGACAATCTATGGATACGGGAAGCATTTCATGGGGGATCGTGGCCACCGCCCTGGTCCTGTTTATGACTCCAGGCGTTGCGTTTTTCTATGGCGGATTGGTGAAAGCCAAGAGCGTCGTCAGCATGATGATGATGAGCTTCGGTGCACTGGGTTTGATCAGCGTGCTCTGGATTCTCTACGGATTCAATATGAGCGCCGTGGACGGACCGCTGCAGTTCGCCGGTAACCCGTTCTCTGACTTCGGCCTGGGCGCCCTGGCTACAGGTGAGACCGCTAACGTCGATCTGCTGGGCGCCACCTACGGGGCCACGTTCGCGATCATCACGGTCGCCCTCATCTCGGGTGCCGTCGCAGACCGGGCCAAGTTCGGTTCCTGGATGATCTTTGCCGGTGTCTGGGCGACACTCGTGTACTTCCCGGTCGCCGCGTGGGTCTGGGGCGGTGGCTGGATCATGGAACTCGGCAACACCCTCGGACTGCCGAGCGTCATCGACTATGCCGGTGGAACCGCCGTTCACATCAACGCCGGTGCCGCAGCGCTGGCCCTCGCCCTGGTCCTCGGCAAGCGTGTCGGATTCCAGAAGGGCATCACCAAGCCCCACAACGTTCCCCTCGTTCTCATCGGTGCCGCCGTTCTCTGGTTCGGCTGGTTCGGCTTCAACGCCGGAGCCGAATGGCTCAATGGCCTCGCCAACGTGGGCATCATCGTCGTCAACACCCTCGGAGCCACCGCGGCGGCCATCCTCGGCTGGATGATCGTGGAGAAGATCAAGGATGGCAAGGCGACCTCGGTCGGCGCCGCATCGGGTGCCGTCGCGGGGCTTGTTGCCATCACCCCGGCCTGCGCCAACCTTGAGCCCGGCTGGGCACTTCTGCTCGGCCTCATCGCCGGTGCCGTTTGCGCGATGGCGATTGAGATGAAGTTCAAGTTCGGCTTCGACGACTCCCTCGACGTGGTGGGCATTCACCTCGTCGGCGGTGTGCTCGGTACCCTCTACCTCGGCTTCTTCGCGATCGACACCGGCCTCTTCACTGGCGGCGGCAACCTCGGTCAGCTTGCTGTTCAGGCGATCGCCGCCTTCACCGTGCTGATCTACTCCTTCATCGTGGCGTACCTGCTGGGCCTTGCGATCGAAAAGACGATCGGCTTCCGCATCAAGAACGAAGACGAGCTGGCCGGCATCGACACCATCGTTCACGGCGAAGAGGGATACGCCCTCGACCGCGTCTAGCGCGTAGATCAGTCCCGATGGGGCCTGAGGGATCATCCGGGTTGTCACCGGAGGGTTCCTCGGGCCCTTTCTCGATTAAGCGGGAAAGCCCGGTCAACCGCGGATGCAGGTTCCTGACGAAACGGCTGCGCTCAGCCCCGCTGCCTGTGCCGCCACGGGCTCAAATTCCTCGAGGGCCAGGGCGTAGCCCACATTGTCTGTGTCCGCGGACTTGGCGAAGACGACGCCGGTTACGGCACCGGACTCGCTGAGCAAAGGCCCACCGGACTCACCCTGCTGCACGTCGGAGGCGAGTGTATACACCTGACGCGGCGACGGATCCTGACCGTAGATGTCCGCCACGCTGAGGGTGCCGAGAGAGAGCACGCGGGCCGGGTCTGACACGAACGGTCCGCCGAAGGGATATCCGTCGGCCACAGCCCCGCTGCCGGCTGGCAGGTCGTCGCCCAGCGTCAGCGCGGGCGCATCGAGACCGTCGACGGCAATCACAGCGAGGTCATTGACGGAGTCGAAGTACACGACTGTTCCGGGGAGGGCGCCGCCGGCGGGTGATTCGATCACGGGTTGGGTCACGCCCGCGACCACATGAGCGTTCGTGATGACCCGATTCGGCGCGACAACAAAGCCGGTGCCGGACTGACTCTGACCGCAGGCGTACGCGGTTCCGGTGATTCGCATCACAGACTGGGCAGCAAGGGTCAACGCTGGGCTGCTCGTGTCGGCATCCGCCGTCGCGGGCGCGGGCCCCGAGAACGCATCGACGATGCGGGGGAGCCCCTCCTGAACGGCTGCGGAACGCAGTTGGGCGAGCAGGCTCTTGACCGGATCGGGCGTGAGGTCGTCGATGCCGCTGATGACGTTGGACGACGCGATCGCCGGTGACAGATAAGGCACGCCAAGGGCTCCGACGCTGAAGGCAACCATTGACGCGATCAGCGCGGAGGCGACGGCGCTGAATGCCGCACCCAGCAGACGATCAATGATCCCGAGCTTGGAGCGCTGCGCGGCACGACCGAGTGTGCCGCCCACGGACGACCCGAGGCCGAATCCGACGGCGACGAGAACCACGGCCGCCCCCAGGGCAGCCGGCGTGCGCCATTCCGGAGCGGCAACCCATGTGCCGACAAGTGGAACGACAAAGAACGCCGCGATACCGCCGGCGACCGCACCGATGATTCCGCTCAGGCTCCGAACGAGTCCGCTGCGATACCCGTTGATGAGGGAACCCAGAAGCAGCACGATCAGGAACAAATCGAGAACGGTCGAACCGGTCATGCGAGCCCCTCATGCTGATCGATACCGCGTGAGCGGTTCTGTGCCGCGTGAGCGGATTGTTTGCCTGATCATGTTTACACAGTCCGCCTGCGCGAACGCTGGACGAACGTCGGAGCGCGCGGCCGCCCGCAGCAGTGTGGCGAGTAGTGTTGCTCGCAGGTACACCGTGCGGATCGAGCTGGGAGTTCCACAGAATGAATGTTGCGGTTGAGCCGATAACGATCATTGCGCCGCCTCTGGCCGGTCGTGCCACAGCCAGCCAGCGGTGGTCGGAGATCATCTTCCTTCACTGGCGGGTTGATGCCGCCGTCGTGGCGCCCCTGCTGCCGAAAGGCCTCGTTCCCGACATCTTCGACGGCACGACCTGGGTCGGACTCATCCCGTTCGTCCTGGATCGTGCGACCCTGCTCGGCAGCCCACCCGTGCCCTATTTCGGCACGTTCGTGGAGGTGAATGTGCGCCTGTATGCCGTCGATCAGTTCGGGCGGCGGGGCGTCGTCTTCATTTCTCTCGAGGCATCACGGTTAGCCGCGGTGCTGGCTGCGCGTGCGCTCTTCTCGATTCCCTACATGTGGTCGGCCACTCGCTTGCAGATTACCGCCGGTGAGTATCGATATTCCTCTCGTCGGCATCTGGCCGGCCGGGCGCGTTCCGAGATTGTGGTGCGACCGGGAAAGCAGGTTGCCGCGGGGGAGCCGCTGGCCGAGTTTCTGACGGCCAGATGGGCTCTCTTCACGCGAGTGCGCGGGCGCACGGTCCGCCTGCGCAATCACCACGAGATGTGGGAGCTCTACCGGGCCGAACTCGTGCACCTCGACGACACTCTGCTGGCCGTGGCCGGGTTTCCGGGGCTGGCGGCACGACCGCCGGACTCGGTGCTGTACTCGCCCGGGGTCACGACATGGTTCGGCACATCAGACTGACGGATGATTCGCCGCTTACCCGATCTTGGTCAGAGCGGTGAACGACATCGTGGCGCCCTGGCCGTTCTGGCAGGTCTGGTAGAGCAGATCGTGACCGCGGGGCAGGTCTCCTACGCTGTTTCGCGAACTGTTGAGCATCGCGACGATGCCGTCCACGCGGTAAATGCCCGAATGCACGCCGGTGAGGGCGATCACCGTTCCCGCGTCGTCAGGAAAATTCTTGCCGCCGCACGACCAGTGTTCGGCGATGGCCGGAATACCCCCATAGTGTGACGTGATATCGACAGATCCCAGACACTGATCCAGCTCGGGGATCCAGCCCACGGCTTGCACGTGGTTCGTGTACAGCGCGCTCTGCCAGGCCGCCATCGCATCGCGCACGGCCTGCTCCGGAGTGGCGAGCGATTCGGCGATGCCGAGTGCGTCCGGAGGCACCGTAGCGGAAAGGGCCGCCAGGGTCACGGCGGCCCGCGACAGGCCGCTCCCCGGCTCAAAGACCGACGTGTCGGACTCCGGTGCGGATGCCGCGGTCCGCTCCGCGCGGGCCAGGGCGCTGATGTCCGCCTTCAGGCGATCCTCGGCTGCGGTGAGCGCCGCGGCGAGGACCGTCCGGGGCTCCTCGTTGGCCACCCGGCCGACGCTGCTCTCAAGGGTCTGGCTGGCGGAGGCGATGGCTTTTGTGCTCGTTGCCAGGCCAGCGGAGGCGTCGTTCTGCGCCGTTCGGTATGAGCTGAGGGCGACATCGTAACTGTGCTGGGCCGCCACGACAGACGCGTTGTGCCGAATGGCGGCGAGGCTGCCGAAGGCCGCCAGCACGACGGCGCCTACCGCAATGGTCAGGGTGACAGTGCGCTTGCGCGACATGTCACCCCTCCCTCTCGTTCGGGCGAATGAAAGCCCCGTCGGGTCCTATCGTATGACCCCGGCAAAGTGGGGTCAACGCTTAGACAGCGATGGCGGATTCAATGGGGGTCTCGCCGTCGTTGAACTCGATGAAGCGTCCTACCGTGGCGGGATTCTCCAGAACGGCGGCGACGACAAGCGCCACGTTCTCACGCGAGGTTTCCCCGGCGGGCACGTCTGCGCCGACCTCGATCTTTCCCGTTGCAGAGTCCAGGTTCAAACTGCTGGGGCCGAGTATGGTCCACGCAAGGTCCTTGGCACGCAAGTAGTCGTCTGCCGCTGCCTTCGCCTCGTAGTAGGCGAACATGGGATCCTCGGACGAGGCGCCATGGTCGGCGCGGGACCCCTTGTACGAGACCATGACATAGCGTTTCACGCCGGACTGGTGGGCGGCGTCCATGGACCTGATGGCTGCATCACGGTCGACGGCGTAGGTGCGTTCCGCGCCGCCGCCGCCTGCGCCTGCAGACCACACCAAGGCATCGAAACCTGTGAGCTTGTCGGCGAGTTCCTCCGCCGCGAGGGTTTCCACGTCCGCGAGTAAGGGGGTAGCGCCGCTGGCGGTGACGTCGGCGGCGTGATCCGGATTGCGGATGAAGCTCGTGACGGTGTGTCCCGTGCCCGTGAGAATCTTGGCCAGGTGGAGGGCTACTTTTCCGTGCCCGCCGATGATAGCGATCTGTGTCATGTGCGTCTCCTTCGGTTGCTTTCTCTCTGACCACTGTATGGGGGGTACCTGAATGCCCGTTTCAGGTTCGTGATTGACGGGGCGCGGTCACCGAACGCTGGCCCCCAAGCGCCCGAAGACCTATCCACGACTCTCGGGGGGAGCTAGAATTCCGGAGGATATTTCCTGCTGTTTTTTCTGGGGGCACCTTGAGTCGGGGTATCCGCGGCCACGCGTCTGACAGACCATGGGGCATGGGCCTCAGAACAGAACAGCAGAACATCCTCAACGTGGTCGAACGTCTGGAAGCTCGGTTTCCGCTGGTTTCCTCGACGCGAGTCGAACAGGTCGTGGCATCCGAATACGCGAAGCTGTCCGACAGTCGCGTTCGTACGTACGTGTCGATACTGGTCGAGCATTCGGCGAAGGACCGCCTCTCCGGCCACACAACGGAGCACATGCAGGCCTAAGCACCGACGACCGGATCAGCGCGCGACGTCAACCCATTCGTGGCCCTGGGCCTTCAGCTCTGTGCTTCCTGCCGTGACGTGGGCGACGATCGCGGTGAGCCGGGCGGCGTCATCGTCGGCCAGGTGCAGCACGGCGTCGAGACCATAGTCCGTACCCAGAATGAGCACTCCGCGCTGGCGCAATTCGGCCTCGATTCGACCGGCATCCGCGTGCGCCAATGCCAGCGTGAACAATTCACGGCGTTCGCGCTCCACGACCAACCCAAGCGAATGTGCCTTGTCGATCGTGGTCACAACGGCCTCGGAGTACGCGCGCACGAGACCGCCGGCGCCGAGAAGAGTGCCACCGAAATACCGGGTGACAACGGCGACGCAGTCGACGAAACCGCGCCCGGCCAGCGCTTCGAGCATCGGCCGACCGGCAGTCCCTGACGGTTCACCATCATCATTCGAGCGACGCACCTGATCGGGAGTGCCGTTCGGGCCCAGCACGAATGCGGAGCAATGGTGACGAGCGTTCCAGTGCTCCTTGCGTGCCTCATCGATCGCAGCGCGCGCGGCATCCTCGGTTTCGGTTCTGACGAGGCGGCAGAGAAATCTGGATCGTTTCACGTCAATCTCGGTATCGACGCGGCTTCCGACGCCGCCGCGCAAGGTGAGATCGGGCATAGCAACAGTCTCCCGCATCCGCCGGCGGCCGGCGACATCACGGGGGATCCCCGCGACAGAAGCCGGAATGGGGGTACAAAAAAACCCCCGCTCAGCGGGGGTCTTTGTGGTGGGCGATGCGGGACTTGAACCCACGACCTCTTCCGTGTGAAGGAAGCGCGCTACCAGCTGCGCCAATCGCCCAGAAGCCATATGATCATCTCAAAACTCAAGACGATCAACTGCGACGTTTGATACTAACCCAGACCGGGCGTCGCGCGCACATCGACGCGTCTGTCGACGCGTGCTGTGCTGCGCGCAACACGCCGGTGACGTCTCAGTTTGAATTCTGTCGCAACGAGCCGCTATAGTCATCGAGTAGGCAAAAACGCTTACAGCAGTGCGGATGTGGCGCAGTGGTAGCGCATCACCTTGCCAAGGTGAGGGTCGCGAGTTCGAATCTCGTCATCCGCTCGAGTGACATGGAATCGGCCGAAAGGCCGGTTCCACTTCATTTGGAGTGAACCCAACACGGTGGATTGGCCGAGAGGCGAGGCAGCGGCCTGCAAAGCCGTATACACGGGTTCGAATCCCGTATCCACCTCCATTCTTGTAAGCAGTTTGCACCTGCATGTTTTATCAAGACATGGGCGATTGGCGCAGCGGTAGCGCGCTTCCCTGACACGGAAGAGGT
>NZ_JPRS01000151.1 GCF_000738085.1 Cryobacterium sp. MLB-32
GTGAGTTCGTCCAAGAGGTCGTGGAGGTGCTACGACTGGGAGAAAAGGTACGCCGGTGCAACGATATAGGCGACGGTGCTGGAATCGGAGACAGCATGAGCAATGGTGCCATAGACCATCTCAATCCCGGCATCGTCGATGACCCCTGGGAACGATGTGGGAAGGTCGACCGCAACAGAGCGTGTTCCGAAAGCATCATCAAAATGGAAGTGGTTCGTGGGCTGATTTTCAACGACGACGTCAAAGTCATCCCCCACGCGTGTCAAGTCGGCCGCAGTGATGGCTACGTTGGCGTCTGTGACCGCTGAAGTCGCCTGCACGGTAAACGCGGGCTGATACAAGCGCGCTTCACCGGTGGGCAGCATCTCGGCTGAATACCGATTAACGACGATGTCGAACCCACCCCAGGACGTTCCGTCAACTTCGGGATAGTGGTTCGTGGCGTCTTGGTGGTGCAGTGGCGAGTAGCCCTTGAAGGTAGCACCAGTCCGACGACACGGTAGCAAGATTCCGGGAACACGGTAGCGCTGATGCTGCCAATCTGCTCTGCTGTGGAAAGACAACGCGCAAGGCGTTGTCGTTCCATTGTTAAGGGCGGGTCATGGCGGATTATCGGAAAATACTGGGGTTGTTGCTCGAGGGGCGGAGCTACCGCGAAGTCGTAGAAATCGTGGGGTGCTCGCATCGTGACGTCGCCCGAGTCCGGCAAGAAGTCCACGAGCGCGGTCTCACCTCAGCGGTCGCAATTAGCGACACCGAGCTGGCGGAATGGTTCCCCGACGGGCGCCGTAAAGTATCAGACGAGTACGACCAACCCGACCTGGCGCGAGTATTAGCGTCGATGAAAGCGAATCGGCACTTCACGTTACTGCTGGCCTGGCGCCGCTACGTCGACACCAAAGACGCAGGCAAGAAGTACGGATACTCGCAGTTCTGCGCCCTTTTCACCGGGTACCTCCGCACCCACGACCTCGTCGCGGTCCTCCGCCACGAGCCGGGACGGGCGATGCTCGTGGACTGGGCCGGCGACACGATGGACATCGTCGACACCATCACCGATGAAGTTGTCCGGGCCATCCTGTTCGTCGCAGTGCTGCCGTTTTCGGGGCTGATGTTCTGCCGCGCCTACGCGGATATGAAGTCCCCAGCCTGGCTCGACGCCCACGTTCAAGCGTTCGCGTTTTATGGCGGTGTCACGCAGATCATCGTGCCCGATAACCCGACGACGTCGACCCATCGAACCCACCAGGGTGATGCGGAGCGGGTCGTCAACGCCCGATATCAGCAACTCGCGGACCACTATCAGACAGCAATTATCCCGGCCAGACCGAAAAAACCGCGCGACAAGGCATTAGCCGAGAATGCGGTGAACGTCGTCAACAAACGCGTCATCGGCTACCTCGAAGACGATGTCTTCACAACGCTGAGCGAATTGAACACCGCAATCGAGGAACGGGTGCGGGAGATCAACCACGACATCCGCCGCGCCGACGACACCACCCGGTGGGAACGCTTCGACACCGAGGAGCGCGAGCTGCTCAGCCCGCTGCCCGATATCGGGTTCGAGGACGTCGAGTGGAAAGAGCTCAAAGCCGCCCGGAACTACCACGTCACCGCGGACACGCAACGCTATTCCGTGCCGTTCGCCCTGGCGGGCAAGCTGCTGCGGGTCCGGGTCACATCGTCGCGAGTGACGATTTTCGACGGCAATGACAGTATCTGCGAGCACCCGCGGTTGACGGGCCGGAAGGGCCAGTACTCAACTCTTCCAGAGCACGTGCCGCCGCAGCACCGCGATATCGACGGGTTGTGGTCCAGGCGCTGGTTCGTCGACCGGGCGCGGAGCACCGGGCCGGCGACGGTCACGGTGATCGAGCAGATCCTCGACGGCCAGGCGATCGAAGCACAGGGCTACCTGGCCTGCCAGAACATCCTCGACGGCCTCGGCAAGAACAACCGGGAACGCTTGGAGGCCGCCTGCCAGGACCTCGTCAACCGCAAGGCTCATCCGACGTATTCGACGCTGAAACGGTTGATGGCGGCGATCGATAGTGATGTGAAGAAGCCCCGTCCGGTGACCCCGGCGGCCTCGACACGCAAACGCAGCAGCGTCGTGTTCCGCGACACCGTCACGGACGTCTATGTCCGCGACGCGTCTCACTATGCCCGAAACGAGGACGGAAAGTGACGTTCACCAGCGTTGACTATGACAAGTTCCGGGCGCTGCGGGTGACCCACGTCGCAACTCGGCTGGAGGAACTCATCCAGGACGAAGCCAACGACACCCTCACGCCCGAGCAGCTGTTCCTCACCGCGGTCGACGATGCGTTGGAATCCCGACGGGTTAGCCGGGTCGACAAACTCATCCGCCAAGCAGCCCTCCCCATTCCCGGGGCGACCGTCGCTGAGGTCGACTACCGCGAGGGACGCGGCATCACCGCCGTCAGAATGCGGCGCTATGCCGCCCATGACTGGCGCGTGGATCCGACCAACCTGCTCATCATCTCGCCCACCGGCGGTGGCAAAACCTACCTCGCCTGCGCGCTGGCCATCGGTGCCTGCCACAGTGAGCACTCCGTTCTCTACTTCCGAATGGACGACCTCGCCCGCAGGCTCGTCATCGCCCGCGGCGACGGCATCGCCCATCAGAAACTGTTGAACGAGCTCTCTAACATCGATTTGCTGATCATTGATGATTTCCTGACGGTTGGCGTTGATAGCGACGCCGCCAGCGACCTGTTCGCGATCCTCGCGAACCGGGAACACCGGTTGCCGACGATGATCGCCTCGCAGACCGGGCCAGCGCACTGGGTTGCTGAGTTGCCCGACCGGGTCGCGGCGGACTCGATCGTGAACCGCCTCGCCAACAACGCCCGGATCATCAACCTCGGCCAGATCGACATGCGCCAGCACCGCAACGACCAAGCCCGCGCCGAGAAGAGCTACTGGGAGTAACCCCGAGGCGGCTCGGGCACCACGCCCGGGCCGCTACCTCCTCGTCAGAACAGCGCTACCACGAGGGGCTACTCGCCAGCAATCCTTCCACCCAGTCAGACCAATGATCGCTGCCCGGAGCGATGCCCCTCAGCGTATCCGCTCCCTGGACACCTCCGATGTCCCGATGGCGGTTCCCCTCAGACACCGCCTCCGAGCATCGGGCAGTGGAGCAGCCCTCAATCCGTCGCGCTGGAGGTCCCCCTGCGACACAGCGTCGGCGAACTCGGCCTCCGGGTGCTGTGGCCTAAATCTGTTTCGTTCGAGGTCCGTTCAAGATGACGCCGGCCAAGATTCGTCTGGCCATAGCCGCCATGGGCCGGTCGGAGACGAAGGTCGGTGAACTTTGCGAGGAGCTTGGGATCACCCGGCAGACGCTGTACCGCCATGTCTCACCAACGGGGGATCCGCGGTCCGATGGGGCGAGACGACTTTCCAAGAAATAGAACCCCGTCCGCAGGTCGGGCTATTGGTTATGGAATCGCTACCCCGTGCCATGTGCTTGAGGGTGGCCAGATTACGAGGTGTTTTCGCTCGACCAGGCAGGCTGAAGATCTCACATTTATGTCTTGATTCCACTG
>NZ_JPRS01000152.1 GCF_000738085.1 Cryobacterium sp. MLB-32
CCTCGGCGGCGGCAGCGGCTTCGGCGGCCACGCGGTCGGCCTCAGCGGCGGCGGCGGAGAGCGACGCGGTCTCGGTCTTCGTCTGAGAGGTGAGGGATGCGACCTCGTCGATCGGCATCGTCTTGAAGCTGGCGAGCGAGGTGCTCACGGCGGTCAGGGCCGTGGCATCCGCCTTGCCCTGGGTGCTGGCCAGCACCTGGTTGGCCTCATTCAGGGTGACGGATGCGTTCTTGTCGCTGTGCGCCTCGGCGATGGCGCTGTACGCGCCGAGCTGTTCGTGCTGGCGGCCGGTGCTGTCAGTGAGCGCGGTGGTGGCCGCGACACTCTCGCGGCTGTCGGCGGCCGACTGGAACGCGAACGCTCCGCCGGTGGCGAGCCCGGCGATCGCGAGAACCGCGACCGAACCGAGGGCGAAGCGTGTGAACCGCTTTTTGTGAACTTGTGTCGAACGAGAGCTGGTGGAGCTGGATGGGGACGTAACGGATGACGTGGGGCGCATAACCTACCAAATGGCGCAAGCCCGAACGCCCGTGAGCGCCGGCTCACTGAGCATCGGACCTGCACTCTTCTATGGCGGCGCAGGCGAAACGGCCATCCTGCCCCATGTTTCTGAACATTCCCTCAGTATTTTGTACCCACACAGTGCGTGGCGACTAGCGGACTGAGTCAGAACGGTGTATGTGTTCGCGTCGGCACACGCGCAAAACCGGGGTTTCTGAGACACGCCGGGCAGATCTGCCCGGCTGACCGGCGTGTCTCGAGAACGACCGGTTTTAGCGCGGGCTGCACAACAGAGAAGGCGGGCGCAGGGTTTGCCTGCGCCCGCCTCTCGTGTGCGTCGTTCCTACGAGTTCGCGGGCTCCGCGGCGGCCGCGCGGGCCGCCTTGGCCTCGGCCTTGGCTGCCGCCGCCACGGCCTTCGCTTCGGCTTCAATCCCATCGATGAAGGCCGTGTGCTTGGCGCCGGGCAACCAGCCCTTATTGACGACCTTCACCTGGAAGATCGAGGCAGAGACCACGAGGACGACGCCGATGAGGATGGTGAGCACCACGCCCACCGCGGTGTTGCCACCGAGCAAGCTGAGGCCGATCAGCGTGCCGAACCAACCGAAGTCCGCGTCGCCGAAGGTGCTGTTGGCGAAGCCGAAACTGCCGAGCACGAGCAGCAGGATGGCCGGCAGGATGGTGATCAGGATACCGTTGACGAAGCCACCCACGACGGCTCCGATCCGACCGCCGGTCGCGTTGCCGTACACGCCGGCACCGCCACCGGTGAAGAAGTGCGGCACCATGCCGGGCAGGATGAGGGCGAGTCCGAAGACCGGACCCAGCCAGAGTGCCAGCACGCCGAGGCTCAGCAGGCCACCGGCGAAGGAAGCCAGGAACCCGATGAGCACCGCGTTGGCCGCAAAGGGGAACACGATGGGGATGTCCAGCGCCGGACGGGCCCCGGGAACGACCTTCTCCGCGATGCCCTGGAAGGCCGGCACGAGCTCCCCGAGGATGGTGCGAACACCGTAGAGGATGATCGCCACGCCGACACCGAACTGAAGGGCCTGCGCGAACGCGGCCATGATGAAGGCACCGGCGTCAGCCGAGCCGAAGATCGGCAGCACCTCGGCGGCCGGAAGGGCGATGAGACCCCAGATCGCGAAGACCATGTAGATCGCGACCATGGACAGCGAGGTGGCCACCATCGAGTCGCGCAGAAAACGGAGGTTCTGCGGAAAATCGATGTGTTCGGTGGACTTGCTCTTCTGGCCCACGGCCTGCCCGGCGGCACCCGCCGCGATGTAGCCGAGGGTGCCGAAGTGGCCGATGGCGATCGTATCGTCGCCGGTGATGCGCTTGGTCCACGGCTGGGCGAACGCGGGCATGACCACCATGATCACGCCGAGCAGTCCGCCACCGATCACGACGACCAGCCAGCTCAGGTCTGACCCGAATCCGACCGACAGCACCACGGCCAGCATCATGGCCATGAAGACCATGTGGTGTCCGGTGAGGAAGACGTACTTGAGTGGAGTGAAGCGCGCCAGCAGGAGCATCACGATGAATCCCACCACCAGGACGTACGCACTTGTCGCACCGAACTGGTCGGCGGCGAGGGCCGTGATGACCTCATTGGTGGGAATCACGCCCTGGGCGCCGGTCACCTGGAGAATCAGGTCGCCGAGCGGGGTGAGCGAGGCGACGACGACGCCCGCGCCCGCTCCCAAGATCAGGAACCCGAGGGCGGCTTTAAGACTGCCGCCGATGATCGCCCCAACCGGGCGCCGAAGGGCGATCAGTCCGACTGCCGTGATGATTCCCACGAGATACGCGGGCACATTGAGAATCTGCTGGCCGATGAAATCCAGTACGACTAAGAACCACTCCATGATGGGGCGTTCCCTTCCTATTGGTAATGCAGTCCAAACGAGGAGGTGAAGGAGCGAGGGCTATTCCAGTGCGCTGGTGAGCTTGGCCGTGATCTCTTCGAGGTCGAAGAAGTTGTCGATCACGATGACCTCGGCCTCGACGTCGCCGATTTCCGCGGCGAGGTCTTCCGACGTCAGCACGATCTCCGCATCGCGGGCCATACCTCGGGCCACTCCGATGTCGGCGGCCTCGACATCGGCATCGATGCCGAGCGTGCGCAGCACCTTTTCGGTGTTCATCTTGAGGAGAACGGATGTGCCGATTCCCATACCGCAGACCGCGATGATCTTCATGAGTGTGCCTTTCCTGAAACGAGCGATTCTGCTGGGGTGGGGGGCGAATCTACCTGGCCGAGCAGGGTGCGCACGGCGGCGGCGGAGTCGGCGGTCTTCACGGCGGCGAGCAGATCCGCGTTCATGAGGACCTTGGCGAGCGCCTGCATCATCCCGAGGTGACCCTCGTGGTCGGGGGCAGCCAGGCCGATGACGAGCGACACCGGGTCGTTTTTCGCGTGGCCGAACGGCACGGGAGTCTCGAGGGTGACAAGGCTGATACCGGCCCGCAGCACGGCCGGTGACGGCCGTGAGTGCGCGATCGCCAGCCCGGGCGCGATCACGATGTAGGGCCCGAGCTTCTCGACGGCCGCAATCATTTCGGCTGTGTATGCCGAGGTCGTCACCCCTCCGGCTTCGAGTGCGTCGCCCGCGAGGGTGATCGCCTCCCGCCAGTCGGCGGCGGCGACGTTGGTACGGATCGATGCCTCCACGAGCTCATCGACGAGTGTGATTGCCATACGGTTACTCCTTTGGTTCGGTCTCAGGACCGAAAGACCACGATGTCTGCTCCGTCATTCCGGAGCCATTTCGAGCCTAGCCGGAGAAATGTACTTTTGTCTACTAGTAACCCAAAGTTCAGACTGTGCGAGTCAGATGACTGATGCGGTCAGCGTCGAACAGGGCATCCTGGGCGATGAGTGACGCGCCGAGCACGCCGACCTTATTGCCGATCCTGCTGGGGGCGACCACGAGGCCGGTGCCGGAGAAGGCTCGAACGCCGCTCAGGAGCGCGTCACGGATGGACGACATGAGCGGGTCGCCCGCCTCAGAGAGAATGCCGCCGATCACAACGACCGCGGGGTTGAGGAGTCCCACCACGTCCACCAGCGCCGTGCCTATTTCCGCTCCGGCGGCCGACAGGAGCCCTTCGACATCCGGGCTTCCCACGCGGGCCAGCGCGACGATGTCCCCACTGGTTCGAATCCGATACCCCCGTGAATTAAGTTCCCGACTGATGGCGTAGCCACTCGCGACGGCCTCCAAGCACCCGGCCCGACCGCAGGTGCAGGGTGCGGCGCCGAAGCGAAAACTATGGGAGAAGTCACCCGCACCACCGCGCGCGCCTCGGTAGACTCGCCCGTCGAGCACAAACGAACAGCCGATCCCGAGTCCCAGCTTAAGCACGACAATGTCGCGGGATTCCGGCCACCCGAGCCGTGATTCCGCCACGGCCATCACATTGACGTCTCGATCGACCGCAAAGATGGCCGTGAATTCGGCGGGAAAGTAGTCCTTCACCAGCACGTCGTTCCACTGCGCATCGATCTGCGGTGAGGCGAGGCGCCCGGTTGCCACGTCGACCGGCCCGGGAACGCCCACCCCGATTCCGCGCACGTCGCCGCGGGTCTTTCCGAGCTGGCGCAACAGATAGTCGAAGACCTGGCTGGCCCAGGTGAACACGGCGTCGGGCCCCTCCCAGAGGCCGATGTCGGCCTCATCCTCAATGAGAATTGTCGAGACCAGATCAGTGATCGCGACGCGCGTGTGCGACCCACCGATGTCGACGCTGAATAGAATTCCCGCGTCTCTCTTGATGGCGAAGCTCTCGGCCGGACGCCCTCCCCCGGAGTCGGCCTGTCCCGACACCACGATGATCTCCGCGGTGAGGAGCTCGTCGAGTCGCCGCGCCAGGGTGATTCGGGACCACCCCAGGTGCTCGATCAGGGCGGCCCGGGTGGTTGCCGCACCCGACCGAATGAGGTCGAGAGCCACTCCCGAACCTGTTGACATGACGTGCGCCACAATGCACTCCTCACGATTCACTTAAGTCTATTTATATACCAATCTGCGATTCCCCACTGCGGAGCACGCTTCACGGCCTGCGCCCGACCGGTGCTTATGAGGCGCCGCGCAGGCACGCTGGTCGTGCAGTGCGCAAAACCGGTGTTTCTGAGACACGCCGGGCAGATCTGCCCGGCTAACCGGCGTGTCGCGAATTCGACCGGTTTTACAACGTCACGCCAGCCCGTGAGGCCCGGTTCAGCCGTCGGTGAACCTCGAAACGCGAGCTCGTGGTGAGCGGATGCCCGCCCGGGCCGGTCCGCACGCCGCGATGGCGCGCGCCCGACATCCGGCTACGGGTGCGGGTGCGTGACCTGATCGCGGCGCACGGCGTCGCGGTGCTGACCGCGCAGGCTCCCGGCGCCGATGTACTGGGCGAAGGTGCCGAAGGCGAGTAAGACCACGGCGCGCCAGTCGAACGTGGGGTCTGCGACCAGCAGATTCACGACGATCGACACCAGGCCCAGCAGCACGGCCACGAGTCCGCCCACCAGCGCGAACCAGGCCGCGGCGGCGCTCCGGAAGAGATGCGGGATCGTGCCGACGGTGCTCACGAGGCGTCCACGGCGGTTCGCGCGGACCTCCGCCGCGCGCGAACCCGTCGATACAGCACGATGAAGACCACCAGCGGCACCGCGAAGATGAAGCTGGCCACCCACATGAACCAGACCTGCCCGAACACGGCGAAAAACAGGGAGCCGACCGTGAGCACCGCAGCCAGGAACACAAACGTGAGGTAGCGGTCCCCGATATCGGAGAACGGATGCAGCGTGTCGCGCGGATCCGGCGGCGTATCGGTCACCGGCTCCCAGATCACAATGAGGAACGTAGCCACAGGCCCGAGCACGAGCGAGCTGATGAACCAGGCCAGCCGGGAACGGTTCTTCTGCTCGGCCAGGCCGGCGTTCACCAGGGCGAGCACCAGCCAGCCGCCGCCGTTGAACAGCCAAGGATCCGGCTGTGACGGCTGGGAGACGATCTGACTCACGAAGGTGCGCATGCGTCATGGTCCCACGGATGGGGGGCGCGGCATCCGAGCGGACCTCACGTCTGCCCCGGCGCCGGCCCGAGCATCCACGCAAAACCGGTGTTTCTGAGACACGCCGGGTAGATCTGCCCGGCTGACCGGTGTGTCGCGAATTCGACCGGTTTTGGGATACGAGCGGTTCGAGCGGATGCTCGCGGACAGGCGAGAGCAACCCGGCAACACGCGGCAGAGTGACGCCACATCCGCGGGGCGCGCTCTCGCACCGTGCCCGCCCGGGTCCG
>NZ_JPRS01000153.1 GCF_000738085.1 Cryobacterium sp. MLB-32
GAGCTTCATCGTGACGCTCGCGACATTCTTCATCCTGCAGGGCGTCAACCTGGCCGTCACCAAACTCATTACGGGGTCCGTGGTGATCCAGGGCATGGGCACGGTACCCATGTTCGACCAGGTGAAGGTGTTCTTCGGCTCCTCGTTCAGTTTCCTCGGCCTGAACCTCAAAATGGCCGTGGTCTGGTGGGCCCTCGCCATCATCGTGGCCACGTGGGTGCTCATTCGCACCCGTGCCGGCAACTGGATCTTCGCTGTGGGCGGGCAGTTGCAGAGCTCGCGCCAGGTGGGCGTTCCGATTATGAAGGTCAAGATCGGCCTGTTTATGACCACTGCGGGCGCGGGCTGGCTGGTCGGAATGCTCATGCTCTTCGACGTGTCGACGGTGCAGGCTACGACAGGCATCGGTCAGGAGTTCATCTACATCATCTGCGCGGTGGTGGGCGGATGCCTGCTCACCGGCGGCTACGGCTCGGCGATCGGCGCCGCCCTCGGTGCTCTCATCTACGGCATGACCCTGCAGGGCATCGTCTTCGCCCAGTGGGACAACAACTGGCTCAAGGCCTTCCTCGGCGGCATGCTGCTGCTCGCGGTGCTCGTCAACCTCTACGTTCGCAAACGGGCAGGAGTTCGCTCATGAGCCAGACCACCAGTTCCACAACACCTCAAAGGTCAACCTCGCCGAGCGCGGGCGCGGGCGCTCCTCCGATCCTGGAGGTGCGAGACATCGGCAAGAGCTACGGGGCCATCCGCGCGCTCCACGGCGTGTCCGCTTCCGTGGGGATCGGTGAGGTCCTCTGCGTCCTCGGCGACAATGGCGCCGGAAAGTCGACCTTCATCAAGATCCTGGCCGGAGCCCACAGTCATACCGAGGGCGAGTTGCTCTCTTATGGGGAACCAATCACCTTCACAAGCCCCCGGCACTCGCTGGATCTTGGCATCGCCACGGTCTACCAAGACCTCGCGGTCGTTCCACTCATGCCGGTCTGGCGCAACTTCTTTCTCGGCTCCGAGATTACCCGTGGGTTTGGCCCGTTCCGGTTTCTCGACGTGAAGGGCATGCGCGACATCACGAAGGCCGAGCTGGCCAAGATGGGAATCGACCTGCGCGACGTCGACCAGCCCATCGGCACGCTGTCCGGCGGCGAACGTCAGTCCGTCGCAATCGCCCGGGCCGTGTACTTTGGCGCAAAGGTCGTGATTCTCGACGAGCCCACCGCTGCGCTCGGCGTGAAACAGTCGGGGGTAGTGCTGAAGTACATTGCCCAGGCACGCGACCGGGGGCTCGGTGTCGTGTTCATCACGCACAATCCTCACCACGCCTATCCCGTTGGTGACCGATTCTTGCTCCTCAGGCGAGGCACGAGTATCGGCTCGTTCACGAAGAGCGAGATCAGCATTGAGGAAATGACCGGCCTGATGGCCGGGGGTGCCGAGCTGGCTGCGCTTGCCCATGAGTTGGAGCGTCGTTAGCGCCAACTCCAATCTGAAGATAAAGCAGCTCGAACCGCGCGAGTAAACGCGACTGGTGGGCCCTCTGAACAGGGGGCCCACCAGCGTTTAAGTTCCGAGGACCGCGGCCGAACCTTCGCCCAGCAGCAGGCAGACGCGCTGCCGTCTTCCAGAATCTCCACGGCGTGGGCTCAGCTTTGGCCCATCGTCCGCGCATCGTCATGAGTGCAGCATTCTGACCAGTGACCCTGTCGTTTGATCACACCCAGCCTGCGAGAGCGACGTGTTGCGCTGGGGCATCGACTCTTGAGTCTCACCTCTGGCGCCCACCGGACGGGTGCGTCAATCGGTGCCGGTGGGACACGACAAGGATGCCCGCCACTAGTGCGGCGGGCATCCAGATAACGCGAGTGTCAGCGGATCTCACTCTTCCTGTCGGGGACCCCCGTGGCCGAGGAGCGGCTTCTGGTTGGTCTTGTGTGCGAGGTAGTCGACGCGCGCGGCCGTGGTTGTGTCGAGGGTAGAGGTTTCGGCCACCGGTACGTCCCACCAGCCCTCGCCGTCCGGGGCGTAGAGTCGCGGGTCGTTGTTGATGTGGATCATGGTGGCGCGGGTCGAAGCCTTGGCCGTTTTCATGGCCGCGGACAGGTCGGCGATCGCGTTCTCGGTGGGCTCGATCGAAATCACGTCCAGGCCATAGCTCGCGGCGTTCGCGGCGAGGTCGATGGGCAGAATCTCGCCCTGCTCGAAGTTGTTGCCCGCCTTGTCCTGGTAGCGGTACAGCGTTCCGTAGCGCTGCGACCCGACGTCGTCGCTGAGATGGCCGATCGAGGCGTAGCCGTGGTTCTGGATCAACACAATGATGAACTTGATGCCCTCGGCCACGGCTGACACGATCTCGGAGTGCATCATGAGGTACGAACCGTCGCCGACCATCACGATGGAGTCGCGGGTCACGTCGGCCCGCGCCACACCGATGCCGCCGGCGATCTCGTAGCCCATGCAGGAAAAGGCATATTCCACGTGGTAGCCGAGGCCGTCGCGCACCCGCCATAGCTTGTGCAGGTCGCCGGGGAGCGATCCGGCTGCGCACACGATCACGTCACGGGGGTCGGAGGCCTGCTGCACGGCGCCGATGATCTCAGACTGGCTCGGCAGCGCCTGGCGGCGGTCCACGAAGGACTCGTCAACCGCCGCATCCCAGATGGCCTTCTCCCTGGTGTAGTCGGAACGGTAGTCGGCCGAGACGTGGAAACCCTCGAGGCTTCGGTGAGCTCGTGAAGGGACTCGCGCGCATCCGCTACGACAGGGATCGCGCTGCCGTGCTTGAACGCGTCGAAGGAGGCGCTGTTGATGTTGATGAAGCGCACATCGGCGTTCTGGAAGGCGGTGCGGCTGGCGGCGGTGAAGTCGCTGTAGCGGGTACCGATGCCGATGATCAAGTCGGCCTGAGCGGCGGCGCGGTTCGCGGCGGTGGTGCCGGTTGCGCCGACCGAACCGAGGTTCTGCGCGTGGTCCCAGGTGAGCGAGCCCGTGCCGGCCTGCGAGAGGCCAACGGGGATGCCGGTGGCCTCGACGAATTCGCGCAGTGCCCCGGCGGCGTCGGAGTAAATCACGCCGCCGCCGGCCACGATCATGGGGCGTTTGGCGCGGGAGATGGCACGGGCGACCTCGGCGATTATGCCGCGGTCTGGGCGGGGGCGACGGATGTGCCACTCGCGGTCGGCAAGGAATTCCGCCGGAACCTCGAGCGTCTCGGCCTGCACGTCTTCCGGCAGCGAAATGGTGACGGCGCCGGTCTCGACAGGGTCGGTGAGCACGCGCAGGGCACCGAGCGCCGCGGAGAACAGCTGCTCGGGGCGGTTGACCCGGTCAAAGAAACGCGAGAGCGGCTTGAAGGCGTCGTTGACGCTCATGCTCGCGTCGTGCGGTAGCTCGAGCTGCTGCAGCACCGGATCGGACACGCGGGTTGCGAAGGTGTCGGCCGGCAGCAGGAGCACGGGCAGCCGGTTGGTTGTGGCCACGGCTGCGCCGGTGAGCATGTTGGTGGCGCCGGGGCCAACGGACGCCGCACAGGCGAACGTGGACCGACGACGGGTCATGCGGGAGTACGCGATCGATTCGTGCACCATGCCCTGCTCGTTGCGCGCCTGGTGGTACGGCATCAGGGTGGGGTCTTCGACGGAGAGCTGCTTGAGGGCCTGGCCGATCCCGGCAACGTTGCCGTGGCCGAAGATGCCGAAGGTTCCCACGATTGTGCGTTGACGCACGTCGCCGTCAACGGTGTACTGGTGGCCGAGGAACTCGATGAGCGCCTGGCTGACTGTCATGCGACGAGTAGTCACTGCGTTGTGTCCTTTCGGGTGCTGCCGGAGAAGTTAAGAAGTGTACGGAAGTCGGGAGTCGAACTCCTGGCCCAGCCAGGTGTCGCGAATCCAGCCGTGCGCCGGATCATCGCTGATACGCCACGAGCGGTCGGGGTCCGGCCCGGCCATGACGTTGAGGTAGTAGAGGTCGTAGCCGGGAGCCGCGACGCAGGGTCCGTGCCAGCCGAAGGGCACGAGGGCCACGTCGCCGGTGTGCACCTCCGCGTTGATGTCGATCGAGCCAGCCTCGGAGGAATAGGTGCGCATGAGGCCGAAGGGGCGCGCCGTCTCCGGCGCGGTCTGACCGCGGGTGACGGCGGTCTCGAAGTAGTAGATCTCCTCGAGGCTCGACTCCACGCCGGGGGTGTAGTCGTCGTGCTTGTGCGGCGGGTAGCTCGACCAGTTCTCTGCCGGGGTGATCACCTCGCACACGATCAACCGGTCGGCCGCGAGGCTTGCCGGGGTACCGAAGTTGTGCACCTGACGACTGGAGCGACCGGCGCCGCGCAGTTCGACGGGCACATCCGCTCTCGGGATATAGGCCACCGGAAGCGCCTGGTCTGTCGGTGACTCCGCCACCGCCACCCGGCCGGCGCCCACACCCGCGAACTCAATCGAGAGCGCCGTGCCGGTGGGCAGGTAGAGGGTGTCGGTGGGGCCGTGAAAAACGGATGCTCGCCCCTCGAGCATCTGCACGCGCTCTGCGGTCTCTCCCGCGAGTGTGTACCGCACCGTGAACGACCCCGCGAGGGGAACCACGATGCGCTCCACGGCCTCGGCGGGCAGCACCCGGCAGTCCCCCTCAGCGAGCGCTGCCACCCGAATGCCGGTGTAGCGCCATCCGCTGATGGCCGTGTCGACGACTGTTTCCCAACCGTCACGCTCGAGAGCGCCCCGGGCGTAGAACCAGTCTTGCGCCGGCTGGTCAGAGGATGGCACCGTCATCGTCTAGTTGTTCTCGGGGAAGCCGAGGTTGATGCCGCCGTGGCTCGGGTCGAGCCAGCGGCTGGTGATGGCCTTGCCGCGCGTGAAGAAGTGCACGCCCTCGACACCATGAGCCTTGGTGTCGCCGAAGAGCGAGTTCTTCCAGCCGCCGAACGAAAAGTAGGAGACGGGCACGGGGATGGGAACGTTGATGCCGATCATGCCCACCTCAATTTCGTTCTGAAAACGGCGGGCCGCGCCCCCGTCGTTGGTGAAGATAGCGGTTCCGTTGCCGAAGGCACCGGAGTTGATCAGGTCGACGCCCTCTTCGTAGCTCGCTACCCGCACGACCGAGAGTACCGGTCCGAAGATCTCCTCCGTATACGCCTTCGAGGTCACCGGCAGGGCGTCGATCAGTGTCGGGCCGAGCCAGAACCCGTTCGGGTCGCCGTTCACCTCGATGCAGCGTCCGTCGACCACGATGTTCGCACCGTCTTCCGCGGCGATGTCGATGTAGCTCGCGACCTTGTCGCGGTGCACCTCGGTGACCAACGGCCCCATGTCGCAGGAGCGTCGGCCGTCACCCACCGTGAGCGTGCTCATGCGGGTGACGATCTTCTCGATGAGCGCGTCGGCGACGGGTTCGACCGCCACGACCACGCTGATGGCCATGCAGCGTTCGCCGGCGCTGCCAAAGCCCGCGTTGATGGCGGAGTCGGCCACCAGGTCGAGGTCGGCGTCGGGCAGCACGAGCATGTGGTTCTTGGCGCCGCCGAGGGCCTGGATGCGCTTGCCGTGGCGGGTACCGGTTTCGTACACGTACTGAGCGATGGGGGTCGACCCCACGAAGGAGATGGCCTTGACGTCGGAGTGCTCGAGCAAGCCGTCGACGGATTCCTTGTCACCCTGCAGCACGGTGAACACGCCGTCGGGGAGGCCAGCCTCCTTCAGCAGCTGGGCCATCCAGATGGCCGCGCTCGGGTCCTTCTCACTGGGCTTGAGGATGACCGTGTTGCCGGCCGCGAGGGCAAGCGGGAAGAACCACATCGGCACCATGGCCGGAAAGTTGAAGGGGCTGATCACAGCGACCACGCCGAGGGCCTGGCGAGTGGAGTACACGTCGACACCGGTGGAGACGTTTTCGGAGTAGTCCCCCTTGAGCAGGTGCGGAATGCCGCAGGCAAATTCCACGACTTCCTGGCCACGGGAGATCTCGCCCAGGGCGTCGGAGAGCACCTTGCCGTGCTCGCTGGTGATGATCTCGGCCATCTCCCCCTTGCGGGCGTCAGCAGTTCGCGAAAGCTGAACAGGATCTGTTGTCGCTTGGCGATGGACAGGTCGCGCCAGGCCGGGAACGCGGCCTTGGCGCTTGCGATGGCGGCCGCGATTTCGGCCTGGTCGGCGAGCGACACATTCTTGGTGATCGTGCCGAGAGCGGGGTCGTAGACCGGCGCGGTTCGGCCGGAGGTTCCCGGCTGTTTCTGTCCGTCAATCCAGTGCGAAACGAGGGCCAGGTCGGTTGCTGTTGCGGGCATGGTGATCTTCTTTCTGAACGAGAGTTGAGCGAGGGAGAGTTTCAGGCGCCGTGAACGAGGGTGGCGGCCATGTCGATGGCCTTCTCGATATTGCCGTCGTGCGGGTAGAGCAGGCTGCGGCCCACGACGAGGCCGCGCACTCCGGGGAGCCCGAGGGCGTTGTGCCAGCGCTCGAACGTTTCGTGCTGATTGCCGACGGGGTCGCCGCCGAGCAGCAGGGTGGGCAGGGTGGTGGCGGCCATCACGCGATTCATCTCCGGCACGACGGGGAGCTTCAGCCAGGAGTAGGCGCTCGAGTCTCCGAGGCCCTCCGCGATCGCGATCGAGAGGATCACGGCATCCGCTGTGAGGTCGTTCTGCACCTTACCGTTCACCCACGAACTCATGAAGGGCTCGAGCATGATGGGCAGTCCGGCGGCGGCGGCCTCGCTCACCACCTGGGCGGTGGCTTCGAGGGTGGCGACCGAGCCGGGGTCGGCGAGGTTGATACGCAGCAGGTTCTTGGCGAAGTCGAGGCGGTCGCGCTGGATACGGTCGACCGAGTAGGCCGTGTAGCGGTCGTCCATCTCGAATGAGGCTCCCTTGAGCCCGCCGCGGTTCATGGAGCCCACGACGATCTTGTCGTCGAGCAGCCCGAGTAAGGCCAGGTCGTCGATGATGTCGGGCGTGCCGAGCACTCCGTCGACGCCTGGCCGGGAGAGCGCGGTGGCGAGGCCTTCGAGCAGCTCGTAGCGGTTGGCCATGGCGTTGTCGTCGCCACGCACCCCGAGTGCCCCTCGGGCACGATGGTCGGCGGCCACGATGAAGAGGCGACCGTCGCCGCGGATGAGATCGCGGCGGGTGCGGCTCGCGAGGATCTCACCGATACGTTCAGGATGCTGCGCGCGGGTCTGGCGAAGGGCGCTGAAATCGAGCCGACTCATTGGTCTAGTCCCTTCAGGATTTCCTCGACCTCGGCGGTCGTGGGCATGGCTGTGGAGCATTCGAGCCGGCTGGCGACGAGCGCGCCGGCCACGTTCGCGAATTTCAGGATGCGTTTCAGTGGCCACTCCTGCAGGAGTCCGTAGCAGAGGGCGCCGCCGAAGCTGTCGCCGGCGCCGAGGCCGTTGACCACGTCGACGAAGTACGGCGGCACCTCGACGGTTTCGTCGCGGGTGCGGGCGAGCACACCCTTCGGACCCTGCTTGACGATCGCCAGCTCGACACCACGCTCGAGCAGCGCGTCGGCCGCGCGGAGCGGCTCGGTCTCGCCGACGGCGATCTCGCACTCTTCTTTGTTGCCGACGGCGATGGTGACCTGCTCGAGCGCCTTCGACACCTCGGCGCTGGCCTCCTCGGGCGAACTCCAGAACATGGGTCGGTAGTCGAGATCGAGGATGGTGAGCGGTGAACGGCCGCGGGCGGCCCACGCGGCGTGGTGCGCCGCGCGGCTGGGCTCCTGAGACAAGCCGGTGACGGTCGACCAATAGATACGGGCGGAGCGGATGGCGTCGAGGTCCAGTTCATCGGCATTGATGACCAGATCGGGGGCCTTGGGCTCGCGGTAGAAGTAGAGGGGAAAGTCATCAGGCGGGAAGATCTCGCAGAACACAACGGGCGTGTTCAGACCGGTGACTGTCGACACGAATTCGTCGCGCACCCCGAGCCTGCGCAGCTCCTGGTGAATGTACCGACCGAACGGGTCGTCACCCGTGCGGGTGATCACAGCGGTATCGAGCCCGTGGCGGGCCGCCGCGACGGCCACGTTCGTGGCGCTTCCGCCCAGGTACTTGCCGAAGGTGCTCACGTCTTCGAGACCGGCCCCGATTTGGAGGGGGTAAATGTCCACGCCGACACGGCCGACCGTCAGTACATCGAGTGCAGGGGTGAGTGTCATGTCTGGCATACGTCGCTGTACAACTTTCTGGTTCGTGGACCGGATAGGTTCACGATAGCGCCTTTTCGTTCATATGTCATGACATATTCACAGCTGCTCCTGTTTGCGTGCGCCATTCGGGGAAATGCGACCGAAACTCGGACTGCCGTACCGACACTTCCGGAGGTATATTAAG
>NZ_JPRS01000154.1 GCF_000738085.1 Cryobacterium sp. MLB-32
CACCAACCGTTGCTCTCGAGTATGTGGACAGGCCAAAGAAGGAGGTTCCGATGATTCTTGTTCGTCAGGAAATCGGCGATGTGCTCAGGGACTTCCGCCTGCAAAAAGGTAGAACTCTGCGACAGGTCGCAAGTAAAGCCAGTGTGGCTCTCGGCTACCTCAGTGAGGTAGAACGCGGACAAAAGGAAGCCTCTTCGGAGATTCTCGCGTCCGTTGCGGATGCGCTCGACACCCCGATCTCGGTCATCATGCGCGAGGTCGGAGACCGGCTCGCCGTCATCGAGGGAATCGACACCTTCCCCGACACCGTTCCCGACGACTTCGGGGCCGCCTACGATCCCGGGTTCCTGGTTCGGTAACCTCAGGGTTCGATGACCCGTTCAATCGACTGATGCAGTGCGCAGAGACCATCGGTGCACTGCATTAGTCGATTGCCGGTGAGAGTGTTCCGCCGGGATCAACGAAAGAGACATCATGCGACTGAGTGAATTCCGACGTGCGCTCGGCGACGAGTTCGGCGAGGCTTACGGTCGCGTGCTGACGAGTGACCTCGTACTCCCATCGCTCGGGGGCCGCACGGCCCAGGAAGCGCTGGACGACGGTCTCCCGGCCCGAGACGTCTGGCTCGCGCTGTGCGTGGAGACCGACGTTCCCGACAGCCGCCGCCATGGCGCCGGTCTGCCGGCCGCCCGCTCGTAGCCGCCCCGGACTGCCGGAAACTTCGACACGACGCTGAATATATCGCGTCAATCCTCGAAGACGTGTTCGGTTCTTGCTAGGCTCCTCAACAGCGGTGTTCGTCACGGATTGTGCACTGTTCGTTTATCTCCCCGGCCCAGTGTCGGAGGGTCGGCGTACAGTCACTGAACGTCAGCGATACGCAGCATATGCCTTGTCGACAGCGGCTACGGGGTCTTCCCGAAAACGCCACGACAGCCTATAGGCGCCACAACGCACGACCGGACCGTACCACTCAAGGAGACCACCATGGCATCAGCAGCAGATCGCGAAAAAGCACTCGAGACCGCACTCGCCCAAATCGACCGCCAATTCGGCAAGGGATCGGTCATGCGCCTGGGCAGTGACGAGCGGGCACCCGTCGAGACCATCTCCACCGGCTCAGTTGCACTGGACGTCGCCCTCGGCATAGGCGGCCTGCCGCGCGGTCGCATCGTAGAGATCTACGGACCGGAGTCGTCGGGAAAAACCACGCTCACCCTGCACGCCATCGCCAACGCGCAAAAGAACGGTGGCATCGCGGCGTTCATCGACGCCGAGCACGCGCTCGACCCCGAATACGCCAAGAAGCTCGGCGTCGACATTGACGCCCTCCTCGTGTCCCAGCCGGACACCGGTGAGCAGGCGCTGGAGATCGCGGACATGCTCGTACGAAGCGGCTCGATCGACCTCATCGTGGTCGACTCGGTGGCCGCGCTCGTGCCCCGCGCCGAGATCGAGGGTGAAATGGGCGACTCGCACGTGGGACTGCAGGCCCGACTCATGTCGCAGGCGCTCCGCAAGCTGACCGGTGGGCTCAGCCAGACCAACACGACCATGATCTTCATCAACCAGCTGCGTGAGAAAATCGGCGTGTTCTTCGGCAGCCCCGAGACCACGTCGGGCGGTAAGGCGCTCAAGTTCTACGCCTCCGTGCGCCTCGACATCCGCCGTATTGAGACCCTGAAAGACGGAACGGATGCCATCGGTAACCGCACCAGGGTCAAGGTCGTCAAGAACAAGATGGCCCCGCCCTTCAAGCAGGCAGAATTCGACATCATGTACGGAGTCGGGATCTCCCGCGAGGGCAGCCTGATCGACTTCGGAGTCGATCAGGGCATCGTCAAGAAGTCGGGCGCCTGGTACACCTACGACGGCGACCAGCTCGGGCAGGGTAAAGAAAACTCGCGGAACTTCCTGCTGCGCAACCCCGACATGGCCAACGAGATCGAACGCAAGATTCTGATCAAGCTCGGCGTCGGCCCAGAGGGAATCGCTGCCAAGGCGGCCGAGAAGGCCGCTCTCGCCGAGGCAGAGGCCGCCGAGAAGGCGAAGATCGCCGAGTCCGGTGTCGTGGCCGCCCCGGTCGCCGTCAAGGCCGGGCGCAAGACGGCCTAGTCGCCACGACAGGCACGACGCACAACGAACGACGACGAGAGACAGGTCACGGGAATGGTTCACTTCGTACCGGCCGATGAGGCAGATGCACCGACAATCGCGGGGCAGAACGCCGCTGTGCAGAACGCCGATGGGCCGCCCGCACGAGTGGCACCCGTGGCCTATCTGCCGGGCGCCGCGCCCGGCATGACCCGGCGCACGCCCGTGGTGCAGCCCGAGACCGGCACGAAACCGCGGAAGAAGACCGTTTTTGAGCGGGACGATTCCGTGACCGACGATGCGTCGAACGACGACATGCCTGACGATGACGCGCCCGAGGATGGCGTCAACGTCAGCGTCGACGTGGAGGCCGCAGAGCGCGGAGAACGGGCCGAGGCGGCGTTGCTCCAGCGATTGCGAGCACGCTCCCTGTCGCTCGTGGAGGCCTTCGCCGTACTCAAAGACCTCGACCTCGACGATGGCGAGGCGCACGACATGATCGAGCGGTTCACGCAGTTGGCGTACCTCGACGACGAAAAACTCGCTGACCAGATCATCCACACGCATCATGTGCGCAAGGGGCTGGGACGTGCCGGGGTCGAGACCGAGATGCGGCGCCGTAAGCTTGACGCCGGCATCATGCTGGACAAACTCGAGGAGCTGCCCGACGACGAACTCGAGCGGGCCATCGAAGAGGGCACCAAGCGCATTGCGCAGCTGAGCCGTTTCGACGACCAGACGATCGACCGCCGCCTCAACGCTTTCCTCATGCGGAAGGGCTACAACTCCCAGATAGTTCGGGTCGCCGTCAAGGCATCCCTCGACTCGCGCAACGGGTCGTCCACCGTTCGTTTTCGGTGATTGGCCCGAGCCGCGGGCGTGGCCGTGGGGTGGCTTTGACCGCGTACACACAATGCCCGCGTAAACTATAGCCACTATGAGTCTCACCAGCACCCCATCGCTTGCCGCCACGCCCCGTGATCCTCGCACCCTGATCGCCCCCTCGGCGGCCGCGGTCGATGACGACGGCCGGGCGCGTACGTACGAGGTGCGCACGTTCGGCTGCCAGATGAACGTGCATGACTCCGAACGTCTCAGCGGATCGCTCGAAGCCGCGGGCTATGTCTCTGCCGACGGTGCTGAGGCCGATATCGTCGTGATCAACACCTGTGCGGTGCGCGAAAACGCGGACAACAAGCTCTACGGCAACCTCGGCTATCTCGCGTCCGTCAAGCGTCGCCACGCCGGCATGCAGATCGCCGTGGGCGGCTGCCTGGCTCAGAAAGACAAGAACACCATCCTCGAAAAGGCCCCCTGGGTCGACGTGGTCTTCGGAACGCACAACATGGGTGCCCTGCCCAGCCTGCTGGAGCGCGCACGGCACAACGGGGAAGCCCAACTCGAGATCCTGGAATCCCTGGAGACGTTCCCCTCGACCCTGCCCACCAAACGGGATTCCATCTACAGCGGCTGGGTGTCCATCTCGGTCGGCTGCAACAACACCTGCACCTTCTGCATCGTGCCGGCGCTGCGCGGCAAAGAGAAAGACCGTCGCCCCGGCGAGATTCTGGCCGAGATTCAGGCTCTCGTTGACGATGGAGCCATCGAGGTCACCCTGCTCGGGCAGAACGTTAACTCCTACGGTGTGGAATTCGGCGACAAGCTCGCCTTTGGCAAGCTGCTGCGCGCGGCGGGAAAGATCGAAGGCCTCGAGCGCATCCGTTTCACGAGCCCCCACCCGGCGGCGTTCACCGACGACGTGATCGACGCCATGGCCGAGACTCCGGCCGTCATGCCCCAGCTGCACATGCCACTGCAATCCGGATCAGACCGGGTACTCAAGGCCATGCGCCGGTCGTATCGCTCCACCAAATTTCTGGGAATCCTCGAGCGAGTCCGCGCCCAGATGCCCGATGCCGCGATCACGACGGACATCATCGTCGGTTTCCCCGGAGAGACCGAGGAGGACTTCCAGGAGACGCTGCGGGTGGTTGAGGCCGCGCGTTTCGCCACGGCGTTCACCTTCCAGTACTCGATCCGCCCGGGCACTCCCGCGGCGACCATGCCGGATCAGATCCCCAAGGAGATCGTTCAGGACCGCTACGAGCGCCTCGCCGTCGTGCAGAACCGCATTTCCTGGGAAGAGAACCAGGCGCTCATCGGGCGTGAGGTCGAATTGCTCGTCGCCAACGGTGAGGGCCGTAAAGATGCCGATACCCACCGCATGAGCGGTCGCGCGGCAGACAGCCGTCTGGTTCACTTCGATGTTCCGGTTGGGTCCCCGCGCCCCCGGCCCGGCGACATGGTCACCGTCGTCATCACCGAGGCCGCCCCGTTCCACCTGATAGCGGATTCCACGGATCAGGCGCCGTTGCGCATCCGCGCCACCCGCGCCGGCGAGGCGTGGGACCGTGCCGAGGCAGAGGCCTGCGGCGTGCCCACGCACGGAAGTGCGGCGTCCACCGCCGGAACCGTGTCGCTTGGCCTCCCCACGCTGCGCCTGCAGACCGGGTCGACGACCATTCCGATCTACGACGTCAATGACGGAGAACGCTAGCGCGGTGGGCGCCCCCGGCCTCCCTCTCGTCGTGATCGTCGGTTCCACCGGAACCGGTAAGTCGGCGCTGTCGCTGGATATCGCCGAACGCCTGGCTGCGTCAGGGCAGCCGTGCGAGATCGTGAACGCCGACGCCATGCAGTTGTACCGCGGCATGGACGTGGGTACGGCCAAGCTCACCATGCCCGAACGCCGCGGCATCCGTCACCACCTGCTCGACACGCTCGACGTCACCGATGAGGCGACGGTCTCGAACTACCAGCGCGAGGCACGGTCGGCGATCACCGGAGTTCTGGCACGAGGCGCGGTGCCCATCCTCGTGGGGGGCTCCGGGCTCTACGTGTCGAGCGTCGTGTACGACTTCCGTTTTCCGGGCACCGACCCGGTGCTTCGGGAGCGGCTCGAGGCGGACCTCACCAGTCAGGGCCCGGGCGCCATGTACGCCCGGCTGAAGAGCGTTGACCCGCAGGCCGCGCTGCGCATCGGCGCCAGCAATGGCCGAAGCTGGTGCGTGCCCTGGAAGTGGTCGAGCTGACCGGCGCCCCGCACGTGGCGTCGCTGCCAGCCGACCCGGTGTACTGGCGCCGTGCCGTGACGGTCGGTCTGCGCGTTCCGCGGGAAGACCTGACGCCGCGGCTCGATGAGCGCGTGGAACGCATGTGGGCCGACGGGATCGTGGCCGAAGTGGAAGGGCTGCTGCCCGCCGGAATCGAGCGGGGTATCACCGCGAGTCGTGCCATCGGGTATGCGCAGGCGCTCGGCGAGCTGCACGGCACGCTCACGCGAGCCGAGGCGATTGAGAGCACCCAGCAGCTCACCCGTCGGTATGCCCGCCGTCAGGTGAGCTGGTTCAAGCGCTACCCCACCGAGTGGATCGAGGCGGATTCCCCGGACCGGGTCGAGCAGGCCCTGCGACACATCGGTGCCCCGTCCGCCGACTCGTCCGCGGCGCTGCCCGCCGTCTAAACTTGGCCCATGGGCAAGAATCTGAACTTCACCAAGGGACACGGCACCGGCAACGACTTCGTCTTGTTCGCGGACCCCGACGGGCTCCAGGAGCTCAGCGCGGAGCAGATCCGTGCCGTGTGCGACCGCAAGTTCGGCGTGGGGTCGGACGGCGTGATCCGCGCCGTGCGCTCGGCCAACCTGGCCGACGGCGCGGCTGCCCTGGCGGAAGACGACCACGCCGAGTGGTTCATGGATTACTCGAACGCTGACGGTTCCGTGTCGGAGATGTGCGGCAACGGCATCCGCGTGTTCACGCGCTACCTGCTTGACAACGGCCTCACTACCCTCAACCCGGGCGAAACCCTCGCGATTGGCACCCGCGCAGGCGTGCGCGACGTGCAGCGCAACGCCACCGGGTATCAGGCGGATCTGGGGCGCTGGCGCCTCGACGGGGGAGAGCCCCTCGTGCGCGTGAAGAACCTCACGATCGCCAGGCCCGGCCTCGGCATCAACGTGGGCAACCCGCATGTCGTTGTGGCCCTCGCCGACGACGACGAACTCGACTCCGCCGACCTCACGTTTATCCCGCAACTGGACCCGGAGCCCGCCGACGGTGCCAACGTGGAACTCGTGGTGCCGCTCGAGCCACTCGTCGTGAACGGCGTCGGACGCATCCGGATGCGCGTGCACGAGCGCGGCAGTGGTGAAACGCTCTCCTGCGGCACCGGGGCCGTGGCGGCCGCCCTGGCCACCCGACACTGGGCCGGGGCTGGCGCGCCCAACCAGTGGCGCGTGGAGGTTCCCGGAGGCGTGCTGGGCGTGCGCATGTTCCCCACCGAAGACGGCGAGCACGTCTCGCTGTCGGGACCGGCCGAGCTGGTCTTCGACGGAGTGCTCGCGCTCGGCTGACGCCGCCCTCACCCGCGCCGCCGGTCGAGGCGCGAGGTACGAGCGATCGAGACCCGGTGACTCGCTCCGTGGGGCTGGCCGGGTGTGCCCGTTGGCGCGCGTGGTCTCGATCGCTCCTTCGTCGCGCCTCGCCGGCGGGGGTGCTTGCGTTGGTCGAGGTGCGAGGCGCGAGCGATCGAGACCCGGCCGCCGCGCCGGGCTGCGTCGTTGGTCGAGGCGCGAGGTACGAGCGATCGAGACCGGTGACTCGCTCCGTGGGGCTGGCCGGGTGTGCCCGTTGGCGCGCGTGGTCTCGATCGCTC
>NZ_JPRS01000155.1 GCF_000738085.1 Cryobacterium sp. MLB-32
AGGTTCGTTTCATCCTCGTGGGGGTTGCCATCATGCTGATCGTGATCTTCAGACCGCAAGGCATCTTCGGAAACAAGAAGGAGTTGGCCTTTGTCCAGTAACGTGAATTCCGACATTCCGAACGTTCCCGTGGTTCCGGTCGTTCCCACGGCAAAGCCGATCAAGAGCGTCGACCTGCACATCGGGGAGGCGGAGCCCGGCTGCAAGAAGCGGGATCCCATCCTGATCGTCGACAAAGTGAGCCGCACATTCGGCGGGCTGACCGCCGTCGACGTGGACCACATCGAGATCCCCCGCAACGCCATCACGGCGCTCATCGGGCCAAACGGGGCCGGAAAGACCACCCTGTTCAACCTGCTCACCGGATTCGACAAGCCGGACACGGGCAAGTGGACGTTCGACGGCAAGCCGCTCGCCGGGGTGCCCGCCTATCGCGTGGCGCGTCTCGGTCAGATCCGCACGTTCCAGCTCACCAAGGCCCTCGGCCTGCTGACAGTCATGGACAACATGCTGCTCGGGGCCAAGGGCCAGATCGGCGAGAACCTGATCCGTGCCCTTTTCCCGTTCCTGTGGCGTAAACAGGAGACCGAGAACGAGGCCAAGGCAATCGATCTGCTGACGCGATTCAAACTTGACGCCAAGAAAGACGACTACGCGGCCAGCCTGTCCGGAGGCCAGCGCAAGCTGCTGGAGATGGCACGCGCTTTGATGAGCGATCCGACCCTCGTCATGCTCGACGAGCCGATGGCGGGGGTCAACCCGGCGCTCACCCAGTCACTGCTGGACCATGTGCTCGGCCTCAAGGCGCAGGGAATGACCGTACTGTTCGTGGAGCACGACATGCACATGGTGCGTCACATCGCCGACTGGGTGATCGTGATGGCCGAGGGCAAGGTGGTCGCCGAGGGCGACCCGCACGAGGTCATGCGCAACCCGGCCGTGATCGACGCGTATCTCGGCCAGCACCACGATGAAGACCTCGGCGAAGATCCCTCCGACGAGACCCAGCACGTTGCAGCGATCAAGGAGTTGCTCGATGACGAACGCTAGCCCCCTCGCCGAGCCGGTTGCAGTTCCCACCCGGGAGGCCGTCGTCGAGGTGAAGAACGTCACCGCCGGGTACGTCACCGGAGTGAATATTCTCAACTCATGCTCCCTCACCGCCTATGACGGCGAGCTGATCGGGATCATCGGCCCGAACGGCGCCGGCAAGTCGACCCTTCTC
This sequence comes from Cryobacterium sp. MLB-32, assembly GCF_000738085.1. Classification (GTDB taxonomy): domain Bacteria; phylum Actinomycetota; class Actinomycetes; order Actinomycetales; family Microbacteriaceae; genus Cryobacterium. The sequence goes on from NZ_JPRS01000155.1 coordinate 1,226, forward strand.
AAGTCGATCTTCGGCCAGGTAAAGGTGCGCGACGGTGAGATCCTGCTGCGCGGTAAGAACATCACGAATCTCAAGGCCAACAAGCTGGTCGCCCAGGGTGTTGGTTTCGTTCCGCAGAACAACAATGTGTTCCCCACCCTGACCATTCGGGAGAACCTCGAGATGGGAATCTTCCAGAATCCCAAGGGCCTCACGGAACGCCTCACGTTCGTCACCGACATCTTCCCCGAACTCGGCAAGCGGATGTCTCAGCGCGCCGGCTCGCTCTCGGGCGGAGAACGGCAGATGGTCGCCATGAGCCGCGCGCTCATGATGGGTCCGCACGTGCTGCTGCTTGACGAGCCGTCTGCCGGCCTCTCCCCGGTTCGTCAGGACGAGGCTTTTCTCCGGGTGAAGGAGATCAACAAGGCCGGCGTGACCACGATCATGGTGGAGCAGAACGCCCGTCGGTGCCTGCAGATCTGCGACCGCGGCTACGTGCTCGATCAGGGCCGGGACGCGTACACGGGCACCGGACGCGAGCTGCTCAACGACCCCAAGGTGATCGGTCTGTATCTCGGCACCCTCGGACAGGACTAGCTCGACCCGAACCACCTGGCGGCGCCCGAGACACAGTCTCGGGCGCCGCTTCTGTGTGCCGGTCCCGGCGCGGACACTGGAGAATGTCTCCCCAGACCTCGATCTCGACACGCTTGTACCTCGCGCCTGGACCAACGGGCCCTCCGCTGGTCGAGGCGCGACGAAGGAGCGCTTGGATCGAGCGTGTCGAGATCGAGACCCCGCAGGTCGAGGCGCGACGCAGGAGCGCTTGGATCGAGCGTGTCGAGATCGAGACCCCGCAGGTCGATCTTCCGACCCGGCCGTCCACGGCCCCCCTGCGGCCCGAAGCGCCCCGAGCCACCGAGCATCCCCACGGGCACGCAGAAGGGCCCCGGCGAGTGCCGGGGCCCTTCCTGGTGCGGGTGGTGCTAGTTGATGCGCGAGTACGTGTTATCCGCGTTGTACTGGTACACGCCGATGGTTGCCTCGGTCGGGTCGCCGTGCTCGTCAAACGTGACCGGTCCCGAGAAACCGTCGTAGTTGATCTGCTCACCCTTGGCGAGGGCGTCCGCGCCGGCTGCGAAGTCCTGCTTCACCGTGGTGCCGTCGCCGGTTCCGCCGGATACCTGGCGCAGGAAGTCGGCGATCGACTGGCCTGACGTGTCGTTGGCCGCGTAGGCCGCGAGCGCGATCAGCATGACGGCGTCATAGGACTCTGCCGCGTAGCTGAAGTCCTTGAGGTTCGGGTCGACCTCGAGGAGTCGTGTCGTGAAGTCACCGAGGGTGGTGACATCGAGGCCGGGCAGGGTGCCCTTGGAACCTTCGACGAGACCGGCGGAGAAGTCCGCGCTGTAGTCGGACAGGTTACCGTCGACAAAGTAGAGCTTGTCGCCCGGGAAGCCGCCGCCTACGAGTGCGGGAACGATGACCTTCGCCTGGTCGAACGTGATCAGAGCGATCGCCTCGGGGTTCTGCGCCGTGACCTCAGCGATCTGCGAGGCGAAGTTGGACTCTCCCTCGTTGAACAGTGAGGTGGCAACGACCTTGCCGCCCGAGCTCTCGAACGTCTTGGTGACGGTTTCGGCGAGGCCGGTTCCGTAGGCGTCGTTGAGCACGATCAGGCCGAGCGTGGCGACACCGTCGTTGGCGATCTGGGTGCCGAGCACCTCGCCCTGCAGGATGTCAGACGGGGCGGTGCGGAAGTACAGGCCCTTGTCGGGGTAGTTGGTGAACTCTGCCGAGGTGTTGGCCGGGGAGAACTGCACGACGCCGGCGCCGGTGATCTTGTCGATCACGGTCTTGGACACTCCAGAGGAGGCCGCTCCGACGATCGCGCTGACGTTCTGCGAGAGAAGGTCGGTCACGGACGTGGTGGCGGTATCGGTGGTGGTGTCACCCGAGTCACGCTTGACGACCTCGACCTGCATACCCAGGTTCGCGGCGTTGATGTCATTCACGGCCAACTGCACACCGGCTTCTTCGGGCGGGCCGAGGAAGGCAAGGCCACCACTCTGCGGAAGCAGCGTGCCGATCTTGAGGGTGAGGTCACGGGTGCCGGCGGTGACCGGCTTGGCGTCGCCGCTCGCAGCGGGAGTGGCGGCATCGGTGGACGTGGTGCCGGCGCCTGAGGCGCATCCGGTGAGCAGCAATGCGCTCACGCCGACCATGGCAATACCGGTGAAAACGGCACGAACTGAGCGGGAGGCAGATGCCTTCGCGAAAACGCTCATGTTGCTCCTTGGGAATAGGAAAAGGCGTACAAATGGCAGACGGGTGACTGCCGTTATGACACCCTAAACACCCGGAGGCACTTCACGCGTGAAATGCAGGTTACAACCGTGTAAAGCGACCAAATCGTTACGATTGACTGCCGGTGATTCCTTGGTATTCGATGTGCTGCCCTTCGCTGAGCGCCAGCAGGCATTCGCCCCATGACGTACAGACCGTCGGTCCCTGCCGCACGGTGACCCACCCCGTTTCGATCGAGCCCGCCCCGTCGTCTCCCGTGACCATCGCGGCGAGCGCGGTGGCAATCACCCCGTCGTACGCCTCCGCGCCGCCGGCCGTGTCGGTGAGCCCCGGATCGGCCATTCTGAGCCGCTGGGCGAAGTCCTCACCCGCCGCGAGCGGGGTTCCGCCGTTCACGAGCTCGTTGAGCGGCAACAGGGCGGCCGGAGCGACGGACGCCGGCACCTCCGGCCGCACAGCGCTGCCGGCGTCCCACAACACGGCATCGACGGCACGGGCCGTGAGGTCGGCCAGGGCGGCCGGCTCGTCGCCGGCGGAATTGCGATGGATGAGCTGGATGGGCTGCCCCAACACTCCTCCCTGGGAATCGATCTCCCGGGCCGCCACCTGCGAGCCGGCCACCTGGGCGGCTCCGCTCGCCGCCGTGTCACCGGTCATCGGAAACATGGTGCCGATGCGCAGCAGTCCATCACCGGTGGGCGCAGGGAGAGCCGTGCTCGAGGGAGTCGCAGACGGTTTGACCGGCATGGGCTCCGAACACCCGGTGAGACCCAGCAGCAGGGCTCCGGTCGCGATCACCACGACCGGGACCACCCGCGAGCGAGCGGCTCGAGGCCGCACCGAGCCGGACGGTGCGAAACGAGTCACGGCGGGGCGGAACAGGACGGGGCGGAAGAGTGCGGGGCGCAACATGGAATCCTCTCGGGGCGTGCACACACGCAGGCGTGTGCTCAGTCCGAGGGTATCTACGGATCAGGCCGGTTCGAGGGACGCTCGCCGGGGAGCCCGGCCGGATGCGATCATGTCGACGGTCAGCATGATCAGGGCCACCCACACGAGGGCAAAGCCTGCCCAGCGTTCCGGGGGCATCGGCTCGTTCAAAACGAACACCCCCACGAGGAATTGCATCACGGGTGCGAGAAACTGAATGAGTCCCAGAACGGTGAGCGGAAGCCGCCGCGCGGCCGCGGCAAACAACAGAAGCGGCACTGCCGTGACCACGCCCGCGGCCAGCAGGCCCATGGTGTGCAGGGGCGACACCGTGCCGAACGTGAGCCCGGAGAATCCGGCCACCACGACGAGCTGGATGATCGCCACGGGCGCGAGCCAGGCGGTTTCGAGCGTCAGGCCGGTGACGGCATCCACGCTGCTCCCCACGCGTTTCTTGATCAGACCGTAGAAGCCGAAGGAGAAGGCCAGCACCAGGGAGAGCCAGGGCAGGGTTCCATAACCGATCGTCAGCACAACGACGGCCAGGATGCTGATGCCAACGGCGATCCACTGGATGCGGCGCAGACGCTCCCGCAGCACGAGCACGCCGAGGAACACCGTGACGATCGGGTTGATGAAGTAGCCGAGGGCAGCCTCGACGACGTGACCGGTCATGGCCGCGTATACGTAGGTTTGCCAATTCACGAAGATGAGCACACCGGCCAGTCCCATGATGAGCATCACCCGCCGCTGACGGAGAACCCCGAACAGCAGCGACCATTTGCGCGTCACGGTGATGATCAGGGCGCAGAAGACGAGCGAGAACAGCACCCGCCAGGCCACTACCTCGAACGGTCCGGTCGGTGCCAACAGCAAGAAGTAGAGCGGAAGGATGCCCCAGAGCCCGTAGGCGAGGAAGCCGAAGATCAGCCCCTGGCGGCTCTCGTGGCGGGCGGCCAGCGTCGCTGAACCGGTCTGAGTGGGAGCGGCATCCGTCATGAGGGTCCTTGCTGAAGAGGGGCACAACCACAAAAGAAAACTCCCGAATGGCCAGGCCATTCGGGAGTCAACTCACGTGCGGGGTCGCACTAAATGTACGCCGTCTTAGCGGACAACGACCGCGAGTACGTCGCGCGCGGAGAGAACCAGAAGGTCATCGCCACCGAACTTGACCTCGGTTCCGCCGTACTTGGAGTAGAGAACCTTGTCGCCGACGGCGATGTCGAGGGGAACGCGGTTGCCCTTGTCGTCGATGCGGCCGGGGCCGACTGCAACAACTTCGCCCTCCTGGGGCTTTTCCTTGGCGGTGTCAGGAATGACGAGCCCTGAAGCGGTCGTCTGCTCAGCGTCGACCTGCTTGATGACGATGCGATCCTCGAGCGGCTTGATGGAGACCGACACGGTTGACCTCTTTCTTTACGAAGATATGGGTTAGCAGACTCACAACGAGAGTGCTAAATCGAGCTTAGGGCCCTTCTGGCACTCACGCAACGTGAGTGCCAGACCCGGGCGGGATTGGTAGGTTTATTCAATGGAACGCACCGAGCTCGTCGAGCTGCTTTCGCCCGAGGGCCTCCGCCTGCTCGACTCCCTTCCGCCGTACGACACGATCGATGTTCTCAAGACGGTCAGTGACCTGCGCAAGGCCGGCCACGCCCCCGGTCTCGTGGCCGCGGCCCTGAGCCAGGCTCGGCTGCGCGCCAAGGCCCTGCCGAAGTTCGGCGAGTTCGCCAGCCGCATGCTGTTCACCGAGGCCGGACTCGAACAGGCCACCCGCCTGCGCGTGGCTGCCCTGCACGCCGGCCGATTCGCCGCTCTCGGCGGGAAGCCACGGGTCGTCGATCTGGGCTGCGGCATCGGTGGCGACGCCATGGCCATGGCCGCGATCGACCTCGACGTGACCGCAGTCGACGCCGACGAGGTCACCGCCACCGTCGCCAGCTACAACCTCGCGCCGTTCCCGCAAGCGAGTGTGCGGCACTCCGACGCCGAGAAGGTCAACCTCGACGAGTTCGATGCCGCCTGGCTCGACCCGGCACGCCGCACGAGCGGGCACAGCAACACGTCCCGCCTCACCCGACCGGAAGATTACTCCCCCTCCCTCGATTGGGCCTTCGGCCTGAGCGAGCGGATGCCCATCGGCGTGAAACTCGGTCCGGGTCACGACCGTGATCAGATCCCGCAGGACGCAGAGGCACAGTGGGTATCGGTTGATGGCCAGCTCGTGGAAATGGGGCTGTGGTTCGGCGCGCTCGCACGTGCGGGCATCCGTCGGTCGGCGCTCCTGCTCACACCGAACGGCGTCGCGGAGCTCACGGCTGCCGCCGACAGCGAGGACGCCCCCGTGGGCGAGCTGGGAACGTACGTGTACGAGCCGGACGGCGCCATCATTCGCGCGCGGCTGATCGGAGATCTCGCACGCACGCTCGACGCCGAGATGCTCAGCGAGGGAATTGCGTACCTGACTGCGCCGACGCTCGTGAAGACACCGTTCGCGAGCGCGTTCCGGGTACTCGAGGTGCTCCCCGTGGACGAGAAGAAGTTGCGCATCGCGCTGCAGGAACGCCACATCGGTACGCTCGAGATCAAGAAACGAGGCGTGGACGTGGATCCGGCTACCCTGCGCACGCGCTTGAAACTCAAGGGGTCAGAATCGGCGACGCTCGTGCTCACCCGGGTGGCCGGCCACCGGGTGGCCCTGCTGGTGGAGCGCGTGCGCTGAACCTGAACGGCACCGCACCTGAACGACAGCGCCCCTGAACAACAGCTGCCTGCCTGCTCGTTGCCTAGACCAGGATCGTCTGTGTGACGTAGATGAACCAGCCCACGCCGAGCGCCACGCCCGCGAGACCGGCCACGAGGCCACTCGCCCAGAGGGCCATGGCACGGTGCTCCGTGTTGCGTGCGACGACGGCCAGGATCACGCCCGCGAGCGACAGGACGATGCCCCAGACACCGAAAATACCGACCAGCAGGCCGAGGCCGCCGCAGACCAGCGACGCGACCGAGATGCGCCGCCTGGTCGTCAACGTGTGCACCTCGGCATCCGTGTAGACGTACGGCACCCATTCCGTGGGCGCCGTAATGGTGGACTCCCACGCCAGCTGACCGTCGGAACGGCGCGGCGGCGAGTCGAACCGGAACGCGTCAGTGGTCGCTTCCGCGTCGCGGTGTGCTCCACTCATGGCGATCCTCCGGTGTGACGAGAGGGTGCCGGTCGGCACCCTCTCGGTGTTGCGTAACTCAGTGATACTGGTTCGGCAAATCCTAGTAGTTGTAGCCGCTGGTGTTGGCCGTGGCGAACAGAATCGCGTAAAGAAGGAAGCTCAGCAGCATGAGTGCCAGCGCCACGAAGCCGGTGATGATTCCGGTGAGCCAGAAACCGCGGGCGGCCGGCTCACGCTTTTTACCCATGAATCCGAGCACCACGCCGGCTGCCGGAAAGAACAGCCCGAGGAAGCCGCCGACGAACGGGATGAAGGCGATGGGAGCGCCGACCAGCCCGATAACGCCCGCGATCATGGCGAAGATGCTCAACATCGGCTGCTTCTTGGCCGGGGCGCCAGCGTACGGGGTGGCCTGGTACGGGTTCGCCGGAGCGCCGTACGCGGGGGGCGGCGGGGTGGGTGCACCGTATGCCGGCGGCGGCGTGGGAGCGCCGTAGGCGGGCGGCGGGGTGGCCGCGCTCGGAGCGGGTGGTGCCGGAGGCGCCGGCGGTGGGCTGACGGGAGGCACCGAGGGTGTCTCGGGAGCAGACGGCACGTCCGGAACGTCGGGGACCTGCGGGTTCTGGGGATCACTCATGGAGTTCGTTCCTTTCCAGTGTGTACGGATACAGCGTGTGCATGGCTAGAAGTTGCCGTACGGGTTGTAATTCGGGTTGGTGGCGAGGATCGACAGGAAGACGAAAAAGAGGATGATCGCAATGATCCCGGAGACCAGGCCGATGTAGCCGAGCACCAGACCGGCGATCGCGAAGCCACGTCCTCGTTCCCCCGTTTTCTTGATCTGTGACAGCGCGATGTGCCCGCAGATGACGGCGGCCAGCGAGACGACGAAGGCGCTTACAAACGACACGATGGACAGCACATTGAAGGGCGGCGGTGCGGTCGGCTGGCCGTCGGAGCCCTGGCCGTCGGACAGCTGGCCGGGTGCCGCAGGCGCGGCATAGATCGGTGCCGGCTGGGCCTGATACGTGGGGACAACCACAGGCGGCACGGACGGCACCACCGCGGGTGTCGAGTCATTCGGTGGTTGTGACGGCGGAGTGTTTCCGGTGGGATCAGACATGTGAGGACTCCTCAGGCAAAACAACGGGCGGGCTCTGCCCCAGAATATCCCGTCCCGGAGAAAATAGCTTGGTGAGGGCGTATTTCATGCCTGGATCTGCGACACCGGGAGAGTGGAATCTGCCCCGAAATCCAGCGAAGACGGCTCGTGTCCGGTCATGATCAGCTGCGCGCCGAGCGCGGCGATCATGGCGCCGTTGTCTGTGCACAGGGAGAGGGGCGGGATGCGCAGGGCGATGCCGGCGGCATCCGTTCGTTCGATCGCCACCTGGCGCAGCCGGGCGTTGGCGATCACTCCGCCCCCGAGCAGCAGTCGCGGCACGCCGTAGTCGACGCAGGCCGCCACGGCCTTGGTGAGCAGGGTGTCGACGACCGCCTCGCGAAAGCTGGCCGCGACGTCGTTCACCGGTATCGGCTCACCGGCGTCTTCACGCTGTTCGACCCAGCGGGCAACAGAGGTCTTGAGCCCGGAGAACGAGAAGTCGTAGCGGTGCTTCTCCATGTCTTTCTGCTTGCTCAGTCCGCGGGGAAAGCGGATGGCGGTGGCGTCGCCGGTGAGCGCCGCCGCGTCGATGCGTGGGCCGCCGGGATACAGCATGCCGAGCACGCGGGCCACCTTGTCGAAGGCCTCCCCCGCCGCGTCGTCGATGGTCTCACCGAGCAGTTCGACGTCGCTCGTGAGGTTGCGCACCAGCAGCAGCGAGGTGTGGCCGCCCGAGACGAGCAGGGCGATCGTCGGGTATTCCAGCGGCTCCTCGTCGGAGTGCGCGCCGGTGCGCAGCAGGTCGGCGCCCACGTGGCCGACGAGGTGGTTGACCGCGTAGATGGGCTTGTCGAGGGCGAGCGCAAGGGCCTTCGCGGCTCCGACGCCCACCATGAGCGCACCCGAGAGGCCGGGACCGCAGGTCACGGCGATCGCATCGAGGTCCTCCAGACGGATGCCGGCCTCGGCAACGGCCGCGTTGATCGCCGGAACAAGCTCGTCGAGGTGTGCCCGCGCGGCGACCTCGGGCACAACGCCGCCGTAGCGGGCGTGCTCCTCCATCGAACTGGCGATCGTGTTGGAGAGCAGCCGAGTGCCGCGCACGATACCGATGCCGGTTTCGTCGCAGGACGTTTCGATGCCCAGAACGAGCGGCTCGGTGCGGTTCATGTCAGCTTTCATCGGTCGCGCTCGTGTCTTCGGCGGCGAGGGTAGCCTCGGGCGTGGGGATGTTCAGGCGCATCACGACGGCGTCGACGTTGTCGGGCTGATAGTAGCCCTTGCGTACACCGAGATCCTCGAATCCGAGGGACCGGTACAGCCCCTGGGCCGAGGGATTGTCGGCGCGCACCTCGAGGAACACCTGCCGGGCGCCGCGAGTCCGAGCCTCGTTGATCAGGGAGAGCATGAGGGTGCGACCGAGCCCTCGGCCGCGAGCCGACTCGGCGACGCCGATGGTCTGGATATCGCTCTCCGGCGCGCCACGCGGCGAGAGCAGCCCGGCGTAGGCTCGATGCGGTCGGGCCGGTCGGGTGGGAATGCCACGAGGTAGTAACAGGCCGGATCGGCCACGTCACGGGCCATCATCTCGCTCGACCAGGCGTCGTTCTCGAAGATGCTGGTTTCGAGCGCCATGATGGCCTCAAGGTCGGCCACGGTGGCTCGGCGCAGCTGCCAGGTCACTCAGCTCACCCGCTTGCGGCCGGTGGGCAGAGTCACGTCCGGGGAGCGCAGATAGAGCGGCGAGTCGGCCGCGAACGAGCGACCGTAGGCGAATGACAACTCGGCGACCATGCCGAGGTCTCCCGCGGAGATGCTCACGCCGTCGGCGTGCGTCCAATCGGCGTGCGTCCAGTCGGGTTCGCGCAGGGCGACAGACTGCGCAAGGTCGGCGGGCTTGGCGAGGCCGGGCGCGCCGATGCGGTTGGGGAGGCCATGGGCATCCGCGTCGCTGTAGGCCGACCAGTACACCTCGCGTCGGCGAGCATCGGTGACCACGAGGAGCGGGCCCACGTGGCCGTCGCGATAGCGTCCGAAAGCGATCGCGTCGTGGCTGACCACGGGCACGAGGGGCGCGCCGGCGCCGAGCGCGAACACGCGCGCGGCGGCGATGCCCACACGCAGGCCGGTGAAGGGGCCGGGGCCCATGCCGCCGACAACGCCGGAGAGGTCGCCCACCGCGACATCCGCTTCAGCAAGGCATTCCCGGATGAGGCGGCCGATCACCTCGGCGTGCCGCATGGTGTCGGCCTCGAGGCGTTCGCTGATCACGCCACGGTCGCGGTCCACGACGGCCACGCTCGTGCCGGCGGAGGTATCAATGGCGAGAAGCACCCGATAAGCCTATACGGGCGTACTGCCGGACGGGCGCGCGCCCGCGGCCTTGTGCTGGGCGCGCAGCGCCTTCACCGCGAGCTGCGCCGCGGCCACGACGAGCAGCGCAGCGAAGAGGATGCTCGATACCCGCGGCGTCATGATCAGCGCGAGGGCGACACCGGGAATGGATGCCGCAACGGCGGCGACCCCCACGACCGCGCCCGCGCGCAGGTCGACGAGTCCGCCGCGGAGGTTGGCGATAGTGCCGACGACGCCGGTGGGAATGAGCACGAGCAGCGACGTGCCCTTGGCGACGAGGTCGCTGATGCCGAAGATGGCCACGAGCGCCGGCACCGCGATCACGCCGCCGCCGATGCCGAACAGGCCGGACGCGATGCCCATGATCAACCCGAGCGCGATGTACCCGAAGAACACCAGCGGGCTCAGTTCGAGCTGGTCGCCACGCACGGGTTCCAGCAACACCATGCGCACGGCCACGAGCAGCATGAGGGCGATGAACATCCACCGCAACCAGACGAGCGGAATGCGGCGCAGCAGCACGGCGCCGATGATGGCGCCCACGACGCGCCGGCCGCGATGATGCCGGCGGCCAGGAGGTCGATCTCGTCATTCACAAAATAGGCAATCGAGCCCACGAGTGCGGTAGGGATGATGGCCACGAGGGACGTGGCTGCGGCACGGCGCTGATCCATGTGCACGAAGCTGATCAGGAGCGGCACCATGATGATGCCGCCGCCCACACCGAAGGCCCCGGAGAGCAGCCCCCCGATGAGACCGATGATGACGAGGCTGATCCAGTAGCGCGCGCCCTTCGGCGTCGTGGTCACCTCCACGTGCCGGCTCCGCAACAGGGAAGTGCAGCAAGGTGCATGTCGGTAGCCATGGCATCAGCCTAAAGGCACAAGCATCGCGCGCCCGACGCATAACTCCTGCACATCGCGGTGGCCTATGCCTCACTTCCGCGCGATTCCGCGGTCCCATTCTGACCGAGCCAGAATCTGCAGGAGTTATGCCTGGGGATGAGCGGGCGGCAGGGCAGGGCGGGGCAGGGCAGGTCAGGGAACGTTCGGCCAGGCGTCGGGTGACCAGCGGGGGCCATGGGCGGTGATGGTGACCGTGCGCGGTTCGTCGGCGTCGAGGTCGGCGTCGGCGGCGACATCCGCCGTCGAGGCGCCGGTCGGGCGTTCGATCTCGATGTCGAGCCAGGAGTCCGTGATGCCGTCGAGCATGCCGCGACCCCATTCCACCACCACGATGGAATGCGCGAAGTCGATGTCGAGGTCGTCGAGTTCCATCGCGCCGGAGAGCCGGTAGGCGTCCACGTGCACGAGTGACGCCCCGTCCACGGTGCTCGGATGCGTACGGGCCAGCACGAAGGTGGGGCTCGTCACCGCGCCGCGCACGTGCAACCCCTCGCCGAGGCCGCGCGTCAGGGTGGTCTTGCCGGCGCCGAGCGGGCCCGTGAGCACCACGAGGTCGCCCGTGCGCAGCCGCGCGGCGAGCTGCATTCCGAACTCGTGCATGGCCTGGGAATCGGCGACGATGCTACGCATTGATGTGCCTGCGCGGTACGCGCCGCCCGATGCGGGTGACGATGTCGTAGTTGATGGTCTGTGCCGCGAGCGCCCAGTCGGAGGCGCTGGGCACCCCGGTGCTCGGGTCGCCGAAAAGCACGACGTCGTCGCCCACCGTCACCTCGGCCTGACCCACACTGACCACGAACTGGTCCATGGCGATTCTGCCGACGACCGGATGCGTGTCGTCGCGCAGACCTACTCGGGCCAACCCGGAGGCCTGCCGCGGAATCCCGTCGGCGTAGCCCAGCGGCACGAGGGCCAGGGTCGAGTCGACCGGCGCGCGCCAGAGGTGGTCATAGGACACGCCCGCGCCCGCCGCCACGCGCCGCACTGCTGCCACCCGCCCGCGCAGAGTCATGGCCGGTATGAGTCCGAGCTGGGCCGACGACTCGTCGTCGAACGGGCTCAGCCCGTAGACGGCGATACCGAGGCGCACCATCGAATACCGGGCTGCCGGCAGACGCAGCGCCGCAGCCGAGGCCGCAAGGTGCACGAGCGCGGGCGTCAGCCCCGCGCGTCGGGCAGCCTCAAGGCCGCGTTCGAATCTCTCGAGAGACTCGGCGTCATCATCGGCAGAGGCGTTGGAGAGATGGCTGAAGATTCCACGCACCGATAGACGCCCGGCGCGCTCGTGCTCGGCGGCCAGGGCCATCACCTCTGCCCAGTCGCACTCCGGTATGCCGTTCCGGCTCAGGCCGGTATCCAGCTTGAGATGCACCGCCGCGGTCAGGCCCAGCTCGAGGGCGGCATCCGCGGCCTGCTGCAGTTGACGGGCGGAAGAAATGCCCAGGTCGACGTCGTCGGACACGGCCGAGTGAAAATCGGCATCCGGGTCGTGCAGCCAGGCCAGGATCGGTGCCGAGATTCCGGCGTCGCGCAGCTCGAGGGCCTCCTCGATGTCGGCGACACCAAGCCAGTCGGCCCCGCCCTGCAGCGCCGCGACGGCGACCGGCACGGCACCGTGGCCGTAACCATTGGCCTTGACGACGGCCATCACGTGCGGCGTGCCGACGAGTGCGCTCAGATGACGCACGTTCGAGCGGATGGCCTCGAGGTCGATGACCGCCTCGCGGAAGCCGCTCACGAGTCTCCTTCCACCACGACGAAGGCGCAGGCGACGCCCGCATCATGGGTCATGGTGACGTGCAGCGAGGTGATACCGCGAAACGCCATCACGGATCTCAGTGATTCATGCAAGACGAAGAACGGGTTGCCATGGGAGTCGGACGCGATTTCCAGCTCCTGCCAGGTCGTTCCTGCGCTGTCGCCGAGCGCCTTGATCAGGGCTTCCTTGGCCGCGAACCGCGCGGCCAGAGAATGCACCGACAGGGCGCGCTCGCCCTCGGCGAAGAGCCGCGGGATGAGTCCGGGGGTTCGCTCGACCTGGCGCGTGAAGCGCGCCAGGTCGACGATGTCGACTCCGATTCCCCGGATCATCCGCTGCCTCTTCGACTTTCGGTGTTCGCTTACTCGACCGTGACCGATTTGGCGAGATTGCGCGGCTGGTCCACGTCGAGCCCCTTGGCGATGGCCAGTTCCATGGCGAACATCTGCAGCGGAACCACCGCAAGGAGCGGCTCGAACAACGGGCCGGCGAGCGGGATGTGGATCACGGTATCCGCGAACGGCAGCACCGCGGCGTCACCGACCTCGGCGATTGCGATGATGCGGGCACCTCGCGCCCGGATCTCCTGAATGTTGGAGACAACCTTCGGGTGCAGGTGCGCGGACCCTCGCGGGCTCGGAACCACAACGAAAACGGGCTGGCCCGGCTCGATCAACGCGATCGGGCCGTGCTTGAGTTCTCCGGCGGCGAAGCCTTCCGCGTGGATGTAGGCGAGCTCCTTGAGCTTGAGCGCACCCTCGAGCGCGATCGGGAAGCCCACGTGACGCCCGAGGAACAACACCGCGCGAGTGTCGGACATGTACCGCGCGAGCTGCCGCACGGAATCCTCGACGAGGAGGGTCGTCGCGATCTTCTCGGGGATCGACTGCAGTTCCTCGACCTGCTGGAGCTGCTCGGCATCGCTGAGCGTGCCGCGCACGCGGGCGAGGTGCAGCGCGAAGAGATACAGCGCCGAGATCTGGGCGACGAACGCCTTGGTGGATGCCACGGCAACCTCGGGGCCGGCGTGCGTGTAGATCACAGCGTCCGATTCACGCGGGATGGTGGCGCCCTGGGTGTTGCAGATCGAGATCGCCTTGGCGCCGAGCGACATGGCGTATTTCACGGCCATCAGTGTGTCCATGGTCTCGCCGGACTGGCTGATGGAGATCACCAGGGTGTCGCTGCTCAACACCGGGTCTCGGTAGCGGAACTCGTGGCTCAGTTCCACATCAACAGGAACCTGTGCCCACTTCTCGATGGCGTACTTCGCGGTCTGGCCGGCGTAGGCCGCCGTTCCGCAGGCGACAATGACGATGCGCCGGATGCCGGCGAGCACGTCGTCGCCGAAGGCCGTCAGCTCCGGAACCTCGACGTGGCCTTCGTGGATGCGGCCCAAGAGTGTATTGGCGACGGCGGCGGGCTGCTCGGAAACTTCCTTTGCCATGAAGCTGGACCAGCCGCCCTTGTCGGACGCCGAGGCATCCCAGGCGATGTCGAACTCTTCGGCTTCGACGCTGACGCCCTCGAAGTCGGTCACGGTCACGGCATCCGCGGTGATGGTCACGATCTGGTCCTGCCCGATGGCCACGGCCCGACGCGTGTACTCAACAAATGCGGCGACGTCTGAGCCGAGGAAGTTCTCGCCGTCGCCGAGGCCGATCACGAGCGGGGAGTTGCGGCGGGCGCCCACGACCACGCCGGGCTGGTCCGCGTGAACGGCGAGCAGCGTGAAGGCACCGTCGAGGCGGTTCACGATGGCCCGGAAGGCCTGGCCCAGGTCGCCGACGCGCTGGTACTCGCGGCCGAGGAGAACGGCGGCGACCTCGGTGTCGGTTTCACTCAGGAAGGTGTATCCCTCGGCGAGAAGTTCGTCGCGCAGCGGCGCGAAATTCTCGATAATTCCGTTGTGGATGAGGGCGAGCTTGCCGTTGTCACCGAGGTGCGGGTGGGCGTTCTCGTCGGTGGGGCCGCCGTGGGTTGCCCACCGGGTGTGCCCGATTCCGGTTGCGCCGTCCGTGATCGGGTGCGCAGCGAGCTCGTCGGCAAGCACCTTGAGCTTGCCGGCGCGCTTCACCGTGGTGAGCGTACCGTCATCATCAATGACCGCGATTCCGGCCGAGTCATACCCCCGATACTCGAGTCTGCGCAGTCCGCCCATGAGGACCTCAACGCTTTTGCTGTTACCGACATAACCTACGATTCCGCACATGGCCTTGATTTTAGTCGGACTAAGCTTGGTGGAATGTCCGATCCGATGTTCAGCGCGCGCAACAACGGCCACGGTACCCCCTTCGTGGAGCTGGATAGGGCAGACTGGGCGGCCCTCGCACCGACAACTCGTCTTCCCCTGAAAGAGACTGAACTCATTCAGCTGAGAG
>NZ_JPRS01000156.1 GCF_000738085.1 Cryobacterium sp. MLB-32
TCGGACCTCTGAAGAACAAGTCAGAGGCCAAGGCGGAGACTAACGCACATAAGGCTGCTGAAAAGGCAGACAAGGTAGCCGATAAGGCAGACAAGGTTGCCGATAAGGCAGCGAAACTGGAGGAAAAAGATGCCTAAGATGAAGACCCACTCTGGCACGAAGAAGCGGTTCAAGGTCACCGGAAGCGGCAAGATCATGAAGCAGCAGGCCGGCATGCGCCACAACCTCGAGGTGAAGAGCACGAGCCGCAAGTCTCGCCTGAACCAGGACCAGGTGCTGGCCAAGTCCGACACCAAGGTCATCAAGAAGCTTCTCGGTCTGTAAATCAGGCTGCAGACCGAACACGTATAAGGAACCGAAAAAATGGCAAGAGTAAAGAGGGCCGTCAACGCCCACAAGAGTCGTCGCGTCATTCTCGAACGCGCCAAGGGCTACCGTGGCCAGCGTTCGCGTCTGGTAACCAAGGCCAAGGAGCAGCTCACTCACTCCTTCACCTACAACTACCGTGACCGCCGTGCACGCAAGGGTGACTTCCGTCGCCTGTGGATCCAGCGCATCAACGCTGCATCGCGTGCAAACGGCCTCACCTACAACCGTCTGATCCAGGGCCTTGGCCTTGCAGGCATCGAGGTTGACCGTCGCATGCTCGCCGAGCTGGCCGTCAACGAGCCCGCCACCTTCGCGGCCCTCGTCGAGTCCGCCAAGTCCGCTCTTCCCGCCGACACGTCGGCACCGAAGGTCGCAGCAGCGTAGTTTGACAGCATGAAGTGAAAAGGAGCGGGCTGCATTGGCAGCCCGCTCCTTTTCTGCTTGTAGGCTTGATGCATGCTTGATAATCCACGTTCACCGCGCGTTAGAGCCGTCGCGAAACTTGCGAAGCGCGACGCGCGTACAGAGACGGGACTGTTCCTTCTCGAAGGCCCGCAGGCCGTTTCCGAAGCCCTCACCTTCCGTCCAGAGTTGGTCGTAGAGCTCTACGCCACGCCCACCGCCCTCGACCGCTACACCGACATCGCCGCCTCGGCCGTTGCCGCTGGTGTCGAGGTGGAGTTCGTCTCCGAAGAAGTACTCGATGCCATGGCCGACACGGTCACGCCGCAGGGTTTCGTTGCCGTCTGCCACCAGTTCCCCACCTCGGTGAAGAAGATCTTCGCCGCCGAGCCCAAGCTCGTCGTCATCCTCGAGGAGGTGCGCGACCCGGGTAACGCGGGAACGATCATTCGCGCCGCGGATGCCGCCGGTGCCGATGCCGTGATCCTCTGTGGCCGCAGCGTCGACCTGTACAACCCCAAGGTCATCCGTTCCTCCACGGGCTCGATCTTCCACCTGCCCGTCGCCATCGCGGCGACGCTGGAAGACGTGCGTGACCGCGTGCGCACCTCCGGGATCCAGCTTCTGGCCGCCGACATCAAGGGCGACGACCTGCTGACTGCCCGCAACGAGGGCCTGCTCGCCGCGCCGACCGCGTGGTTGTTCGGCAACGAGGCTCGCGGACTCACCGACGAAGACCTCGCCAAGGCCGACCGGGCGATCAGCGTGCCCATCTACGGTCACGCGGAATCCATGAACCTGGCCACCGCCGCATCCGTCTGCCTGTACGAAAGCGCCTTCGCCCAGCGCAGCTGATTCACCGTGTGAAACAACCGCCCCCGCCGGTACCCACTGTTACGAATGGGTTACTGTCGGGGGTTTGGTGCGCCGGGGGGCAGTGTGTGTTCTAAGTTGGGGGGTATGGAGCCAAT
The DNA here is from genome assembly GCF_000738085.1 of Cryobacterium sp. MLB-32. Taxonomy (GTDB): domain Bacteria; phylum Actinomycetota; class Actinomycetes; order Actinomycetales; family Microbacteriaceae; genus Cryobacterium. The sequence continues at coordinate 1,743 of NZ_JPRS01000156.1, forward strand.
AGACGCTACGCCGGCCACCTCGAACATCACGGTCCGTCGTGGCGAACCGCTGGTCGTGGTGAAAGACATTAATAAGCACTACGGGGAACTGCACGTTCTCAAGAACATCAACGCCGTGGTCAACCGCGGCGAGGTCGTCGTGGTGATCGGACCGAGTGGATCCGGTAAGTCCACCCTGTGCCGCGCGATCAACCGCCTCGAGACGATCGATGACGGCGTGATCACCATCGACGGCGTCAAGCTGCCCGAGGAGGGCAGGGCTCTTGCCACCCTGCGCGCCGATGTGGGAATGGTGTTTCAGGCGTTCAACCTGTTTGCCCACAAGACCGTGCTCGAGAACGTGACTCTGGGGCCGATCAAGGTGCGCGGCCTGAAGAAAGCCGACGCCGAGAAGAAGGCGATGGCCCTGCTCGACCGCGTCGGAGTGGCCAACCAGGCCCAGAAGATGCCGGCGCAGCTCTCCGGTGGTCAGCAACAGCGCGTTGCGATCGCGCGCGCCCTCGCCATGGATCCGAAGGTCATCTTGCTCGATGAGCCCACGAGCGCCCTCGACCCCGAGATGATCAACGAGGTGCTCGAGGTCATGGTCGACCTCGCCAACGACGGCATGACCATGATCGTTGTCACCCACGAGATGGGCTTCGCCCGCAAGGCCGCGGACCGGGTGATCTTCATGGCAGAGGGCGAAATCGTGGAGGAAACCACTCCCGAGGAATTCTTCACCAATCCCCAAAGCACGAGAGCGCAAGACTTCCTCTCAAAAATACTTGCCCACTAAAACGGTGAGCATGACCACACAGCAGCAGTACCCAGCAATCAGGAGAAAAACCATGAGACTCAAAAAAGGTCTAGTGATTTCGGCCATTGCCATCGCAAGTGCGCTCGTTCTGAGCGGCTGCAGCGACTCAGGCGCCACGTCCTCCTCGGACGCGCCCGTCGCTGCCACCACCGACTTCGCCGCCGGCACCACGATGGCGAGACTGGCGGACGCGGGCACCATCAACATCGGCACCAAGTTCGACCAGCCGTTGTTCGGCCTCAAGGGACCCGACGGCAAGCCCGTCGGCTTCGATGTGGAGATCGGCAAGATCATCGCGGGCAAGCTCGGCATCCCCGCCAGCGGCATCAACTGGACCGAGACCGTGTCCCAAAACCGCGAACCGTTCATCGAGAACGGGGATGTCGATCTCGTCATCGCGACCTACACGATCAACGACACCCGCAAGGAGAAGGTGTCCTTCGCCGGACCGTACTACTTGGCTGGTCAGGACCTTCTCGTGCTCGCCGGCAACCCGGACAAGATCACCGGCCCCGAGGACCTCGCCGGCAAGAAGGTGTGTACCGTGAGCGGCTCCACATCGGAGAAGAACATTGCCGCCTACACGACGGACATCATCGCCACGGACGCCTACTCCAACTGCCTCGGCCCGCTTCGCAGCGGTGAAGTGGCCGCCGTCACCACCGACAACGTGATTCTCGCCGGCCTCGCCGACCAGAACGCCGGTGAGTTCGAGGTCGTCAACAACGCGTTCACCGAGGAGCCTTACGGCATCGGCCTGGCGCGCGACGACACCGAGTTCCGCTCGTTCATCAACGACGTTCTCGAAGAGTCCTACGCGGATGGCAGCTGGGTCAATGCCTGGGAGTCCACCGCGGGTGCCGTGCTCAACACCCCGACCCCTCCGGCCGTCGACCGCTACTAGGTCGACCGTCCCAGTCGGTAACCCGCACTGAGCCGTAGCGACCCGCCCGTGAGGGCGGGTCGCTACGGCGATGTTGCCCAGCACGTTCTCAATACCCTTGACCGAACCACAGACAGACAGACTAAAGAAGAGGAGGTGAGTTGTGGACGCAGTCATCGACAACCTGCCGCTGTTCCTGGAAGGCTTCCGGAACACTCTGGGCCTGCTCCTTATCGCCGCCGTCGGCGCCTCCGTGCTCGGGATGATCATCGCCGCGATGCGCATCTCACCGATCTCGTCCTTTCGCATGTTCGGCACCGCGTACACGGAGCTCGTGCGCAACACTCCGCTCACCCTCGTGCTCTTCTTCTGCGCGTACCTGCTGCCCTACCTGCAGTTCACCCCGGGATATTTCATCCTGGCCGCCATCGGCCTCACCGTCTACACCTCCCCGTTCGTCGCCGAGGCACTCCGATCCGGCGTCAACGGCGTGCATGTGGGGCAGGCCGAGGCGGCACGCAGCGTCGGTCTCACCTTCGGACAGACACTCTCCTTCGTGGTCATGCCCCAGGCGATCCGTATGGTGGTTCCCCCGCTGATCAACGTGCTCATCGCCCTGACCAAGAACACGTCGGTCGCCGGCGCGTTCTTCGTCTTCGAACTGTTCGGGGCGGCCCGTAAGGTGACCAATGTTCGCGGTGATGAGGTACTCGCGATCCTGCTCGCGGTCGCGGCGTTCTACCTGATCATCACCATTCCTTTGGGCCTCATCGCCGGCAGGATCGAGAAGAAGGTGGCGGTGCTCCGATGAGTTCTGTCCTGTACGACGCCCCCGGGCCAAAATCCCGCGCGCGTTCCCGCCTGATCTCGATCATCGGGGCGGTCATCCTGATCGGCGGTCTGATCGCCCTGATCGTGGTCCTCGGCCTGCCCAAGGCCAGCGCCAACGGCGCGGTGCAGCCCGGCCTGTGGGACCCGAGCCGCTGGGACATCTTCGGCGACCTGCTCATCTGGCGTACCCTCGCCTTCGGCGCCCTGGCAACCCTGAAGATGGCCGCGGTCGCCGCCGTGTTCGCCATCGTGATCGGCGTACTGTTCTCCTTCGGGCGGTTGTCAGCAAGCGCCTGGATCCGTATTCCCACCACCGTCGTGCTGGAATTCTTCCGCGGCATGCCGGTGCTGCTGATGATGCTGTTCATCCTCTTGGTGTTCTCGACCGGGTCATTCTGGGCCGGAGTTGCGGCCCTCTCCGTCTACAACGGCGCCATCATCGGTGAGGCGCTCCGGGCCGGCATCAACGCCCTCCCGCGCGGTCAACGCGAGGCCGGCCTCGCAATCGGGCTCACCCCCGTGGCGACCCGGTTCCGCATCGAGTTCCCCCAGGCGTTCCGGCAGATGCTTCCGGTCATCATCGCGCAGTTGGTGGTGCTGCTCAAGGACACCTCTCTGGCCTTCGTCGTGGCCTACGAGGAACTGCTCCGCGCCGGCCTCTACAACCTCAGCAACTTCTTCGGCAACCAGTACAAGTTTTCGTTCTTCTTCATCGTGCTGGCCATCTATCTGGCCATGAACCTGTCGCTGTCCTGGCTGGCGCGCCGAATCGCCAAGCGCACCGGCCCGCAGGCCGGCAGCGTCACCAAGGATGACGCTGACGAGCCGATCGATCCGCAGATCGTCTACACGAGGGCTCTCGGGGCCCAATCGACGGGCTCACTCGGCGGATCCTAGGAAGGGCTGTAAACTCGGGACTTGTGTCCGAACCTACAGCTCCCACTCCGCCCACTGAGATTTCTGAATCGGCGGTGAGCGCGGCCGTAGAGGCCGCCCTCGCCGCCATTTCCGTTGCCGAGACCTCCGCCGCCCTCAAGGCCGTGCGGTCCGAGCACGTGGGGGAGTCCTCCCCGCTCGCCAAGCTCAACGGCCTGATGCGCACGGTGCCCGGCGACCAGAAGGCCGCCGCCGGCAAGCTGCTCGGCCAGGCCCGCGGTCGCGTCACCCAGGCGCTCACGGCGCGGGAGACCGAGATCGGCGAGGCAGAGGCCATCGCCCAGCTTGCCGCCGAAACGGTGGACGTGACCGCCGCGGCGTCAACGTGGAAGCCCGGAGCACGGCATCCGATCTCGCTGCTCACGGAGCGCGCCTCCGACGTGTTCGTGGCCATGGGCTGGGAAGTGGCCGAAGGGCCCGAGCTCGAGAGCGAATGGTTCAACTTCGACGGGCTCAACTTCGACGAAGACCACCCGGCCCGCGCCATGCAGGACACCTTCTTCGTAGAGCCCACGGATGCGCACCTCGTGCTGCGCACGCAGACCTCGCCCGTACAGCTGCGCGCGTTGCTCTCCCGCGACCTGCCCGTGTATGTCGTGGCGCCCGGCCGCGTGTTCCGCACCGACGAACTCGATGCCACGCACACCCCGGTGTTCAACCAGATCGAGGGCATCGCCATCGACAAGGGCCTCACCATGGCCCACCTGCGCGGCACGCTTGACCACTTCGTGAAGGCACTTTTCGGCCCCGAGGCGAAGGTGCGCCTGCGCCCCAACTACTTCCCGTTCACCGAGCCGAGCGCCGAGCTCGACGTGTGGCACCCCACCTTCAAGGACGGCGCACGCTGGATCGAGTGGGGCGGCTGCGGCATGGTGCACGCCAATGTGCTGCGCGCGGCCGGAATCGACCCGGAGGTCTACTCCGGGTTCGCATTTGGCGTGGGCGTGGAACGAGCACTGATGTTTCGAAATGACGTAAAGGACATGCACGACATGGTCGAGGGCGATACCCGGTTCAGCCAGCAGTACGGGATGAACATCTGATGCGCGTACCACTGAGCTGGCTGGGCGAATACGTCGACCTGGCCCCCGGCACCACGCCCGAAGACGTGCACGCTGCGCTGGTGAGCGTCGGCCTCGAAGAGGAAGACATTCACCGCTTCGAGCTGTCCGGCCCGATCGTGGTCGGCGAGGTGCTCGAGTTCGTCGGCGAGCCGCAGACTAACGGCAAGACCATCAACTGGTGCCAGGTGCGCGTCGCACCCGGCGACGAGCTCGCCGCCGACGGCGGACCCGCCATCCACGGCATCGTCTGCGGCGCACACAATTTCGTGGTCGGCTCCAAGGTCGTCGTGACCCTGCCCGGATCCGTGCTGCCCGGCCCGTTCCCGATCGCCCCGCGCAGCACCTACGGCCACATCTCCGACGGCATGATCGCCTCCGCGCGCGAGCTCGGCCTCGGCGACGAGCACGACGGCATCCTGCTCTTGTCCTCCCTCGGCCTCGACGACGCCGAGGTGGGCACGGATGCCATCGCCCTGCTCGGCCTCGACGATTCCGCCGTCGAGATCAACGTGACGCCCGACCGCGGCTACGCGTTCTCCATCCGCGGTGTCGCCCGCGAATACGCCCACGCCACCGGGGCCACCTTCCGCGATCCCGCCCTCGGCCAGGCCGCGTTCTCACCGGCCACCATCTTCCCGGTGGTCATCGACGACGAGGCTCCCATCCGCGGTCGCCTCGGCGCCAGCGTGTTCATCACGCGGGCCGTTCGCGGTGTGGATCCGACCCGGCCCACTCCGGCCTGGATGGTGTCCCGGCTCGGGCTCGCCGGCATCCGCTCGATCTCGCTCGTGGTCGACGTGACCAACTACGTGATGATCGAACTCGGCCAGCCCATCCACGGCTACGACCTCGACAAGCTCACCGGTGGCATTCTGGTGCGCCGGGCGCAGCCGGGCGAGAAGATCACCACCCTCGACGACGTCGTGCGCACGCTGACGCGCGAAGACCTGCTGATCACCGACGAGTCCGGGCCCATCGGCCTGGCCGGCGTCATGGGCGGGGCCACCACCGAAATCGACTCGACGAGCGTGAACGTGCTCGTCGAGGCCGCGAACTTCGACCCGGTATCGATCGCCCGCTCCGCTCGCCGGCACAAGCTGCCGAGCGAGGCATCGCGTCGCTTCGAACGCGGCGTCGACCCCGCCGTGGCCACTGTGGCGGCCGCCCGCGTGGTGCAGCTGCTCGTCGACCTCGCCGGGGGAGTAGCCGACGACCTCGGCTCCATCCACGACGACAGCCCGGCACCCGTCGCCATCCACCTGCCCACCGGTTTCATCTCGGGCCTGATCGGGCTCGAGTACACCGGCGACGAGGTGCGCGACTCGCTCACCGAGATCGGCACCGTGCTCGAGGAGAGCGACGGCGACCTGCTCGTCACCCCGCCCACCTGGCGCCCCGACCTCACCGACAAGTGGACGCTCGCCGAGGAGGTCGCCCGCATTGTGGGCTACGACCGCATCCCCTCCGTGCTGCCCGTCGCGCCTCCCGGCCGCGGCTTCACCCGCTCGCAGACCCTTCGTCGCACGGTCGCGCAGACCCTCGCCGCCACGGGGCACACCGAGGTTCTCGCGTACCCGTTCCTGTCCAAGAAGGCGAACGCCGAATTCGGCGGCGCCGACCTGGCGCAGATTCGCGTGGCCAACCCGATGGATGGAGCGGCGCCCTTCCTGCGCACCACCCTGCTGCCCGGGCTGCTCAACGTGGCGCACCGCAACCGCTCGCGCGGACTCGTCGACGTGTCCATCTACGAGCAGGGCCTTGTGTTCCTGCCCGAGGCCGGCGTCACCTACGGCGTTCCTGTTGTCCCTCCGGGCGCCGAGAAGCCCAGTGTCGAGGTGCAGGCCGCCCTGAACGCCGGAATCCCGCCGCAGCCGTTGCACCTCGGTGTCGTTCTCGTGGGAAACACGCGTCGTCACCAGCCCGGTCACCCCGCCACGCCCGCCGGCTGGCAGGATGCCCTCGCCGCCGTCGCTCAGGTGTCCCTCGCCACGGGCGTCACGATCCAGGTGCGCCAGGGTTCGCGTCCGGGTATGCACCCCGGCCGCACCGCCGAGCTCTTCGTCACCACGGATGCCGGCGACCTGGTCGTCGGCTTCGCCGGCGAACTGCTGCCGACGGTCGCCCGTGACTACGATCTGCCGTCGCTTGTCGCCGTCGCCGAGATCAACCTCGAGTCCGTGATCGCTCAGGCGGACGCGGTTGTCTCGGCGACGGAAATCGGCACCAAGCCGGCCGCCACTCAGGATCTCTCGCTCGTGGTGGGCGTCGAGGTTCCTGCCGGTGACGTGCGTGCCGCCGTGATCGAAGGCGCCGGGGAGCTGCTCGAGCGGCTCGACCTCGTCGACGACTACCGCGGCGCGGGCATCGAGCCGGGTCAGAAGTCGCTGACGTTCGCGCTGCGCTTCCGCGCGCCGGACCGCACCCTCACCGCGGCGGAGGCGAGCGAGGCCCGCCTGGCCGGCGTAGCCCTCGCATCCGCTCGCTTCGGGGCCACCCTCCGCGAGTAGCCCGTCCCCACGCCCCGTCCCCACCCATCGCGGCACTCGTCTGGCAAGGCGGCACTCGTCTGAACGAGTGCCCGCCCGTCAAACGAGTGCCGCGCCGGTGCCGGTCCCGCCAAGGGGCGACCCGCGAGGCCGTTTGTCTCGCCGACGCCTTCGCTGGCCCCGCCCGTCGTCGTGGCCCTCATTCGGCACGCGGGCACGCGTCTGAACAGGTGCGCGCCACCCCAACGAGTGCCGCGGAGAGATGACCCCGGCCAACTCCCCGGTGTCGGTGGGCGCCGGTAGCGTGTCACGCACTTACTCAGTGAATCTCGTGCCGAGAACATGGAGAAGAACGTGAAGGTTCTGGTAGCGACCCGAGCAACGCACGGGCGGCGTGACACCGATCAGGCAGACTGCGTCGAGGGCGAGTTGGTGTGGATGAAAGACCCGTGTGACGTGAGCAGGGACAATCCCGACGGCGAGTGTGCCTGTGGGCGGTCCTTCTTTGGGATGAGCTCCGATAAAGAGACCACGATGGCCCTCGTCCGGGACCTCCCGGGTCTCACACCCCGGTCGTACGAGCGGGCCATGCGTTCCACCTTCGACGCTCACGGCTGGTGCTCAACCTGCCCGAGCGTGCAGTTCCGAGAGCACGTCGCCATCATGGCTCGGTTGGCCGCCGCGCTTCCCGATGGAACGATCGTGGGTCGCCGACTCGATTCCCTGGTGGTCCGACCTCGGTGACCCGAGTCGTCCCTCGCGGCACTCGTCTGGCAGGAACGCACTCGTTTGGACGAGTGCCGCCGACTCAGACGAGTGCCGCGCCGGGCAGATGCTTGCGGGGTCGCAGAACCTGGGCGCGGGGTACGCCCTTCTCGCACAAGAATCGATAGAACGCCTGGGAGTTGAAGGCTCGATCCCAGTCCCAGCGGTCGAAGCTGTTGACGAGCGGGCGGAGCAGGTCCTCCCGTTTCTTCTCGGCCTTGACCACCCCCGCGGCGTCCTTCCCGTCCATTACCGCCGCCAGCGTGTACTTCATGTCGCCGTCGAATTCGCCGATCTTGCGCACGCTCCGCCAGAGGAAGTCGACATAGAACGTGCGCCCGTTAACGTCGAACCGCACCTGCAGCTCGGGAATCTCGAAGCCCAGCTCCTCGAACCGCACCCGGCTGAGGGATTCGCCAGCGTTGGCGGAAAGCTCATTTGCGAAAGCGATTGCCCGGTGGGCCGCGCGCCACCCCACCCGTGGGTGGACCACCGCAAGTTCCGTGAGGAGCGTGTCTTTGGTGATCGGAGGCATCCCTCGGATTCCTGTCTCGCGTTGGGCCTTGAGACGTGACGCTTCCTGATGGAGCACGTGGTCGACCATTGCGACTCCGATGAGAAAGCTGGACCCCGCTGCCATGTCGACGACCGTGCGGGCCAGGCCGGTCACTTTTACGCCCGCCACCCGCGTCGATGTGGGGTCGGGCATACCACGATGCGCCGTGAGCAGCGGGTGGCTGCTCCCGCCTCTGGCTTCGGGAAACAGCGCATGGGTCGTGGCCGGCCACGCACCGATCAGCGGCAGCCCGTGCATGACCGCGGCGGAATGGTGGGAAAGCAGGAGCTCTGAACCGGCGTGAGCCGCAGTGGCCCGCACGAGGAAGCGGTACCGGCCGTCGGGCTGCTCGGCCCGCCACTTCGGGCCGAGCACGTACCAGCCAGTTCGCACACGCACGAGTTCGCCGCGGTGCACCAGCGCGCCGATTGCAGAGGAGTTCACGCCCGACGAGCGGAGCGCCGCGGCCGGAATAAGTCCATCGTTCAGCGCGTCGTATGTCTCAAGTATCTCCAGCATGCCGACAGACTGCCGCTGGTCCAGCCCCGTGAAGGGGCCAAACGCGGGATCTGTGCGGAACGCGCCCGGACGGCTGCTGTGGGGGAGTGGGCCTCAGCCGTGGGGCACTGACTTGGCAGCGCGGCACTCGTGCAGACAAGTGCCGGCCGCGCAATCGCGTGCCGCAAGCGGGACAACCGGGACGGCAGTGATGCGCGGGAGATGTGGAACGCGCGTACGGGTGGGTCGGGGGGAGCGGCCGGATGATGTCGCGGCACTGGTCTGGCGCGCACGGCACTCGTTCAGTCGAGTGCCGTGCGCGCAACGGAGTGCCGCGAGGCGCGAGAGCGGGGTGGGCGGTGACGCGGGTACCGCGACGGCGCACGGGCGGGCGGGAAACTGGGGGGCGGCGGGGGGCGCGGTAAGTTTGAAGCATGGTTTTTTCGGTGGCAGTGGCGGGCGCGAGTGGCTATGCGGGCGGAGAACTGCTGCGATTGTTGGCTGGGCACCCCGAATTCGCGGTGCGCACGGTCACCGCGAACAGCAACGCGGGGCAGCGCCTCGTGGACGTGCAGCCGCATCTGCGGTCCCTGGCCCACCTCACGCTGAGTGAGACCACGCCCGAGTCGCTCAGCGGCCACGATGTCGTGTTCCTCGCCCTGCCGCACGGCAAGTCCGGTGAGCTCACCGCGCATCTATCCGCTGACACCCTCGTCGTGGACTGCGGCGCCGACCATCGCCTTGAGAGTGAGAAGGACTGGGCAGCGTTCTACGGCGGCGACTACTACGGCGCCTGGGCCTACGGCGTTCCCGAACTCCCCACCGCGTCCGGACGTCTCCGCGACCTGCTCGCGAGCGCGCGCCGCATCGCGGCCCCCGGCTGCAACGCGAGCACGGTGGCGCTCGCCCTGGCCCCAGGCATCCATGCCGGCGTGATCGAGGAGGCCGACCTGGTGGCCGTGCTCGCGGTCGGGCCGTCCGGGGCCGGCAAGAGCCTCACGGTGCCGAACCTGGCGGCGGAGATTCTCGGCTCCGCCAACCCGTATGCCGTCGGCGGCACTCACCGGCACATTCCCGAGATCCAGCAGAGCCTGCGGTGGGCCGGTGCGAGCCACCCCACCATCTCATTTACGCCCGTGATTGTGCCGATGTCGCGCGGCATCCTCTCGACCGCCACGGCCCGCCTCGTTCCCGGAACGAGCGTCGCCGCCGTGCGCGCCGCCTGGGAAGAGGCCTACGCCGACGAACACTTCGTGCACGTGCTGCCCCCGGGTCATTTCCCCCGCACCGCCGACGTTCTGGGCGCGAACACCGCGCTGATCGGTCTCGCCGTGGACGAGGCAGCGGGCCGCGTGGTCACGATCACCGCGGTGGATAATCTTGTCAAAGGCACCGCCGGCGCTGCCATCCAATCGGCCAATATCGCCCTCGGCCTGCCCCAAGCTCTGGGGCTGACCATGAATGGAGTTGCCCCATGAGTGTCACCGCAGCAGCAGGATTCGCCGCCGCCGGCGTTACCGCCGGACTCAAGCTATCGGGCGGTCTCGACCTCGCCCTCGTGCAGAACCTCGGCCCGCTCACGAGCTGCGCCACCGTGTTCACGGCGAACCGATGCCAGGCCAACCCGGTGATCTGGAGCAAACAGGTGATGCAGGACGGCGTCGTGAGCGCCATCGTTCTCAACTCCGGCGGGGCCAACTGCTACACCGGCACCATCGGATTTCAGACCACCCACGCCACCGCCGAGGCCGTGGCCACGGGCCTCGATATCTCTGCGGGTGACGTTCTTGTCTGCTCCACCGGCCTGATCGGCGAGCAGCTCAACCTCGATCTCGTCACCGCCGGCGTGGTCGATGCCGCCCTCGCCCTGAAAACGGATGCCGCCACCACGCCCGACGCGGCACTCCTGGCCGCCCGGGCCATCATGACGACCGACACCACGCCGAAGCAGTCCGTGCAGGTGTCCCCGGCCGGCTGGACCGTGGGCGGCATGGCCAAGGGCGCCGGTATGCTCGCGCCCGGCCTCGCCACCATGCTCGTGGTCATCACGACGGACGCCGTGCTCAGCTCCGCGCAACTCGACACCGCCCTGCGCCAGGCCACCCGCGTCACCTTCGACCGTCTCGATTCTGATGGCTGCATGTCCACGAACGACACCGTGAGCCTGCTCGGCTCCGGCGCGAGCGGGATCGAGGCCGACGAGGCCGAATTCACCGCCGCCCTCGTGGCCCTCTGCCAGGACCTCACCCTGCAACTGCAGGGTGACGCCGAGGGGTCCGCCCACGACGTGGCCATCGAGGTGCGCAACGCGGCCTCCGAAACCGACGCCGTCACGGTGGCCCGCGCGGTATCGCGCAGCGCGCTGTTCAAGACCGCCATTTACGGCAACGACCCCAACTGGGGTCGGGTGCTGGCCGCGGTAGGTACCACGGATGCCGCCTTCGACCCGTACGGAATCGATGTCGCCATCAATGGGGTGCAGGTCTGCACCGCGGGGGAGCCGGACCAGCCGCGCGAGCTCGTGGACCTCATACCGCGCGCCGTCTCCGTGGTCATCGACCTGCACGAGGGCGCCGAGACCGCCACAGTGTGGACGAACGACCTCACCAAGGAATACGTTGAAGAGAACAGCGCGTACTCCAGCTGATGCCCGATACCGAACCCGACAGTAGCCCAGCGGAGGCCGCGATCAAGGCCGCAACGCTGATCGAGTCCCTCCCGTGGCTCAAGAAGTTCCACGACCAGATCGTGGTCGTGAAGTTCGGCGGCAACGCCATGGTGAGCGAAGAGCTGCAACGTGCCTTCGCCGAGGACATGGTCTACCTGCGCTACGCCGGCATCCGCCCGGTGGTCGTGCACGGCGGCGGCCCGCAGATTTCCTCCATGCTCGCCCGGCTCGGGATCGAGAGCGAATTCCGCGGCGGCTACCGGGTGACGACCCCCGAAGCCATGGACGTCGTGCGTATGGTGCTCACCGGCCAGATCAACCGCGACCTCGTCAGCCACATCAACCAGCACGGCCCGCTCGCCGCCGGCCTGTCCGGTGAAGACGCCGGCCTGTTCCGGGGCCGACGCCGCGGCGTGGAGATCGACGGCGAAATGGTCGACCTCGGCCTCGTCGGCGACGTCGTGGGCGTCGACCCCGAGGCCGTGCACGCGCAGCTCTCCGCCGGACGTATCCCCGTCGTCTCGTCGATCGCCCCGGACTCGGACGTGCCCGGCCAGTCCCTCAACGTCAACGCGGATGCTGCCGCGGCCGCCCTGGCGATCGCCCTCGGTGCCGCCAAGCTCGTCATTCTCACCGACGTGGCCGGCCTCTACTCCGACTGGCCCAACCGCGAGTCCCTCGTCTCGATGATCGACGTGCCCACGTTGCGGGCACTGCTGCCCGATCTCGAGTCGGGCATGATCCCCAAGATGACGGCCTGCCTCGACGCCGTCGAGGGCGGCGTGGCGAAGGCGGCGATCATCGACGGTCGGGTGCCGCACTCGATCCTGCTCGAAATTTTCACCGGAAGCGGCATCGGCACGGAGGTAGTACCCGCATGACCAGCACCACAACCACCTGGCAGGATCGCTACGCCGCCGCGATGATGGGCACGTTCGCACCGCCCCTCGCCCTTCTCGTGCAGGGCAAGGGCTGCTACGCCTGGGACGACGCGGGCACCGAATACCTCGACTTCCTCGCCGGCATCGCCGTCAACTCTCTCGGCCACGCCCACCCCGACCTGGTCGCGGCCGTCTCCGCGCAAGTGCAGGCCGTCGCGCATGTGTCCAACTACTTCGCGAGCGAGCCGCAGCTCGACCTCGCCGAGCGTCTTCAGCGGGTCACCGGGGCCGGGGCCGAGGGGCGCGTCTACTTCTGCAACTCGGGCACGGAGGCCAACGAGGCCGCCTTCAAGCTCGCTCGTCTCAATGTGACCGGCGGGCACCGCACGCGCATCCTGACCCTCATCGATTCCTTCCACGGCCGCACCATGGGTGCCCTCGCGCTCACCGGCAAGCCCGCCATGCAGGCCCCGTTCGACCCGATGCCCGGGGGAGTCGAGCACATCGACAGCACCCTCGAGGCGCTTGAGGTCGCGATCGACGACACGGTCGCCGCGTTCGTGCTGGAACCGATCAAGGGCGAGGCCGGCGTATTGCCCCTGCCCGACGGCTACCTGCGCCGCGCCCGCGAACTCTGTACCCGGCACGGCGTGCTGCTCATCATCGATGAGATCCAGACCGGCGTCGGTCGCACCGGCGCGTGGTTCGCCTTCCAGCACGAGGGCATCCAACCGGATGCCGTCACCCTCGCCAAGGGGCTGGGCGGCGGCCTGCCGATCGGTGCCCTGGTGACCTTCGGTGCGGCATCCGCCCTGTTCCAGCGCGGCCAGCACGGCTCGACCTTCGGCGGCAACCCGCTCGTGACCGCCGCCGCCAACACCGTGCTCACGGTAATCGAACGCGACGATCTCGTGGCCAACGCCGCCCGCCGCGGGGAGCAGTTGCGCGAGATCATCGCCGGGCTCGGCTCGCCGCTCATCGACGGTGTACGGGGCCGCGGCCTCCTGCTTGGCGTGGCCTTGCACGAGCCGGTCGCGCACGAGCTTGCGGCGGCCGCGCTGAAGGCCGGGCTGATCGTGAACGCGCCCAACGACTCGACCATCCGCCTCGCACCCCCGCTCATCGTGGGCGACGCCGAAATCGCCGAATTCGAGCGGCGATTCGGGCAGGCACTGGCCACGCTCTAGAGTTGACAGATTCCGTACCCGATCGAAAGTGATACCGTGACCCGCCACTTCCTGCGCGACGATGACCTCTCCCCGGCCGAACAGGCCGAAATTCTCGACCTCGCCCTGGAACTGAAGCGAGACCGATTCGCCGTTCGACCGCTGGCCGGACCGCAGACCGTCGCCGTGATCTTCGACAAGTCGTCCACGCGCACCCGGGTGTCCTTCGCCGTCGGCATCGCCGACCTCGGCGGCAGCCCGCTCATCATCAGCACCGCGAACAGCCAGCTCGGCGGCAAGGAAACCGCCTCCGACACCGCCCGCGTGCTGGAGCGTCAGGTAGCGGCCATCGTGTGGCGTACCTACGGTCAGGCCGGGCTCGAAGAAATGGCCCTCGGCACAACCGTGCCGGTGATCAACGCGCTGAGCGACGATTTCCACCCGTGCCAGCTGCTCGCCGACCTGCTCACCATCCGGGAACACCGCGGCGACCTCGCGGGACAGACCATCGCGTTCCTCGGGGACGGCGCCTGCAACATGGGTCAGTCTTATCTGCTGGCCGGCGCTACCGCCGGCATGCACGTGCGCATCGCGTCTCCCGCCGGCTACACGCCGACCGACGCGGTCGTTGCGGATGCCGCGGCCATCGCCGCGCGCACCGGCGGCTCCGTGGCCCTCTTCACCGACCCGCTTGACGCGGTCGCCGGCGTCGATGTGGTCATCACCGACACTTGGGTGTCGATGGGCAAAGAAGAAGAGAAGGCAACGCGCCTCGGCGACCTCGGTCGCTACCGCGTGGACGCCGACATGATGGCGCTCGCGAAGCCGGGCGCGCACTTCATGCACTGCCTGCCGGCGGATCGCGGCTATGAGGTGACGGCCGACGTCATCGACGGCCCGCAGAGCATCATCTGGGACGAGGCGGAAAACCGCCTGCACGCCCAGAAGGCACTGCTGGTCTGGCTTCTCGCCCACTAGCCCCCGGTGGTCGAGTCGGTCGAGACCCCACCACGTAAACTTGCAACTGATCAAAGATTTAGGGAGAACCATGGCTGAACGTGTTGTGCTCGCATACTCCGGTGGACTGGATACCTCTGTTGGTATCGGCTGGCTGAAAGACGCTACCGGCAAAGAGGTTGTCGCCCTCGCCGTCGACGTCGGACAAGAGGGCGAGGACATGGACGTCATCCGTCAGCGCGCACTTGACTGCGGCGCCGTCGAATCGATCGTCATCGATGCCAAGGATGAGTTCGCGAACGACTACATCGTTCCTACCCTCAAGGCCAACGCCCTGTACCAGAAGCGCTACCCGCTCGTCTCTGCCATCAGCCGTCCGCTGATCGCCAAGTACCTCGCTTCCACGGCCATCGAGCTCGGCGCGGACAGCGTTGCGCACGGCTGCACCGGCAAGGGCAATGACCAGGTTCGCTTCGAAGCCGCCGTCGCGGCCCTCGCGCCCGACCTCACGTCGCTCGCCCCCGTGCGCGACTTCGCCCTCACCCGCGACAAGGCGATCGAATACGCCGCCACGCACAACCTGCCCATTGCGCAGTCGAAGAAGAGCCCGTACTCGATCGACCAGAATGTGTGGGGCCGCGCGGTCGAGACCGGATTCCTCGAGGACCCGTGGAACGCTCCGATCGAAGACCTCTACACCTACACGCAGGACCCGTCGATCACCCGCGCACCCACCGAGGTCGTCATCTCCTTCGACCAGGGCGTGCCCGTCGCCATCGACGGCAAGAAGGTCACCCCGTTGCAGGTCGTTCAGCTGATGAACCGCCTCGCCGGCGACCAGGGTGTCGGACGCATCGACATCGTCGAAGACCGGCTCGTGGGCATCAAGAGCCGCGAAATCTACGAAGCCCCCGCGGGAATGGCCCTCATCGCCGCCCACGAAGAGCTCGAGAACATGACCCTGGAGCGCGACGTCGCCCGCTACAAGCGCGGTGTCGAGAGCAAGTGGGCCGAGCTCGTTTATGACGGTCTGTGGTTCTCCGGGCTCAAGCGCAGCCTCGATGTCTTCATCGAAGACACCCAGAAGTACGTGACCGGAGACATCCGTCTCAAGATGCACGCCGGCTCGGCCGTCGTCACCGGCCGCTCGAGCACCACGAGCCTCTACGACTTCAACCTCGCCACGTACGACACCGGTGACTCCTTCGACCAGTCCATGGCCAAGGGATTCATCGAGCTGTGGTCACTGCCGAGCAAGGTGGCCGCACGACGCGACGCCGCCGCGAAGTAGGGCACGCGTGTCGGGCGAGAAGAACGCGAACCGCGCCGGAAAGGCGGGCGCTCTCTGGGGCGGTCGCTTTGCCGGGGGACCGTCGCCGGAGCTGGCGAGACTGAGCAAGTCGACCCACTTCGACTGGCAGCTGGCCGAATACGACCTGCGGGGATCCCGGGCACATGCCCGGGCCCTGTCGGCCGCCGGTTACCTGACCGAGGACGAATTGGTCACGATGATCGCGGCCATCGACCTTCTCGCCCGTGATGTGGCCGAAGGCCGGTTCGCGCCGGCGGACAGCGATGAAGACGTGCACTCGGCTCTGGAGCGTGGCCTCATCGACCGGGTCGGGGTCGAGGTCGGCGGCAAGCTCCGTGCCGGACGCAGCCGCAACGACCAGGTGGCCACTCTGGTGCGCATGATGCTGCGCGACCATGCGGCCATCATTTCGACTTATGTCATCGAGCTCATCGACGCCCTCGCCGAACAGGCGGAGGTGCACTTCGACGCCATCATGCCGGGCCGCACCCACCTGCAGCACGCCCAGCCGGTGCTGCTCGCGCATCACCTGCTCGCGCACTGCTGGCCGCTCGTGCGCGACCTCGAACGTTTCGTCGACTGGGGCAAGCGCGCGAACTTCTCGCCCTACGGTGCGGGCGCTCTCGCCGGCAACACCCTCGGGCTCGACGCGAACCTTGTGGCGGCCGACCTCGGCTTCGGCGCCGTGGTGGAGAACTCCATCGACGGCACCGCGAGCCGCGACCTCGTGGCCGAGTTCGCGTACATCGCGGCGCAGATCGGCATCGATATGTCGCGACTGGCCGAGGAGATTATTCTCTGGAACACCAAGGAATTCGGCTTCGTCACGCTGGACGACGCGTATTCCACCGGCTCCTCGATCATGCCGCAGAAGAAGAACCCGGACATCGCCGAGCTCGCGCGTGGCAAGTCCGGACGCATGATCGGCAATCTGACGGGGCTGCTGACCACTCTCAAGGGCCTGCCGCTCGCGTATAACCGCGACCTGCAGGAAGACAAAGAGCCGGTCTTCGACTCGATCGAAACCCTCGAGGTGCTGCTGCCGGCGTTCGCGGGCATGATCGCCACGATCACGTTCCACACCGACCGGATGGCCGAACTGGCGCCGCAGGGGTTCTCCCTGGCAACGGATGTCGCGGAGTGGCTCGTGAAGCGCCACGTCTCGTTCCGGGATGCCCACGAGATCACCGGGTCGCTGGTGAAGTTCGCGGAGACGAACGGCCTCGACCTGCACGAGGTCGACGACGAATCCCTGCTCGCCATCTCGCCGCACCTGGTGCCGGCCGTTCGCGAGGTGCTCACGATCCGCGGGTCCGTCGACAGCCGCGACGGTGTGGGTGGCACGGCTCCGGTGAGGGTCGCCGAGCAGCGCGCCGCCCTCGTCGAGCGCGTCCGTAAGCTGGCGGTCGCCCTCACCGCATAGCCCGAATGGTTTTCGACGCCCGGCAGTTCGCACGGCCATCCCTCGAGATGGCCCCGCTGCTGCTGGGCGCGATACTGTCCCGCGACGATGTCTCGGTACGAATCACCGAGGTTGAGGCCTACCTCGGCGAAGATGATCCCGGATCCCACGCCTTTCGCGGAATGACGAAGCGCACGGCCACCATGTATGGCCCACCCGGTCACCTCTATGCGTATTTCAGTTACGGCATGCATGTGTGTGCCAACGTCGTGTGCTCGCCCGAGGGCACGGCATCCGCCGTTTTGCTGCGCGGTGGGCAGATCGTGGCCGGGCTTGATGAGGCGCGGCGGCGTCGCCCCACCGCGCACAACGACCGAGACCTCGCCCGCGGGCCGGCGCGACTCACCAAGGCAGTAGGGATCTTGCTGGCCGATGACACGGCGGACCTGAACGCGGAGCCGTTCGACCTCCGGCTGCCGGAGCACCCGGTGTCATTTCTCACCGGGCCGCGCACAGGCGTGGGCGGAGAGGGCGGGGGACCCGCATTCCCGTGGCGGTTTTGGATACCAGAGGAGGCATCCGTTTCGCCGTACCGGCGGCACCCACGCGCCTGACCGTGCCTAGTCCACCCGGGGCGTTGGCGCCGGAGGGTGGTCCGCGATCATTCCGCGGTGCTCTGGTTACACGAGGGCAAAGTGCACGAGGGCGGCGCAGGCGCAGGCCCAGATGAGGCTGGCGAACGTGCCGATGATGAATCGTTCGCGCGCCTCGGACGACGACAGCTCGGTGAAACGGCCGACGCCCTTGATCGCCACGACGACGGCGATGGCCTCAGGGAACCCGGCGAGGATGGCACCGGTGACGGCGAACCTCTCCAACATGCCGATGGCAAGGCCGCCGCGCAGCACCTCATGCACGGCGTTGTCCACCGCGCCGACGGTATCGACCATAATTCCGCCGTACTGGCCGGAGGCAACGCTTCCGCGGGTGGCGAGGTTCAGGGCGAGCACGGCCATGGGTGCTCCACCGACCACGGCGAGGGCGATGGCCAGCATGCCGAGCACGATGCCGAACGATGACGGTCCGGCCGGTGTGGGCACGGCGGCCATCACCAGCGCGGCGGCGAGGGCGGCGACGGAGCCGATGGCGAACACCCGGCGATGCAGCTTGAAGGCAAGCGCCGCGCAGACGAGTGAGCCCAGGGTGGTGAGCAGGAGCACGACCCAATAGAGGAATGTGAGTACGGTGAAGGACTCTTCGGGGTTCATGCGGGGGTGTCCGTTTCACTTGAGGAGAGGTCGAGATTCTCTAGCAGCCTAACGATTGCGGGCCGGGCCGTCTGTTCGACGCGGAATTCGGTGGCCTTCACCCGCTGGCTGACGGCTGCCGTCGAGATACCGAGGGCTGCCGCGATATCCACCTGACGCAGGCCCTGCTCCAACAGGTCCACCGCCTCCCATCCTTCGCTCGATCGGCGCTCGCGCAGCAGGAGCAGCATGGCCAGCAGCGCCTCGACCTGGTCGGCGGTGAGCACCGACGCTTCCTCGGGCTGCATGTCGATCGCGACGTGGGCATCCGCTTTCTTGGCACGCGTCACGGCCTTCCGCGCCGCGATGAAGGCGGCACCCGATGCCTGGCGGGTGGAGGCGGCCAGGGGCGTGCGCACACCGCCGATGCCGAGGCCGATGCTCCAGTACCCGGAGCGGTGCAAGAGCAGGATGGCATCGAGGGTGATCTGGGCGTCCGCGATCATTACCTGAATCTCATCACCGGAGGTCTGATCGGGCGGGAGGGTGAAACCCGCGCCGTAACGGATGCTGAGTTCGGCGATCATCTCACCGGCGCGGTCGCGATCATGACGACTGTCGATCTGGTCTGCGGTAATAACGAACATGCAGATAAGCCTGTATCCTTCATATAGATAAATCAAGTCTCTAGAGTGAATTATACCCAAATAAGTCTCGGTAGTTAATTTAGTCCACTCCCTTCGCGCTGGTAATCTGGGGCTGTGTCAGACCCCGCCATCCTCAGTAAGCAGACCAATGATTCATCCTTCGACAACGTCTGGGAGGAGATCACGTGGCGCGGCCTCGTGCACGTTTCGACCGACGAGTCGGAGTTGCGCACGCTGCTCGCGGGCGATCCCATCACGTACTACTGCGGGTTCGACCCCACAGCAGCCAGCCTGCACCTCGGAAACCTTGTGCAACTGCTGCTCATGCGACGCCTGCAACTGGCAGGCCACCGCCCGCTGGGCCTCGTGGGCGGGTCAACCGGACTGATCGGCGACCCACGCCCAACGGCCGAGCGCACACTCACCCCGGTCGAAACGGTCAATGAATGGGTCGGTTACCTGCAGGCCCAGGTGTCGCGGTTTCTCAGCGCCGAGGGCGAGAACGCCGTGACCATGGTGAACAACCTCGACTGGACCGCGCCGCTGTCGGCCATCGACTTCCTGCGTGAGGTGGGCAAATATTTCCGGGTGGGCACCATGCTCAAGAAGGATGCCGTGAGCGCGCGTCTTAACTCGGATGCGGGCATCAGCTACACCGAGTTCAGCTACCAGATCTTGCAGGGCCTTGACTACCTCGAGCTGTTTCGCTCCTACGGTTGCGTTCTGCAGACCGGTGGAAGCGACCAGTGGGGCAACCTCACGAGCGGCACCGACCTGATCCGCCGTGCCGAAGGGGGCAGCGTGCATGCGATCGGCACGCCGCTTATCACCAACAGCGACGGCACCAAGTTCGGCAAGAGCGAGGGGAACGCCATCTGGCTCGACCCCAAGCTGACGAGTCCCTACGCCTTCTACCAGTTCTGGCTCAACACCGACGACGCCGACGTGATCTTTCGCCTCAAGGTGTTCACGTTCCTCAGTAAGGCCGACATCGATCGACTCGCCGAGGCCGTCGATGCTGAGCCGTTCAAGCGTGAAGCTCAGCGCACACTCGCGTTCGAGGTGACGAGCCTCGTGCACGGGGTCGGGGCGACGGATGCGGCGATCAACGCCGCGCAGGCCCTTTTCGGTCAGGGTGACCTGAGCGATCTGGATCCCGAGACCCTGGAGGCGGCCCTGCGGGAGTTGCCGAACACGACCACGGCGCCGCACACCTCCGTCGTGCAGCTGCTGCTTGACACCGGACTGACCAAGAGCCTCGGCGAGGCTCGGCGTGCTGTGGTCCAGGGGGGTGTGTACCTCAACAACGTGAAGGTTGCAAGCGACGAAGAAACCATCGAGGGCAATGTGCTGCCCGGGGGAGTGGCCGTTCTGCGGCGCGGAAAGAAGACTCTCGCCGGCGTCTTCGTGGAATAACGGGCAGCACTTTGCCCTGTTGTTGGTCGAGGCGCGACGGAGGAGCGCTTGGATCGAGATCTCGACAGGCTCGATCCGGCGGCCTGTCGAAATCGAGACCGCGTGCCGTGTTCTCGGTACGTTTCCGGCATGTTTCACGCGGGTTGCGAATGCGACACGCCCGGGATGAGATCGAGACTTGCGGCCCCCGAGGATTCACCGTAATGTCATCTAAGTCGCCCCACAGGTGCGGAAAGCTGCTCAGCTTCTCGGCCTCATGCGGGACAAATACCAACTCAAGATATAGCGATTTCATCGCCTGTCTTGTCTTGGAAAGTGAAGTGCTCCAGTGCAATGGCCTTGTGGTCGGCGGCTGGGTGCGTCCGATCCTTGAGAACTCAACAGCGTGCACAATGTCAAATGCCAAAAACCTCGGTTGTAGGGCTCGTTTCTAGCGAGTACCGCAATAGAGATTCCTTTGGAATATGAATTGAAAGTCGTGGTTTCGATCACGC
>NZ_JPRS01000157.1 GCF_000738085.1 Cryobacterium sp. MLB-32
GATTGTCGCGTTCCCGTCGGTCATCATGCCATCACCCCATCCGTGAATGTCACAGGCGTCACAGGTGAAGTTGACGAAGCCCAGTCCGGGATATTTCGTGACATAGCCCGGGCCAGGACCGACGATCTCGATGCGCTGCATGAGCAGCCCGGAGTACGGCAGATCAATAGCAATCCGGCCGTTCACGACGGAGTTACGGATCGTCACGTTGTTGGCCCGGACAACCACATCGCCGGCGAAGGCGTAGCCGTCATAGACAGCACCTGCGGTCGTGATCGTGATGCCGCCTGAAGCCTTCAGCGTGGTGCCCGCAGGGGGCCCCGTCGTGTCCGCGTTCGGGAAGGTGTCCGGCAGCGGAGTGGGGAGTGGAGTAGGTGTCGGCGCCGGAGTCGGGGTCGGCGCCGGAGTCGGGGTCTGCGCCGGAATCGGAGTCTGCGCCGGAATCGGAGTCTGCGCCGGAATCGGAGTCTGCGCCGGAATCGGTGCCGGTGCCGGTGCCGGAGTCGGGACGACCTCGGCGTTGAAGGTCACATCGGCCAAGTCATTCGATGCGTTCCACGTGGAGGTCGGGAATCCCCCGGCACTCGCGTAGCGATAACGCCCGTTCGTGGTGGGAGCGCTCAGCGGGCCGGTGGTCTTGGCCGTCGAGAAGTACTTTGAGGTGTAGGAATAGCGTCCTTTCGGAGCGACATAGGATTCAACATGGGTTACTCCGGGTGTCAACACAACAGGCGCGGCCAGAGTGGCGCGCTGCGAGCCGGTGGACGTCTCCCCCGTAAATGTCACCGAAGCGAGCTTGACGCCGGTAGACGACCGAAGGTGGCCGACATGGGTGCCGGTGTTGCTGGAGACCTTGTAAAAGGCCTGCGAGGCATTGAAGGCACCCAGCTCGACAGCCGCCGAGTCACCGGTTTCAGCTGCGACAGCGGGCGTTTCAGAACCGGAGAGCGTTGCGGACGTCGCGGAGAGTGCGGTGGGTGCGAAACCGGATGTCGCGGACAGTGCCGAGAATGCAGCTGTCCCGGTGAAAAGAAGGGCGCATGCGGTTACCAGGGAGATTATTGACGCGCGACGCCACGGCCGTGCGGCGATGGGCGTGGAGGAATTCTTCAGTTTTGACCGTGCCGTAATGGACATTGTTGGCGTGTTTCGTGTGGCGTACACGGAAGGTTCATGCGGAGCTATGCAACCGTAGGGGGCCACTGGGGCTGCCGCGCGGATGGAGCGGTTGATGACGTGCCTCAGGCGATCGAACCCACTTCTGGGACGAGAAATTGAGCCGCGCGAACCGCACGGTCAGACTGCGGCGAGTTTTGCACTCACGAACCCGGTGAGCGTGCCGACGGTTTCAAAGATGTCGGCGCCGAACTCATCGTCGTCGACGGTGATGTCGAAGCGCTCCTCGATCGACGCCACGAGACTGACCACCCCGAAGGAGTCGAGTTCCGGCAGGGAGCCGAACAACAGGGTTTCCTCCCGCAGGTCTTCCGGGCGGTGCTGCAACTCCAGGCTCTCGATCAGTACATTGCGAACGGCGTTCAGGGTGTCGGTCATGGGTTGCTCCTAGCTAGGGGGATGTTAGATGAGGACTTCCGCGGGCGCGGGATGTCCGAGGAAGGCGGTTGGGCTGGCCGTGAGGCCGTATGCCCCCGCCTGGAAGATGACGATGAAGTCGTCGATGTCGGCGCGGGGCAACTCGACATTGTCGGCGAGCAGATCGAGCGGCGTGCAGAGGCATCCCACGACAGTGACCGCCTCATCGGCTGCGAGCTCGACACGGTTTCCGACCACGACGGGGTAGTTTCGACGGATTGCCTGGCCGAAGTTACCCGAGGCCGCCAGTTGGTGATGCATACCGCCGTCGACGACCAGAAATGTCTTGCCGCGTGACACCTTGCGGTCAAGAATCTTCGTGACGTACACCCCGCACTCTCCGACGAGGTACCGACCCAGCTCGATCACCGGGCTTGCCTCGGGCATCCGCTCGGCGATCGGCCCGTCGACCAGCTCCTGAAGGTTTGCGGCGACCGCGTTCAGATCGAGCGGCTGGTCTTTGACGACATAAGGGATGCCGAACCCGCCACCCAGGTTGAAATAGCGTAGTGGTGCGGCCAGGTGCTCGGCGAGGCCGCTGACCAGGTCGACGGTACGCCGCTGCGCCTCGGCGATGATCTCCGCGTTCAGATTCTGGGAGCCGGCGAACACGTGGAATCCGAGCACGTTCGCTCCCGCGGTGGCGTATTCACGCAACAGCGCGGGCACCTGCTCGGCGTCGACACCGAATTGCTGCGGCCCGCCGCCCATCCGCATCCCCGACCCCTTCACCGCGAAATCCGGGTTGACGCGTACGACGACGTTCGGCGTGAGCCCGAGTTCGTCGCCCGCGGTGATCACCCGACGAAACTCAGTGGTGGACTCGATCTCGATCAGGATGCCGGCCGCGACCGCCTGCCGGATCTCAGCGGGCGTCTTGCCCGGACCGGCAAAGCTGACCCTGTCAGCGCGAATCGTGGTGTCGAGCGCGGTCTGCAGCTCCAGCCCGGACGCGATGTCGATCCGGTCAAGCCGGCGCGCCAGATGCTGCACGACGGCCGGCATCGGATTCGCCTTCATCGCGAAGCTGAGTTCAATCCGACCCGGCAACAGCGAGCGCAGCAGATCGACACGCTGATCGAGAAGGGCGCGATCGTAGGCAAAGAACGGC
Organism: Cryobacterium sp. MLB-32; assembly: GCF_000738085.1. Lineage (GTDB taxonomy): Bacteria > Actinomycetota > Actinomycetes > Actinomycetales > Microbacteriaceae > Cryobacterium. The sequence goes on from NZ_JPRS01000157.1 coordinate 2,705, forward strand.
GTCGACCCGACGCGGGCTGCCAGTCTGCTCAGCGGCATCCCGCCGACCCGGAGCTCACCGTCGACGGTGCCGAAGGCTGCTGCATGCTCGTGCGGCTTCATCGTGACACCTCCAGCAGCAACTCGGAGCGCAGACTGTTGCGGTCGTACTTGCCGTTGGGCGAACGCGGTAGTTCGTCGCGAACCTCGATGAGAGAGGGCACCATGTAGAGCGGCAGGACCCGTTTGAGCGCAGCGGTCAAGGCGTCCACATCGAGTGCGTCAGCAACGGGCGTGGCCATCAGCACAATGCGCTGGCCGAGAGCCGGATCGTCGAGCCCCATAGCTACGGCGTCTCGCACAAGCCCGGTGTTGTGGGCGGCCTCCTCGATCTCGTTCGGACTCACTCGATAGCCGGACGTCTTGATCATGTCATCGCGCCGTCCCACGAAGTAGAGAAAGCCCTCGTCGTCCGCCACAACCCGATCGCCCGACCAGACGGCTCTCTCCGGCGCCCGCCAGTCCTGCCCTGCATGATGGACCGGTCGATAGCGTTCGGCGGTTCGCATCGGATCGTTCCAGTAGCCAAGCGCGACCAGCGCGCCGCGGTGCACGAGCTCTCCTTCCTCCCCGGGATCGCACCGTACTCCGTCCGGACGGAGCACGAGAATCTCGGCATTGGGGATGGCCTTGCCGATCGAGTCAGGACGTCGATCGATCTCAGCGGGATCAAGGTACGTGGACCTGAAAGCCTCCGTCAGGCCATACATGAGGTAGGGGTCAGCCTCGGTAAAGATCCCACGGAGGCGGTCAAGCGTCGGACGGGGCATGCGGCCTCCCGTGTTCGCCCAGTAGCGCAGGCGACCCGCCACGGCGAGCGGCCACGCCACGTCCGCGAGTTGCAGCCAGAGCGGCGGCACGCCGGTAATGCCCGTGACGCCGTACTGCTCGCACAGCCTGGGCACTTCTCGGGGCAACAGATAGTTCATCAGGATGCAGTGAGCGCCGGCCGAAAAGGCCGTCGTCACCTGGCTCAGCCCAGCGTCGAAGCTGAGCGGCAGCACGCTGAGAATGACGTCGTCACTCGTGTTCTTCAGGTACGAGCACACACTCTCGGCGCCGACGATCAGATTGCGGTGGCTGAGCACAACGCCCTTCGGCTGACCGGTACTCCCTGAGGTGTAGAGAATCGCGGCCGGATCGATGTCGATAACGTGCGGAATGTCCCGGTCTCGTGACAACAAACCCTGGTCGTCCCAGCTGTGGACCGTCCACGGTGCCGGCACCTCCAGCCCGGCATCGCCGACCACGATCACGTGCTCGACATGCGTTTCCGCCAGCACCGACGCCAGCTGGGCGAGCCTGTCGGCCGAGGTGACGAGCACTCTCGCAGCGCTGTCGCCGAGAATGTGGCCGACCTGAGTAGCCTTCAGCACGTGGTTGATCGGCACGAACACTCCCCCGGCGGCGGAAACGGCGAAGATCGACGTGACGGTCTCGAAACGTTTCTCGAGGTAAATCGCCACCCGGTCGCCACGCTGAAGGCCCACGCCGAGAAGCTGCGCGGTGGCGGCGTTGCACCGGCGCCAAGTCTCGAAGTAGCTGATGGTCATCCCCCGATAGGTCAGCGCCGAGGCATTCGGCGTTTCGGCCACCGCCTGACTGAGCAGGTGATGGAGATTAGTTCTGGCTGGCATTAGCGTGTGCTCCGCTCGAATGGTGCTGTGTGTCATGAGAGGTCCGTCGGCGTCGTTGAGGCGCGGAATCGGGTGGCTCGAGTGAATCGGGGGATAAAGCCCGCAAGCTCGTCAATGACCTGGCGGGCCAGGAGTCGCAGCACCACGAGGTAGGCGAGGAGAACGGCCAGACCGGTGATGGCGATTCTCACGATCGGCAGGAGGTCTGCCGAGACAGCGAGCACCAGCAATCCGGCTCCACCTCCAGCCAAGACCGCCACTGCGAGGAAGCCGAATGGCCCAACGAGCGCCCTCGGAGAAACCTTCAGAAGCTTCGCTACCAGGAACCAACGGCTGGCGGTCGCGAACGCCGCCACGACCAGAAAACCCACAGCGACGGCCTGGAGGCCCCACTGAGCGGTGATCGCTGTCACCACGACACTGCAGGTGTCGATAATCACAGCGTACAGAAACCACTGGCCGGGCTTGCCGACCCCATAAAAGAGGCCTTGGTCGAGACTCGCGCCGACCACCAAGATGCCCGAGAGGGCAACAACCTGGGCCACTCGTGCACTCTGCTCCCAACCGCTACCGAAGACAACGGGGAGGATCAAAGGTGCGGCGATCGCGAGGAGCGTGAGCGGTGGCGACATGGCGGCATACGTCATGCGCAGGGCGCGGACATAGGCCCTCTGAAGACGACCGGAGGACTCCTTGATCTTGGCGAACGCACTCGTGGAGACCGTGACGAGAGCCGCCCCGGTGAGGTCCTGGACTATCTGCACGAGTCGCTGGGCGATGTTCAGGAAACCCAGCGCCGAGAGCCCGAGGGTGGAAGAAATGATGGCCGCTTCTCCCCAGGCGCGACACATGGCGATGAATTCGACACCGAGCACGTTGCTCCCGAAGCGCGCCATGGTCGAGAACTCTCGTCGGGAGAATTCGAAAGCCGGAACCCACTTCGCCGCTAGCCACGCAAGCACGACCATGACCACCTGGGACGACAATGCCTGGCCGACGAGAGCCCACACGCCGAACCCGGTCAGCGTCATCGTCACGGCGACGACTTGTGCAACGACAGCGGACGCGGTTCCTTGAACCGCGATCGCGCGGAATCTCATCTCCCGACGGAGCAGTGCCATCGGCACTGACGAAACTGACGTGAGAACCACACCCAAGGACAGGACCTGCAGAACTGGGACGAATTCCGCTGATCCGAATACACCCCCGAACAGCGGGGCCGCACCGATCAATGCCCCGGCCAGCAGGAGGCCCGCCAGGGACGAGAACCAGAAGCTCGTGCTCAGCATCCGACGGTCGACCTTGTCGACCTGAACGATATACGCCATGAAGCCGATGTCGGAGAGCAGGTAGAAAAATGGCAGAACCGTCGACGCAGCAGCAACGGTGCCGAAGTCCTGCGGGCTCAGGACACGCGTGAGCACCGCAATGGTCACCAACCCGGAAATGCGGATCGCCCACTTCTGAACGGTCAGCCAGAACACGCCCGACGCCGCCTGTGCGCTGATGGACACGTCGGGCTGCTTCGGCGTCACAGGCACGTGACCCGTCATATTCGTCGCACCATTCGTCTCTCGCCCACGACGAACGTCATGAGCCGTACACCTCGTCCTCCACGATCCGAACGACGTCAGCCTGTGCCCTCGTCCAGCCGATCTGCCGCACGGACTCGGATGCCGCCCGTGCTGCCGTGGCCACATCGGAGCGCGTCACTGCCGCACTGAGGGCCGCGGCGATCCCGTGCGGCGTCGGGGTGGCCCATCGCACATGATCGTTCACGAGGTCAGCCCGGGAATGCACAGAGTCATTCACCACGGGAATCGTGCCCGCCGCCAGCATCTCCTCTGCCACAAGGCTGATGTTGGTGAAGGACATGGCCAGTCCGGCGATGCTGGAATTGTAGAGCTCGTTGAGTGCCGTCGGCGTGAGCCTCCCGTGCTGCGTCGCGGGAAAGGGAAGACCCTTGGCCTCCGATCCGTAGATGTGGATCGGGACCTCGGGGTGCAGCCCATGGAACCGTTGGAGGGCCAATCGCGCCAACGCGTATCCTCGCCGGGGCACTTCGGGCCGGGCGAAGAGGACCACGCCGCTGCGTTCACGCTCGGGGAGCAAACGGTACACCGACGTGTCACAACCGAACTCGGTGATGTCTGGAAGAATTCCGATCTCCGACCGAAGAAGCATCGCAACCATCTCGCCCAGGGCAATCGTGCGAAACCCGAACCGGTAGCTGTCCTCCGCCAGAGAATACATCGATCCATGCGCGTAGAAGTAGGGCTCATAATCCTGGATGAAGTACAGGCGCTGCATCGGGGCCGTGCCCCGGCGCGCCAGGACGTGTGCCGTTTCCCATCCTGACGCAACGCAGGCGTCGATGCCGGAGATTCCATCGGCTGCGTCGCGCACTTCGGCCTGAATGTTCGGCCACCAGTCGCGGATGACCCGCTCGTGGGCGCGTGTATCACCGCCGTACCTGTCGTAAAGAAAGAGCACACAGCGATGGCCCGCGCGCTCAAGCGCCTCCACCATGCGAAACAGAGTCGTATGACCTCCCGAACCTGCGCTGGGTGGCACCATCACCCACCCGATTCGAAGCGGCTGTGACCGCGGCGGACGACGTTCGGGGAACAACAGATTCAGTTGCGTCGAGTCTGCGATGTCGTCGTCGAAGAGCGGCTCATCGAGACTCGCCGCCCCGAGTCTCTTGTAGGAGTAACGTGCGAGGCGCTGGGCGAGCACACGAGGACCTTCCGTGCGAAGAATGCCGGTAGCCCGGGTGACCCGGGAGCCGAGCTGACGAGAATGCTCGCCGATAGAGGGAAGCGTCGGAGTCATCTCGAGGACCTTTCATTCACGGGGAGTTGGCCGAACGGCACAACGCGGGGAGCCACTCGACTCATGTCGTCACCGTCCGTTGCGAGTATTCCCCGGGTCGTCGACCCAC
>NZ_JPRS01000158.1 GCF_000738085.1 Cryobacterium sp. MLB-32
CATATCCATTTCCTGATGCTGGAAGGTGCCAGACGCGGCAGCGGACGTACACCTGTTCCGATTATGTCCCAGTGACCGGCCCTGTCAATGACCCCTTTGGCGCTGCTCGGTGAACTCAAGGGTTGCCGCGAGTCCCCGGATCTGTCAGAATTACTTTCCGAACGATCGGTTACTAATTCGACGTTCCCGCAGGTACCGCGCAGACACCGTCGTCAGGAGAAAACATGGCAGAGGCCTACCTCGTTGGAGGAGCACGAACGCCCGTCGGCCGCTACGGCGGAGTGCTTGCGGGCGTGCGTCCCGATGACCTTGCCGCGATCGTGGTGGCGGAAGCCGTTCGCCGTTCCGGCATCGACGCCGGACTCATCGACGACATCATCTTCGGGGCGGCTACGCAGGCCGGCGAAGACAACCGCAACGTGGCCCGCATGGCCGGGCTCCTGGCCGGCCTTCCCGACCACGTTCCGGGTATCACGGTCAACCGGCTCTGTGCCTCGGGCCTCTCGGCGATCACCATGGCGGCGCAGGCTATTCGCGCCGGCGACGCCGACCTCATGGTTGCTGGCGGCGTGGAATCGATGACCCGTGCGCCCTGGGTTCAGGGCAAGCCGGATCGCGCCTGGGCCAAACCCGGCCCGCAATTCGACACTTCGATCGGCTGGCGCTTCATCAACCCGAAGCTGGCGGCCCGGGACAAGGCCACCTTCTCCATGTCGGAGACGGCAGAAGAAGTCGCCCGCATCGACGGCATCACCCGCGACGAAGCGGATGCCTTCGCCCTCCGCAGCCAGCAGCGCGCCGCCGCGGCCATCGACGCCGGCCACTTCGTCGACGAGATCGTCGGCGTGCCCACCAAGAATGGCGAGGTGCTCGTGGACGAGGGGCCCCGCCGCGATACCAGCCTCGAGGGGCTCGCCCGGCTGCGCCCGATCGTCAGTGGCGGCTCCGTCGTCACGGCGGGCAACGCGAGCTCGCTCAACGATGGTGCCTCGGCAGTCGTGGTAGCGAGCGGCGAGGCGGTGAAGCGTTATGGCCTCACTCCCCGCGCCCGCATCGTGTTCGGTGCGAGCGTCGGCCTCGCCCCCGAGATCATGGGGCTCGGTCCGGTTGCGGCGACGCAGAAGGTGCTCGCCCGCAGTGGCCTGGGCATCGACGACATCGGGGCGATCGAGCTCAACGAGGCCTTTGCCACCCAGTCGCTCGCGTGCATCCGTCGTCTGGGCCTCGACGAGGAGATCGTCAACCGTGACGGTGGTGCGATCGCCCTTGGGCACCCGCTCGGGTCGAGCGGGGCGCGGCTTGTCGTCACCCTGCTCGCACGCATGGAACGTGAAAACGCCCAGCATGGCCTCGCCACGATGTGTGTGGGCGTCGGCCAGGGCTCGGCCCTGATCTTGGAGCGTGTCTGATGACCACAGTGGGACTTGAGCTGGGCGACCGCGGCGAAAACGGCGTTCCCGACCGTGTTGGCGTGCTCGGCGGCGGTCGGATGGGCGCCGGCATTGCGCACGCGTTCCTGCTGGCCGGCGCCCACGTGGCGCTCGTCGAGCGCAACGAGGTGGAGGCCGACGCCGCCCGTGAGCGCGTGGTGCGCGCTGTCGAGGCGAGCATCACCCGCGGGGCCACCGGCGAATCGCATGCCGATCTCACCGACCGCCTCGCCGTCGGCATCGATTTCGCTGCCTTCGGCGACCGGGATCTCGTCGTGGAAGCCGTGCCGGAGATTCGCGCGATCAAGGTCGATGCCCTGCAGCGCGTCGAGGCCGAACTGGGCGAGGACGCCGCCCTCGCCAGCAACACCTCGTCTATTTCGATCGACGATCTCGCTTCCCAACTCGTGCGTCCCGCCCGCTTCCTGGGCCTGCACTTTTTCAATCCGGTACCCGCCTCGACCCTCGTCGAGCTTGTCACCGGTCGCGAGACCTCGACGGAGCTGGTGACGGATGCCCAGGGCTGGGTCAGCGCGCTCGGCAAGACTCCCATCACCGTGAGTGACGCGCCCGGCTTCGCCTCCTCGCGACTCGGCGTGGCCCTCGGGCTCGAGGCCATCCGCATGCTCGAAGAGGGTGTGGCCTCGGCCGCCGACATCGATGCGGCCATGATGCTCGGCTACAAGCACCCGGTCGGCCCACTGAAGCTCACCGATATCGTCGGACTCGACGTGCGCCTCGGCATCGCCGAGTACCTGCACGCCCAGCTCGGAGCGCGCTTCGAGCCGCCGGCGCTGCTGCGCCGCCTCGTGGCGGAGGGCAAGCTCGGCCGCAAGTCAGGCCAGGGCTTCTACACCTGGCTGAGTGATGGGTCTCGTCCTGGCCCGCCCACGCACTCTTTTCTCACGCACCCCGTTCTCACGCACCCCGTTCTCACGCACACTCAACGCCGAGGAGTCCTCGAAATGACGAACATTCTGCCCAGCTACGTGCGGGGATCCTGGTTCACGCCCACCGACACATCGGCTGCCGTCGACGTGCGCGACGCCTCCACCGGTGAGGTCGTCACCCGCGTGACCTCGAAGGGCATCGACCTCGCGGCGGCCCTCGACTACGCCCGCACGGTGGGCCAGGATTCGCTCGGTGCGCTGACGTTTCACCAACGCGCCGTGCTGCTCAAGCAGATGGCGCTGGTGCTGACCGATCACAAGCCGGAGTTGTATGCCCTGTCGAGCCGCACGGGCGCCACCAAGGTGGATTCCTGGGTCGATATTGACGGCGGAATCGGGGTGCTCTTCACGTACTCCTCGAAGGGCCGGCGTGAGCTGCCCAACGCGAAGGTCTACGCGGACGGGCCTGTGGAGCAGCTCTCGAAAGACGGCTCGTTCATCGCCCGACACATCTACTCACGCCTGCCCGGCGTTGCCGTACAGATCAACGCCTTCAACTTTCCGGTTTGGGGCGCGCTTGAGAAGTTCGCACCGGCCTTCCTTGCCGGCGTTCCTACCCTCGTGAAGCCCGCGACGCCGTCGGGCTACCTCGCCGAGGCATTCGTGCGCATCCTGGCCGATTCCGGTCTGCTGCCCGCAGGTTCGTTGCAGCTCGTTTCCGGAAGCGTCCCCACCCTGTTCGACGACGTGCGCCTCGGCGACCTCGTTGCGTTTACGGGATCGGCGTCCACCGCCGAGAAGCTGCGGGCCAGCGAGTCGGTGCAGACCGGCGGGGTGCGGTTTACCAATGAGACCGACTCGATCAACGCCTCGGTGCTCGGCCCGGACGCCGTCGCTGGCACCCCCGAATTCGACGCCTTCGTGAAACAGGTCGTCACCGAGATGACGGTCAAGGCCGGCCAGAAGTGCACGTCCATCCGCCGGGCGATCGTGCCCCGCACCGCCATGGATGCTGTGATCGCCGCCGTGCAGCAGCGCATCGACCAGCGCATCGTGCTTGGCGACCCCCGTGCCGAGGGCGTGACGATGGGCCCGCTCGCCTCTGTCGAGCAGCGCAGCGAGGTGCTCCGCCAGGTGGCGCGACTGCAGGCTGCCGGTGGTGAGCTCGTCGTGGGTTCGACGGATGTCCCCGCCGTGGTGCACGCCGACGGAACGGTCGCCCCCGCACCCGACGGTGCCTTCGTGCCACCGCTGCTGCTGCGTTTCGACTCGGAAGCGGACGCCGTGCACGAGGTCGAAGCATTCGGTCCGGTCTCAAGCGTGCTCGGCTACGACACCCTGGACGAGGCCATCGCCCTCGTGCGCCGCGGTGGCGGATCGCTGGTGACGAGCATCGCCACCCACGATCCCGAGGTCGCGGTGGCGCTGCTGACCGGCATCTCCGCCTTCAACGGCCGTGTTTTGTTCCTCGACCGTGACGACGCGCGCACCTCCACCGGCCACGGCTCACCGCTGCCGCAGCTCGTGCACGGCGGGCCCGGCCGGGCCGGCGGCGGCGAAGAGCTCGGCGGCATCCGGGCGGTGCTGCACCACATGCAGCGCACCGCCATTCAGGGTTCACCCGAGATGCTCACTGCGATCACCGGCATCTGGCACCAGGGCGCTGCGGCGCAGGTCGGTGGCCGGCACCCGTTCCGGAAGAGCCTCGCGGAGCTCAAGCTGGGCGACCAGGTGGTGTCCGCCTCACGCACGGTGAGCCTGCACGACATCGAACAGTTCGCCGAGTTCACCGGCGACACGTTCTACGCCCACATGAACGAGGAGGCGGCCGCGGCCAACCCCTTCTTCCCCGGTCGCGTCGCGCACGGCTACCTACTCGTGTCGTGGGCGGCCGGCCTGTTCGTCGACCCGGAGCCCGGCCCAGTGCTCGCCAACTCCGGCCTCGAAAACCTGCGCTTCATCACACCGGTCTCGCCAGGGGACAGCATTCGGGTGGCCCTCACGGCCAAACAGATCACGCCGCGCGAGACCGACGAGTACGGCGAGGTGCGGTGGGATGCGGTACTGACCAACCAGAAGGACGAGCTCGTCGCCTCCTACGACGTGCTCACCCTCGTGGCCAAGAGCTAGTCGCGATTCTCGGCAGGAAGGCGCTTCGGGACATCAGCTCACGTGCACGGTCGGGCGGCGCTTGGCGTCTTTCTCGGCCTCCCGCAGCACCTCCCGCGTGACCGGGGCAACCTCGCCGCTGCCGACGAGCAGGAAACGGAACATGTTGGAGAGCGGGTTGCCCTCCGTCCACTCGAAGTAGATCTCGGGGATGACGCCGGTCGAATCGCGAACGGCAAAGAGCACCGAGGCGAGCGTGTTTGGCACATTGTTGCTCTGCACCTCCAGCACGCGAAAGCCGTGCTTGTGCACGCCGCGCACGAGCAGATCCTCCTCGAACTCGGAGGAGTCGGTCGTATGCACCTCCACAAAGATGATGCGGGAATTGCGGGGGATATGGGAGTACCGGCGTTCCGCGAGGTTCTTCTGCCGGTACTCCGCGGCGCTGCCGTCGTCGGGCTCGTTGGCGACGATGCGGATGATCCTGCGTTCGGCATCACCGCGAACGAATTCGAGGGCGAGTGGGTCAAGGGTCACCGACGTGGCGCGCAGCTGGAATGATCGCCCTATCCGGGAGAGCAGTGAGATGCCGAGAATTCCCACAATGAACAATGCCGCGATGCGAATGCCATCGGGCCGTTCAATCACGTTGAGCACTGTCGTGTAGACGAAGACCAGCGAGACGATCCCGAAGCCCAGCGCCCGCTTGCGCTGATGCAGCCGACGTGCCGACAACGTCACGGCAACGGATGCCGACGTGATCAGCACCAGCACGCCCGTCGCGTAGGCGCCGCCCTGGGCATCGACGCTCGCCTGGAAAACGATGGTGATCACAAACGCGATCGCCGTGAAGACCAGAACGAGGGGACGCACGGCGCGCGCCCACTGCGGGGCCATGCCGTACCGGGGCAGGTAACGCGGCACGAGGTTGAGGAGTCCGGCCATCGCGGATGCGCCCGCGAACCACAGAATGCAGATCGTGCTGATGTCGTAGACCGTTCCGAACACGGGCCCCAGATATTCGTGGGCGAGATAGGCGAGTGCGCGGCCATTGGCCGGGCCACCCGGTTGGAACGCTTCCTGAGGAATGAGCAGGGTGGTGAGAACGCTGGAGGAGAGAAGGAACGCGCTCATGATGAGTGCCGCCGTGGTGAGCAGACGTGTCGTACCCCGGATGCGCCCGGCAGGACGTTCCTCCGTATCGGTGGGATCCCCGGTGATCTGGGGCATGACCGCGACGCCGGTTTCGAAACCCGACAGGCCGAGCGCGAGCTTCGGAAACACGATCAACGAGATGCCGACGATCATCCACGGATCACCGTGCGTGACGTTGACGGCCGCCCACCAGTCCGTGATCACGATCGGATTGTCGAAGACGTGCCCGAGGGAATCAATGACAACGACGAGATTGAGGGCGAGGTAGACGGCGACCAGCACGACGGCGATGCCGATCGCCTCCCGGAAGCCGCGCAGAAAGACTGCCGCGAGCAGGGCGATGAAGACCAGAGTGAGGCCGACCGTGGCGTTGTGGAACCAGTCGGGCGTGAAGGGATTCTCCAGAGCGTGCGCCGTGGCATCCGCAGCCGACAACGTGATGGTGATCATGAAGTCGGTCACCGCGAAGCCGAGCAGGACCAGTACGAAGATCTTTCCGGCCCACCACGGCAGCAGGTGCTCCAGCATGTGAATGGACCCCGAGCCATGGGAACTCTCACGGGCCACCCGGCGATAGACGGGCAGCGCACCGAACAACGTCAGTGCGATCAGCACCACGGTGGCGAAGGGCGACAGCAAGCCGGCCGCGAGCGCGGCGATGGCCGGCTGGTAGCCGAGCGTTGAGAAGTAGTCGACGCCGGTGAGGCACATCACTCGCCACCAGGAATGGGTCTTGTCGACGTTCTTGGCGTGCGGGCCGATCTGTGACCCGTGTTCGTCGATGAGGCCCCTCAGCAGCCAATTCCTGAAACGCCCGGTCGTGGTGTGCGTTGGCAGTGGTGGGGTCGTTTCGGTGAACGAATCGGGCATCGAGACCTCCGGCTGTCAACTGTGCTTAGTGTGACGCGCGGGGACCGGGGTGTCGATCCCCCGTTTGGCGCGCCTATGCAGCCGGGGAGGACGGGACGATACTGGCGGACACAGAGCCGGTTTGGCCGGAGCCAACGTCAGCAGGAGGTAGCAGTGCAACCAGAGATGGTGAAAGACAACTCGCTGAGCGCGAGCGAAAAAGCGGTGTCCGAGTGCCGGAGACTCGCAGCGGGTGACCCGGGCTGTGAGCCCGACCTGGCTTCGGCTCTCACCCGGCTGTCGTGTCGCCTCTCCGCCGCACTCAGCCCGCGCAAAGCCCTCGTGGCAGCGGGGGAGGCCGTCAGTATTTATCAGCGGCTCGCCGACGCGAACCCCGAGGCGGATGACTCCGCGCTTGCCCGAGCGCTCAACATTCTCGCGCTTCGCCTCGTAGAGGTGGGCCGCCGGGACAGGGCGCTCTTCGAGAGCGAGCGCTCGGTTTCGATGAGACGGAAGCGTGTGGCCGCGTGGGGAGACATTCAGAAGGGCGACCCCGTGGCCCTCGGCGCGCACGCCGACCTGGCTGACTCCCTCGAAACGCTCGCGTTGTGCCTGCGGGAGTCAGGGCGCGAGCAGGATGGGCGCGACGCGGCGCGCGAAGCCGACGGCCTTCGCACCCGGGTACGCGAACAGCGCTCCGACCACTTCTGATTGCACAACTGCTGAACGCGCAACTGCTGAACGAACGTGGCTTCCCAGGGGAAACAGTCCCTCAGTATCTAGTCGCTGTCGTCGCTCAGGGTCGATTGGCGCCAACGCACCAGATCGTTGATGGAGGTATGAGTGCCCAGCAATCGCGCGGCCGTCACGAGGTTCATGGTGACGATCTCGCAGGCGAGCGTGTAGTCGATTGTGTTGAGGGTGTCCTGACTGCTGTGAATGGTGTGGTTCGCCGAGTCAGAACCCTCAATCGTCAGCACGGCCGGCAGTCCGGCGATGATGAATGGCACATGGTCGCTGGCGAAGGGATGCAGCGAGACATCGACGTGGAGCGAGGTGTAATCCTGCGCGCTCGCCGCGAGTTGGTCGATGAGCCGCTGTGAGACCGGCGCCCCCTCCAGGAGCACCCCTCTCTCCGCCGAATTCAGCGTGCCGACCATATCCATGTTGATCGCGGCAGTCAGGCGGTCGCGATCGTGCCCGCTCAGAGCGGCGACATATTGCTGGCTGCCGAAGAGTCCTTCCTCCTCGCCACCGAACAAGATCAGGCGCAGGTCATGGTCGTCGACGCGGGTGGACAGGATACGGGCGATCTCCAGTACACCGGCGCATCCGCTCCCGTCGTCATCGGCGCCGGGAGCGGGCGCGAGCGGGCCGTCGAGATGATTGATGGAATCCAGGTGGGCGGTGACCAGCACCAGGCCGGGGTCGGCACTCGTGCCCGGTTTGTCAGCGATCACGGAGAAGCTCGCGCCGGTTCCGACCGTAATTCTGGAGCATGTCACGCTGTAACCGAGCGACTGAAACGAGTCAGCCGCCCAGTCGACGGCATGCTGGAACCCCCCGCTCAGGGAATGCCTGGTTCCGAATCCCGTGAGTGATACCAGGGATTCCTGCAGGCGCTTCGAAGACACCTGGGCGGCCAGCATGGTCATGGCCGGGTCGATCGTGCGCAGCGGATGCTCGGCGCGCAGCACCTCCTTCACGACCGCAGTGTTATGCGGCAAAGGGGCGAAACCGAACTCCGCCGGATTGCCGGCGGAAAGCCGCGCCACGGCCGCGTCGCTGAGTTCGACCGCGAGATAGCGCCCTTTGTCGAGGATGACGGGGATATCGGGAAACTCATCGCGGAAGATATTGCCCGCCTGCACGACGAGAAAAGGCAGCCCGTGGCTTGATTGCGTGACGGCTCCCAGGGTGTTCACCCTGCGGACAGCAGCGGAACCGGAGGCCCCGGTCGTCCAGTAGATGACCTGGTCTCCGAAGCGGCTCCATTTGAGTCCGGGTTCGCGCCGCGCAGATCGTCCAGCGGCGGGCTCGACGGAGGCTGGAACGATGGCGTACGTATACACGACTCCTGCTTTCTCCGCGCGGCGGGCACCATGCTTACCGCCGGCGAATCTTGAGAACGGTATCGGTGGATTCCACAATTTCCATCGTGTCGGCTGGTGCCGTGTCATCGTGTGAACCGTCGGCGTGTGAACCGTCGGACAGTACGCGGATCCCCATGGGTCGAGGCCGATCGTCGGGGCCCGGCGTGAGCGCCGTGATCTGACCCGAGCCGTCGACTCGCAGGGAGTCTCTCCCGCCCCGTGTGGGCGGGAACGGGAAAGACTCCGCTCGTCGATAGACCAGCACGCCGGGCTCGTCTTCCTCGTGCGAGTGGGTCCACTCGCCGACGGGAAGCCCCGAAGCGTGGTCTGGCGGACCCATCAGTGATTCTCCTTTGTGGTGTGGTGTGGTGTGGTGCGGGCGACCTTCGCTCTCAGGTGGTGTCCGTGCCCGCGACGCGCTCGCGCGACCGCTGAGCCAGCACGCTGTCCTCGACAAGCTCGAAGGTGTTGCGCGGTCCTTCCAGGCAGGCGTGCATGCGGGCAACCTGGCCGACCGAGAAGAGCACCATCACATCGTCGTCCACGTAGTCCATGTAATCCATGAACAGGTCGCCGTTCGGGCCGTTGCTGCAGGTCACGTGGGGGAAGTCGGGTTTGCCCGTGTTGGCGTAGGCCTGGTTGGGCGTGTCATCGACTTTGTCCGTGCCGATACAGCCGTCTTCATCACCCCAGATGTGGTTCAGATTGAGCCAGTGCCCGATCTCGTGCGTGGCCGTGCGGCCCAGATTAAACGGAGGGGAAGCGGTCCCCACGGTTCCGAAGGCGGTATCGAGGATCACGACACCGTCGGTTGCCGGCGCACCTCCGGGGAACTGGGCATAGCCCAGAAGGCCCCCGCCGAGTCGGCCGACCCAGAGGTTCAGGTACGTGTCGGACGGCCACGCATCGGCGCCGCCGGATGATTCGTACTTGATGGAATCGTCGTAGGTAAACGACGTGGTGTCGGTGTGGGTACGGGTGATCCCGTCGGTCGCGTTGCCATCGGGGTCGGTATCGGCCAGCGAGAACTCGATCTGAGCATCATCCGCCAGCGGCAGGAACACGTCGGGCAGGGTGTCGACGTCGGGATTCGTCTTGCGGAAGTCACGATTGAGTACGGCGATCTGGCTCGCCACCTGATCGTCGGAGATGTTCTGGTCATCGTGGTTGTAGACCACGTGCACCACGACGGGGATGTGGGTGATCCCGGTCTGCGCAGCGAAGATGCCCTGGTTGATGAGCCCGCGCACTTCAAGCTCCATGGAGATGCGGGCAGCGGCGAAGCCCGGCTGCTCCGTGAGCTGCTTCGTATACACATCAGGAGTGGCACAGTATCGAGTCGTGGGCAGGTCATGTGCGGCAGCATCGGCCATGATGATTTCCTTTCCAAATAGTTGTTCGTTTCAGGTGGAATTCTGACCGCCTGGGCGTTACTCGCGCGTTATTGCTGACACCGTAGCGCGGACTGGCGACACGGGGGCATACTGTGGGCGTACTCTGCACTGGATCGCGAGCGAAGGGGAAATCATGTCGGAGCCTCAACAGCAGTTCGACCCCGAAAACCTGCCCATTGTGAGCGGTCATCGGTTCTGCGGCATCGCCCCACCCGACCTGCTGGCCTGGCTGGCGACCCAGGGTACGGATGAGCAGCGCGATGCCGCCATCCAGTCCATTGCCACATCGGCCGCAATGCGGTCCCGGCGTGCGGTGCTCGGTCACTTCAGTCGGGAGCTCAATCAGAACCTCGGCCTGATCGGTGTCGTGTCGATGACGGAGCAGGGCGTCTCCATCTACGACAACGAGACGAACGGTCGCAATTTCCTGCCCGGAGTCAAGAAGCGCGCCGTGGGCGACCCCCTCGCGGCCGACCCCGCCGTCAACGAGGCCTTCGATGGCAGCACGCTGACGGCCGCCTTCTACCGGGAGGTGCTGCAGCGCAATTCCCTCGACAACTTGGGGATGGAGTTGATCTCGTCAGTGCACTACGGCGTCGGCTTTGACAACGCATTCTGGGACGGCAGCCAGATGGTTTACGGCGATGGGAGCGGTCGTATCTTTCAGGCCGGCGGGCTTACCCGGGCTATCGATGTGATTGCGCATGAGCTCACACACGGAGTGACCGAGTTCACCGCCGGTCTCGTCTACAGCAAGCAGTCAGGCGCGCTCAATGAGTCGTTCTCCGACGTCTTCGGTTCCCTCGTGAAGCAGTACAGTCTCAAACAGACGGCGGCGGACGCCAACTGGCTGATCGGCGAGGGCATCCTCGTGCCGAAACTCGGGTTGGCGCTGCGGTCTATGAAGAGTCCCGGCACCGCTTTTGCCGGAGATCACCAGCCGGGCCACATGGATCAGTACGCAGACCTTCCGGACGACAACAACCCGGCCAACGACAATGGCGGCGTGCATGTGAACTCCGGGATTCCTAACCACGCCTTCTATCTGGCGGCGGTTGCCCTCGGTGGATCCGCCTGGGAAAAGGCGGGAAAGATCTGGTACCACGCGCTGACCACGAAAATGGGTGCCCACACGCAGTTTGCGGAGGCCGCACAGTTTACGATCGATTCAGCCGGAGAACTCTTCGGCGCGGCCGAGCAGACAGCTGTTCGCGCGGCCTGGACGGAGGTTGGAGTTCTGACATGAGGCTGAGCGTACGACGAGGCGGCGGTTTCGCCGGCATGGTGACGCGCACCGACCTCGATGCCGAGTCGCTGACCCCGACGGATGCCGCGGCGCTCGCCGCCGAGGTCGACCGCGCTGCCCTGCGCACCCTCTCGGACCCGACCGGCACTCGCACGTGGCCGGATTCCCTCCTGTACGACATCTCCTTAACCGACGACTCTCAGGAATTTCGCTATCACTGCAACGAGGAGTCCCTGCCTGAGGGCGTCCGCCAGTTGCTCGCCTGGGTCGACGCCCGTCCGGAGCGCATCGACTCAATCGAGCCCTGAGGCCTCGACGGCGCAGCCAGATCCCGTAGCGTTCTAGGCGACGGCGGTCATCCTCCACTGGTATGGACGGGTGATCGCATCGGCATCGACATAGTGCACGCCGTCTTCCGGGCCCGGGGGCATATCGAAGTCTGCCTCCCGGCAGGATTCTGCCCAGACCTCATGCCGAGTGAGAGCATGAATCTCCCCGTCGACCACGACCCAGCCGCGAACTGCCCTATACGGGATATTGCCGTGAGGTGAGGCGAAGCGCGCACCAATTTCCATCGTGCGCAGCAGGAGGGTGAACGAGTGTGCGGCACCGATGCTGCGGGTGACGAATTCCAGGAGATCCGAGTGAGCGAGCCTCGGAAGGTTGTGACCCGTCGGATCGGTATGAAAGTAGACCAAGCCGCCATGCTCCTCGGTCACGGTGAGTTCGTGGG
>NZ_JPRS01000159.1 GCF_000738085.1 Cryobacterium sp. MLB-32
AGTAAATGCACCACAATCGATCGGAATAACGATGACAACGCCCGAATCCGGTACCGCCCGCGTTCCCCTCCAAGACAACGCCCGGCTGTCCGTCTACTGGGACAACCACTTGCGTGACGCGTTTGAAGAATCAGCACGTTTCATTTACCCGCCCATGATTGAAGCCAGTCTTGCCCATGTGTACATGCTGTCAACCCAGGGCGTGTTGCCCCAGGAACGCGGACGGCAGCTTCTGACCGGCCTCCTCGAACTTTGGTCCCGCACCGAAAACGGCACGCAAGAGTTCCCCTTCGACGGCAGCGTCGAAGACCCGTACTACTTCCTTGAACAGCAGTTGGCCAATGCCTGCGGAATCTCAACGTCCGAATTGGACGTGCAGCTGGCACGCAGCCGAAACGACCTGGACGCCGGCGCCTTCCGTATGGTTCTCCGCCGACAGCTTCTCGACCAAGCCGACCTGGTCGTTCAGACCGCAGCGGATGCGGCGCAGTTGGCCCGCGAACACGCGGAAAGTGTCATCATCGGATTTACGCACCGTCGCCCAGCACAGCCAACAACCATGGGTCATGTACTTGCGGGCCTGTCCGAGGCACTTCTGAGCCAGGCCCAGGAAATGCTGAGCATCTATGCTGAGCTGAACGTTTCACCGCTGGGATCCGCCGCGTTCGCCGGCACTGACTTACCCATCGATTCGGACCTGGTCGGCGACCTTCTGGGTTTCGATAGCTCGTTCACATCGAGTTATGAAGCAGTAGTCGGGGCGGAACATTTCATGCGCCTCGCAGGCGCGCACGGTCGCATCACAGCGACCGGTGCACGGTGGGCACGTGTTCTGCTGGAGTGGATGACCTTCCGATGGGTGGAAACCCCGACGGCCTACACTCAGGGCTCGTCAATCATGCCGCAGAAGAAGAACCCGGTAGTGCTTGAACACATGGTTTCGATGGCCGGCGCGACCGCCGCTGATATGGCGGCCACCTTCGCCAACATCGGCTCGGCATGGTACGAAGACTCGAACAACGCCACAACAGATGTTCAGAAGCACTTATGGCGTTCCGGCGAACGCGTCGGGCGATTTGTTCGCATGATGGACGGCCTACTCACGAACTTTCGAGTCCTCGAGCTGCCAAGCGCCGAGCAAATCGTGAAGTCCGGGGCCACCACGACTGCTGTGGCCGAGGCATTGGCCGCCCAAGGGCTCCCTTGGCGCGGTGCCCATCACATCGTTGGCGACCTCGTTCGTGTGGCCGACCCAACACAATGGACCTCCGAGGATGTAACGTCTGCGTTCGATCGTGCCAACATCCCCGCGACGGATGCACTGGTGGCAATTACCCTAGCCGCAGGAGCGAACCCTGCACTCGTCCTTGAGCGACCTCAGCTCGGTGGCCCCGGTACCAAAGCAGTCATCACCACTGCGAACCGAGCCACGAGCTTGGCGACCACCTTCGCCGCAGAGCTTCGCGCACGCCGAACGCATCTGGACGACACACGCGAACGCCTCATTAAGCTCACGAGCGATGTCGTCGAGAACAACAGGTGGTGACGAATCGAATTGCCATCATTGGCAATACGAACCTCGACATCATGGTCTCAGACACACCGGACTTGCCAGCTCCCGGCACTGAACGCATAGTGCCGCGGATTACGATGCGCGTCGGTGGGTCAGCCGGAAACCTGGCGATCCGTTGTGCGGGCCTGGGTCATCCCACCACACTTGTGAGTCGGGTCGGAGACGATGCGTCGACCACCATTCTTACCTCCGACCTTGATATCGAGGCACTCACCGCAGTTCTTATTCGTGACGCACAGGAACCCAGCGCGATTACCGTTGCAATTGAGGCTCCAGGCCGAGATCGAGCATTCCTGTCCTCACTCGGCGCGATGCGGAACATGACGCCGAACGACGTTCCAGACGATGCTCTGGAAGCTCGATTCGTGGTGTTGGCTGGATATTTTCTCCTCCCTGGTCTCCACGGTGACAATCTTGCGCAACTCTTCAATCGTGCCCACGCAACAGGGGCCAAAACGGTGCTGGACACCGGCTGGCCTCCGCAAGGCTGGACAACACAGGTTCGCGCAGAAATTATGAAAGCACTGGCCCACGTTGATATCTTCTTGCCGAATGTCGATGAGTTGTACGGTCTCACGCAAGACGATGATCCCCACCGCGCCGCGCTCCGTCTCGCCGCCCTCACCGAGACGATCGTCGGAGTAAAACGCGGTTCCCGAGGAGCCGGACTCGCAACTCCTGACGGATGCTGGATCGACGCCTCGACCGAACCAACCACCGTTATCGATTCGACGGGAGCGGGCGACGGTTTCAACGCCGCGCTCTTGGTGGGAGCCTGCCGCGGCACTAACTGGGCTGATTCGCTCGCGGCTGCCGTACGTTATGCAACCCGGCTGGTCGCGACCCCTGAGCACTTACGGGCCAACATCGAAATTGAACTCAGCGTCAGCTAAACGCAGCGAACCTCGACAAGGAAAAAAATGCACACCCCCGAGATCACAGGCCGCCCGACCGTCCAGGGCATTTCAATCATCGACTTCCATGTGCATTTTCGCATGGCACAGGATGACCTCACCCGTAGCTTGGCCGGGGGGCAGTTCGAGACCCTGGACCCACACCAGGTCAAAGTCAGTGTGGAAGACAGCGAAGGCGCCTGGGAGAGGCACGATGCCGGACAGCGCACGATGATGGCGGCGACAGCACAGACATCCGCGAACTGGCGACGATCGTGGGACTTCGCCGACCCGGACAGCGCGCAACTCGATTCCGGCTGGGAAAAGGAGGCCGATCGCTGGGTCCACGAGCTGGACACGCATTCCATCGAATTCGCCAATTTCGTCACCGCCGGTGGAGACAGCAAGATGCAGGACTTGGTGGCCCGGGGCGGCGGAACCTTCTCCGGCATGGCAGCACTGAAAGATCCATTTGCCCCGCGTGCCGCAGATATCTTCGAGGAGGCCATCGTCACAAAGGGCCTTCGCGGTCTCAAGGTTTTCGCCCCGCTCATGTCCGAACGCGTTGATTCGCCCAACGACGCAGTGTGGAAGGTCGCCGCCCGCTACAACGTTCCGGTTGTCATTCACTTTGGCCACTGTGGCTCCGCTGGAGGCATTGCCCAAAATTCCACCAGCGGGCCGGCGTGGCTTGAAGGCCTCGCGAAACGAATACCAGAAGTCACGTTCGTTATCCCCCATTTCGGAATACAACATGTTCAAGACGTCCTCTTCCTGATGTGGGCCTGCCCCAACGTGGCCGTCGACACCTCGGGCTCCAATCAGTGGGTGCGCTACATGGCCAGCAAACTCACCCTCGATGACCTGTTCCGCCGTTTCTACGAAACCATGGGACCCGACCGCATCATCTTTGGCTCAGACTCGTCGTGGTTTCCCCGTGGCTTCGCGCGCCGGTACCTCGTGGACCAGCTCCGCATCTGCTGGGAAATGGGGATGCCAGCCACCGATATCCAGAAGATTTTCGGGGGGAATGCGGCTGGGCTGCTTGGCCTGCACTCATGGATTCCAGCAGACCCAGCCTTGGCCATGGCCGTGTCGAGCGTTCCGAATCTGCCCCATCCTTAGGAGTACCACGTCTCAAACTACGTGGGGTTGTACAGTCCTCTTCCGGCGATCTGAGCGATGACGCCTGCCATGAGCTGTCTCTCTCTGCGCACCCGCAAGCGTGGCTCTTGGTCAATGAGCTCGACCGTGGCGGTCGGCCGCATCGCGTTTCGATATCGACCTTGCACACCTGCCAGAAAGTCAGCCACTTTGCGCAATCTTCACTCCGGCACTTCGCCATAACCGTGTAAATCTAATCTCCACCGCCAGTTCACCTGATTCGAACGTGTGAACATACGCGCCGACAATGGCTGCATTCCGACGAGCTCGCGGCCTTCGATACGACAGCCGGATGAGGTCCAAGACCTAGAAGTTCAAGCACAGAGTGACGGTCTGAGCCGGAGCTCGCGGGTTCGCGCCCAAGGCGGAGCTCTGGTTATCGAACCACTCGGTGCCGTAAGTAGACGACTCCCGATGTGAAGGTGCGGCTGTCGACGAGTTCAAGATCAACGTGCCGCTCACCTTGGGCGAAGAACGGAATGCCACCGCCGACCAGCACCGGGTAGACCATCGTCTGGTACTCGTCGATCAGGCCCAGATCGGCGGCCTCAGCGGCGAGAGTTGCACCGCCAATGGCGATATCGCCCTCCCCCGGTTCGGCTCGCAACCGCGTGATCTCCTCCGCGAGGTTTGCCGAGGCCAGGCGAGCATTGCCCTGCACCGCGGACAGCGTGGTCGAGAACACTACCTTGGAGAGCGGGTTCCAGAGCGCAGCCCACTCACGTTCAGCTGCGTCAAGATTGTGACCCTGATCAGCGGTCTCCCAGTACAGCATCGTCTCATACAGCCGACGTCCCAACAGGTGCACGCCCACCCCTCGAATGTCGTCGATCCAAAAACGAAAGACCTCCTCGTCAGGCGCACCCCAGTCGAAGCTGCCGTCCGGCCCAACAATGTACCCGTCACGGGACATGCTCATTGAATAGGTCACCTTGCGCATCATTCACCCTCCTCCTTAACGCGTTCGAGAATACGCCGCACACGATGGGACGCAACGGTGTTCCAGCGCACGGGTGCAAAGCGGCTGCGCAGGCCGGCTCACGATGATCCGGCCGTGTTGCCTGGCAGCACCACGGAGTGAGGGGCTAGTGGGTTTTTGCGCTGTGCTCTGTGCGCTGTGCTGTTGCTCTCTCCTCTTCTTTTCGGCAGCCCCGGCTGTCCTCCCCTTCCGCCCACCGTCGATACGGTTCGCGGCTATCGCCGGTGTTCCGGGCTTCGCCTTGGTGCGCTTTCGCGTGCTTGTCGAGGGGCGGCTACCGCTGGACACCGGTGCGCTCGAACGGGGGTCAGGCTCGGGGGCAACCCGGGCGAACATGCGGTTATGATTTCAGCGCGCGGCCACGCGAGTTATTCTCCGGTGAGGGGCTGCTAATGGACCTGTACGCGATTTCAACGATTGCAATCTGCGCTTCTGCGACCATTCAGGCGTTCCGCTCTGAGCAGCCGGCTCCCGTTCGATGGGGTTCGGTCGGGTTACTCGGGCTGTCGTTCTTCCTCCTTGGTGCGAGTTCGGCGCGACCAGGCTCACCGTTGGAGGAGGCGGCTAACGTTGCTCTCGCCTTGGTGTTGAGCGGGAATGTGATGGTGTTCCTGATTGTCCTGGTAAACAGCCCATCGCGTCGTAAACCGAAGGTGTGAGCGCGGTTCGTTGACTGGTGGTTACGGCAAGATCCTGGTCGGACTGGGAGTAACGAAAAGAACCTCACCCGCAGGTGAGGTTCTCAGTTCGGTGGTGCTCGGTCAGTCGTTCAGATGCGCCATGGCGTAGTCGGCTTCCTCGACGGTGAACTGCTCACCGTAGTCTGAGATCAGCTGATCGTGGATAGCTGCCGGTGACATGTCCATTGTGTCTCGGTAGCTTTTCGCTTTCGCGAGCGCGTTCGCCGGCCAGTCCGCGACCACGTTGTCAACAGCGTACTGACCGGCCTCAACGGAGAACTGCTCACCGTACTCGGACGTGAGCTGCCCGAACACTCCGAGCTTGCTCATGTTCATCATCGATGAGTAGCTCTCGGCCTTCTTGAGCGCGGATTTGTACTCCGGAGGTACGGCGGGAGCCACGAGTTCCGGCGCGACCTCTTCAACGACGACGTCGTCAACGGGTGCGACTGACGGGTCCTCTGAGGGTTCAGCGGCGGCGACGGGTTGCGTTGTACTCGTGAGTGCGGTCGCTTCACCGGCTGCCATGTCGGTGGTCGTGGAGACAAGGGCGATGCTCGCGATAAGCATGCCGATCGACGCCAGCGCTCCGACACTGCCGAGGATAACGCCGGTCAATGCCTTTCCCTTCGACTGGCGTTTCCGAAGCGCGAGGATACCGAGGATGACGGCGACGAGGCCGACGAGCGCGCCAAGAACAGGAATCCATCCGAGGATGAACGCAGCGATACCGACGATGAGGGCCGCCAGAGCTAACCCGGTTGGTTTCTTCGGCGGTAGAGCCCCAGGCGATGCTGGGTAGGTGGCTGTGTGTTGTGCGGTTTCTGGTCGTAGCTCGTCTGAGCCGTCCCCCCGCGGGTCATTTGTTGTCATGGGCTGAGTATGGCAGGGGCCACAGACACTGCTGTTTTAGGGGTGCAGTCGACTGCCTCAATTGGTGACGGCACACATTACTGCCCGCTGAATTTGGCATGCGGTTCTCCGGAAGCCTGGTGTGCTGGAGCCATCCGACCGGCAGTCCGCTCTGCCCGGACGCCCTCCTCAACCTGCGGGCATAGTCTGAAGGAGCCCCGACGATTGTCTGATCGACACCATCCGGGCCGCGGGTCAACGACGCCAGCTTGGCGCTCACCATGCCCGAACCAGAAATGAGAACCACAATGACCGTTTCACACAAAGTCGCACTCGTCACCGGAGCTGGGCAGGGAATCGGACGGAGTATCGCACTCCGGCTCGCCCAGGACGGCTTCGACATCGCCGTCGCCGACCTCGACTTCCAGGCGGAAAAAGGCGCCCTCGTTGTCGCAGAGATCGAAGCCCTCGGACGCAAGGCCGTCTTCGTCTCCGCCGACGTCTCCAACCGCGACGACGTTTTCGCCGCAGTCAACAGCGCGGCCGAGAAGCTCGGCGGGTTCGACGTCATCGTCAACAACGCCGGGATCGCACAGGTCACACCCATGCTCGAGATCACCGCGGAAGACCTGGATAAGATCTTCCGCATCAACGTGAACAGCGTCGTCTGGGGAATCCAGGCCGCCGTTGCCAAATTCGACGAGCTCGGCCACGCCGGCAAAATCATCAGTGCCGCGTCCATCGCCGCCATCCAAGGCTTCCCCATCCTCGGTGCCTACTCGGCATCGAAGTTCGCCGTTCGAGGCATCACTCAGGCTGCTGCCCAGGAACTTGCCCCCCGGGGCATCACCGTCAACGCCTACGCCCCCGGCATTGTGGGAACCGGCATGTGGGACCTGATCGACGAGAAGCTCAGCGCCATCAACGGCAAGCCGCGCGGGCAGAACCTCAAGGAGAATGTCGAGGGCATCGCGCTCGGCCGCATCGAAACCCCGGAGGATGTCGCCAAGATCGTGTCGTTCTTCGCCGGCCCCGACTCCGATTACGTCACTGGTCAGGTTCTGCTCGTCGACGGCGGGATGCTCTACAACTAGCCTCTGAAGCGGGTCGGGACGGTTTGCCTCTGCCCGTCGGCACGGACTGACATCGCAGAACGACAAGCAGGGAGAGAGGCCGGTCATCGACACGGATAGTCGCGGCCTCTCCCCCAGGTCTCACGCATCAGACGCAGTCGATCAGAGGTGAATGCTCGGGCATCGAGCGCATCCCGGGAGATGCCATCCGCTCACCGCGATTTCGGTCACCTCATCATCGGTTGGCACCCGAAGCTCGAGGCGATCCGTGGTCAGGCGCGAGCCAACGAACGGCCAATGATCATCGGAACCGTCCCCAAGTCCCTGCATGATTTTGTGATTATGCTCAACGGGGTTTCAGCTCGTGTCCACCGCGAGGAGTCGGGACCAGCTCCACAGCGCCCCGTATGAACCCCTGGAGGTAGTCGCGAAGTGCAGGATCGCAGACGTAGACGTAGGTCCCCCGGATGCCACGGGTCAGCAGAACCGCGTAGATGTTGGTGATGAACCGCAGGAGGTCGTCGTCTGTGTATTTCTTGCCGAGGACGTCGTTGTTCTCCTTGCCCTTCTTGTCGAAGTACGACGCCCGATCGATGACCAGCCTGCGCTTCTCGGCGTCGTAGCGCAGGTCCGGCCCGATGATCACTCCGGCGTAGTTGAGGTCGTACCCCTGCACGGTGTGAATCGAGCCCACTTCGTCCACCGAATTCGACGAGGCAATCCAGTCGGTCTGTGTGCTGTTCCAACGCAGTTGACAGCCATCCAACTCAATGTCGTACGCGGTCTTGTCGTTCTTGGTTTTCCAGGCCCATGCGTATCCGGCGAGCAAGCGGGAGAGGCCGACCTCGGCATCCCTTCGGCGGATCTCCGCGCGCATCTCCACGACGCTGTCGAACATCCGAAAGTCGTAGCCCTCGAAAGCCTCAACCTTCACGGTCTGCTGCTCGCCGCTCTGGGAGCTGGCAGCGAGAATGCGCCTGATGTAGGCGACATAGTCCGACCCCGCCTGCACTCGCATCTGCGACATCAGCGGATAGTGACGTCTCGTGAGCTGCGCATTGAGCACGAGACTGTTCAACAGTTCGGGAGGCACATCAGCCGGGCGAACGCTTTGCGCCGCATCCAGCAGGAAAATCTGATGCTTGCTCTTCGCCGTGATCCAATCGAGCTGAGTCTTGGACTTGTCATCACTGCCGAAGAGCTTCTGGGTAATGAGGCTGAAGTTCTTGTTCTGCACACCGGAGGGCTGATTGGCCCGCTGGTTCAGCCGGTGGGATTCGTCGACGATGAGCAGGTCGAAGTCCTGATCGGCGAATCCGACGTCGAAGGCCGTCATGACCATGTCCGGCCGAAGCCCTGGAGTCTTACGGAACACCTTCTTGATCGACTCACGCAGCGACTGCTGCGGCACCACCAGGCCGATCCGGATGTCGGTGAGAAGCTCCCGATAGCCGTCGACAAAGAACTCGGAGAAGAGCGAGTCGTTGTCGACGTCTTCATCGGGAGCCGAGTTCGCAATATCGACGAGCAGTTTGAGCAGGTAGATGGCCACGACAGTCTTACCGGTACCGGGGTCTCCCTGGACCACGATCGTGCTGTCGGTGGCGGCCGCCAGATCCTCAAAAAGACCCTCGAGGATGCCCTCAACGGCCACGGCCTGATCCTGCGAAAGCGCTTTAAACGGAGAGAGCTTGAAGAGGTCGCTGTTCTCAATCTCGGGAACGCTTCGAGTGAAGACCCCGTCACGTCTGAGCTGGTCGAAGACCTCGCGGAACGTCTCGCGGTATCTGCTGCGCTCGTAGTAGTCAGCTTCGGTGATTCCGTCGTTACGGTTCAGCACGCGGTAGACACCGTCACCGGCGAGCATCCGGATGAGGTACGACTCCAGATCGAGGCACACGGATTTGTTGAACGTGTCGTCTACGATGACCCGAACTGTGCTCAGGTGCTGCTTCTCGGAAGAGTCAAAGTGCTGGCGCATTCGTGCCGCCGCGTTCCGAGACTCCCCGACATAGACGTCGTTGAGCTCTCCCCTGATCGCGGGTTTGCTTCCGTGCCTGGCATCGTCCAGTACGTAGACGACCGGCCAGTTGGTGTTGCGGTGGTCGCGCGGTGCCCAGGCCTGGACTGCTTCTTTCGTGAAGTCGAGCCTCTCAATTTCAAAGGACGTCATATTTGGTGCTGCGCCCCCGCGACTTGTCCACCGGATATTTCTCGCGCGTCTTGGCCAGCTTGTCCAGAACGATTTGGTTCGGGTCGACTCCAAGACGATCGGCAAGCAGGATGCAGTAGGTCAGCACGTCGGCCAGCTCGTCACGCACTCGCCCCGTGTCGGCATCCGCAGTCCATTGGTAGCACTCGAGAAGCTCGCCGGCTTCGATGACGATGCTCTTCGCCAAGTTTTCGGGGCTGTGAAACTGCGCCCAATCACGCTCGGCAACGAACGCCGCGATCTCGTCGCGGACTGAAATATCGTCCATGCCGTAAACCTAGCAGCGTCGAGTTGCGTCAACGGGCTACTGAGCGGCGGTCCGCCGTTCATCAGGTATCGCAGCCGAAACCATCCCCGTCGCGGTCAAACTTGGTCTGGAAACCCGGTGCTCCCGCGGCGAGCGGTGCCGCTCCCGCAGCGCGCACAGCGTCGCAGTTCGCGTAATAGACGTCGACTGGTGCTGGTACCGGAGCCGGAGCCGGAGCAGGTTCATTGGCCACGACGACCGGAGCCGGTTCCGGAGCCGGAGCCGGAGGGGCCACAACGACCGGAGCTGGCGCCGGGGTGAACGAGGAGGTCAGCGCCAACTCACCACTGCAGGAGCCGAGGACACGGGTCATCGCGTCGTGCTCAGCCTGAGTCACCCACAGACCGTAGGTTGCCTTGACGGACACCTGACGGGCGACATAGTTGCAGCGGATCGCCTTGTTCGACGGCAGCCATGTTGCCGTGTCACCGTCACCCTTCTGGGCGTTGGAGCGCCCATCGACAGCGAGGAGATTGATGGGATCGTTTGCCAGGGAAACACGCTGAGCCTGAGTCAGCTGCTGAGCACCCGTCTGCCATGCATTCGACAGAGCGACAAGGTGATCGATCTGCACGAACGCTGACGTGTCCTGACCTCGAACGAAGGCGATGGCCGTGGCAGTGTACGGGGAGACCAGGTAACCGGTCATCACCCGACAGGTTCCTGACTTGGTGATTGGGCTCAGATCCCGGGCGAGGATGTCGTTTCGGGTGTCGCATCCGTTGCCATCCACGTCGATCCAGGCGGAGCCAAACATGTCCGTACGTTCGTAGCCGGTCTTCGCGGCCTTCCCCTTGACAGGAATAGTTGCGAGGACGGCAAGTGCCGTCGTGTTGGTGGCGCTGGTGTCAACAGCCACGACCGACGCGACCTCAGTCGGTTTGGAGACGGTCGCAGGGTCAACCGGCGCTTCTTCGGAAAATTCCGGCCCGGGCGTTGTTGTGAGGGTCGGCGTCGGGGACGGTGTCGCTGTCGCTGTCGCAGACGGGCTTGCCTGGTCAGCCACAGGAGTCTCACGTGAACCTGTCTGGGCAGCAGCGACCCCGCCTGAGATGAAGAGGACCAGGCTGACAGCCAGCGCGATTGCAGCCGTCTTACCGGTTGGAATTGATGCCCAAGCCCGACGACCAGTGATCACGTACACACCTGTGACCAGGGCAGCCGTTCCAAGAATGACGAGGAGTGCAGGGAATCCACCGACGATTGCGTACATGAGAGCGAAAAAAGCGGCCAGGCCGCCGAGGATCCAGATGCTCAGAGTCGGCTTGAACTTATCCAATTTCGAGGCAAATGCATTCCCGATCAGAGTCAGTGCTGACGGGTGCGCCTCGCGGATCAGCTGTGTGAGCACGCTCTGAACCCGCGCTGCCTCGGCTTTGGGCATGCGGAAGTCCACGGTGTTGCCTGCGGTAGCCACCGAAACCTTCGTGTTCAGTAGCCCTCGAGAAGTCGTGACCCTCGACATGTCTTGGACGAGGATCATCTCCGGCCCCGTCTTGCCGTTCATCGAGTCTGTCCCGAGGAGCGCCCGTGCCCGAGTCAACAGACCAGCCGTCAACGACCCATCCGACACAACCTGAGGCCTAATCCACTCGATTCGATCCCTGAAGACGGAGACGGGTGCATTCTGGCCGTCGATATGGGACGTAAAAGTGAAGAATGGTATTTCCTCGCTTGTTTGAGCCGTTGCTGGCTCCTGTTGTTGCCCGTTGAAGTCCGTCACTTGATCCCCTATTTCACTGCACTCAACCCCATGTGCAGACCTACCTACTCCGAACTTACTGGAGACAGGGATTGACCCGAGACCAAGCGCACGCCCAGAAAGGGGACACGTTCCCGCTGAGTCTCGGTCGCGCGCTCACAGACGGCAGGACTCCTGTCGGTTCGGTTGACGCCTTCGACCATTTAGCTCCTCGAATGCTGGCCCAGGTGTGCGGTTATGACGGCGGGACGGCGCCACAACACCGGGACTTCCTCTGATGACCATGTGAACCGCTTTGGGCGGGCGCATGTCGTTGCCGACGCTGACCGGCGCACCGCGCGTCACCTCGGCAGCCGCGTTGCACACACCGCCCACACGACGGTTGTCAGCCGAGCCGTCTCATGAAAAAGCCCCGGCTCCCTGCCGCTGGGGAGAACACCGAGCTCGGGCAACTCGCCATCTAAACTTGCCATGGTACCCACGAAAGGAACCACCATGAGCATGGAAGGCGCGGCCTGGAGCTCGCTTCACAAGATCTCGACCGCCAGGGACGGCAGGCACGACATCTCCCGTGAATCCGTTCGGCGGATCATGACGTTCGCGGTACCTTACCGTTCCAAGCTGCTGATCTTCATCACCCTCTCCATCGTGGGAGCTTTCCTCGCGGTCGCGACGCCGGTACTCGCCGGCCAGGTGGTCGACGTCATCGTCGCCCAGGGAGCGGTGAGCACAATCGTTTGGCTCGCCGTCGTCATCGCCCTCGTGGCCGTGGCCGACGCCGCCGTGTCACTCGTGACGCGCTGGTACTCGGCGCGGATCGGCGAAGGCGTGATCCTGGACCTCCGCACCGCCGTCTTCAACCACGTGCAGAAGATGCCGATCGCGTTCTTCACCCGCACCCGGACGGGCGCCCTCGTGAGCCGCCTCAACAACGATGTGATCGGCGCTCAGCAGGCCTTTAGCGGCACGCTGTCCGGCGTAGTCACGAACCTCGTGGCGCTGATCCTCACCCTGATCGTCATGCTCAACACGTCCTGGCTCGTGACGGTTCTCGCCGTGATCATGCTCCCCATCTTCCTGGTGCCCGCGCGCCGAATGGGAGGCCGCCTCGCCGCGCTGCGCCGCGAGGCAGCCGATCACAATTCCGCCATGAGCACACAGATGACCGAGCGCTTCTCCGCGCCCGGTGCCACCCTCGTCAAACTGTTCGGCCGGCCCGACGAGGAGGCCGAGGAGTTCCGCATCCGCGCCGCCCGTGTGCGCGACATCGGGGTGCGGGCCGCGATGCTGCAGTTCGTCTTCTTCACCGCACTGATGCTCGTCTCCGCTCTCGCCCTCGCGCTCGTGTACGGGCTCGGCGGCTCCCTCGCACTCGCCGGCCAGCTGAACACCGGTGACGTGGTCACCCTGGCGCTCCTCCTCACGCGCCTCTATGCTCCGCTCACCGGCCTCGCAAACGCACGGGTGGAGATCATGAGCGCGGTGGTCAGCTTCGAGCGCGTCTTCGAGGTGCTGGACCTCGAACCGCTCATCCAGGAGAAGCCCGACGCCGTCGCCATCCCCGACGGCCCGGTGGCCGTCGAGTTCGACAACGTCCGCTTCGCCTACCCGTCCGCGGACAAGGTGTCTCTCGCCTCTCTCGAGGAGGTTTCCACATTGGACACCCGCGGTGGCGAGGAGGTGCTGCACGGCGTCTCCTTCAGGATCGAGCCGGGACAGACCGTAGCGCTCGTTGGTTCGTCCGGTGCCGGCAAGTCGACGATTGCACAGCTCCTCTCGCGCCTGTATGACGTCGACAGTGGCGCCGTGCGCCTCGCGGGAACGGATGTCCGCGATGTCACTTTCGCCTCCATGCGGCACACCCTGGGCATGGTGACGCAGGACGGCCACCTGTTCCACGAGACCATCCTCTCCAATCTGCGCCTCGCGAGGCCGGAGGCGACCGACGACGAGGTGTGGGACGCCGTTCGCCGTGCGCGACTCGAGCCGCTCATCCGGTCCCTGCCGGACCAGCTGAACACGATGGTGGGGGAACGTGGCTACCGGCTGTCCGGGGGTGAGCGCCAGCGGATGACCATCGCGAGGCTCCTGCTCGCCCAGCCGCGCGTCGTCATCCTCGACGAGGCGACGGCCGCGCTGGACTCGACGTCCGAGGCCGCCGTGCAGGCGGCGCTCAGCGAGGCGCTCGAGGGACGAACGGCGATGGTGATCGCACACCGCCTCTCCACCATCCGCAGCGCGGACCTGATCCTCGTGGTTGAGGACGGCTCGATCGTGGAGCGCGGTACGCACGAGCAACTGCTTGCTCTGGGTGGGCGGTACGAGGAATTGCACCGGACCCAGTTCGCCGTGCAGAAGAATGGTGTGGCGGATGAGGAAGCGCTAAGCGAGGTCTAGTCACCGAGCTCTTCGCCAACCGGTTTGACCTTCCCGTGCTTGCGCAGACCGCCATCGCTCACGCTCAATTCGAAACACTCCACCCTTTCCCCAATGGAGAGGAAAGGGTCGGCCGCGCCCTCATCCAAACTCACGGCTCGGCGAGATCTCCCGGCGTTATATTGAGGAGTGACTACCGCGCTGCTGGCCCTCGGATCTGAGGAGTACGTTCTGCTGACCACGTTCCGCAAGACCGGCGACCCGGTGAAAACCCCGGTGTGGATTGTGCGGAGGTCTGACCGGCTGCTCGTCTCGACGGGTGGCGCGAGCGGCAAGGTCAAGCGGCTCCGGCACACTGCGCGCATCGAGCTCACCCCTTGCACTGCGCGGGGCACTGCCCGGGTGGGAGCCGTGACTGTTACCGCCCAGGCGCTGGTGCACAGCGACGCGGACACTCTCAACGCCCTGGACGCGGCGCTGCTGACGAAGTATGGCCTGAAGTACCGGGCCTTCCGTGCGGTCCAGCGCCTGCGCCGGACGACCGACGAGTCGGTGGCGCTGGTAATCACGGCCGGGTAACCGACTCCGGCCCGGTGGCCTCACGTCAAGCGCGGGCGTAGCGCGTCGCGAGTTGGCGCAGGGTGGCTTCGATGCCGGCGGCGTTCTGACGGGGAAAACCGAGCAGCTCGAAGACTTTTCCCTGCACGGCTGGCACGGTGCTGTAGTCGAACGTCTCAGTGACGCGCGTAGAGGTGGGCGTGAGCGGCATGAGTTCCCAGCGCCACCGGTGGCCCGCCGGGTGACGCCATTCCACAAGCCGACCGTCTTCGATATGCGTCACCGTGCTGGTGATGCGATACGGGACGCCGAACTGCTTCATCGCTACCGAGAATTTTGCGCCCTGCGTGAGCCGCCGCGGCCCCGACACCGTGTCGAGGACGGTGCCTGAGCCGTCCAGCTCACCGTGACGGTGAGGATCAGCCACCAACGCGAAGACGTCAGCGGCCGAAGCCGGCACCTCAACAGTGCGCGCAACTTGGCGCGGCCCTTGCTCAACCCGTTCGACCGTCATACTGCCCAGCCTAGGTGTGGACTGTCTCTTAAGAGGTGTTTCCGGCCCGACCAGCTGGACGTGGGTCTGTCGGGAGCGGAGTCGATGCAACGAATTGCCGCTACGCGGGGTCGACCAGGGCGCCGTCCTCCTCGGCGCCCCAGGACTCAACAAGCGTGATTCGCCCGCGCGAATCGCGAATCGAAAGCACGAGCGCAATGATCGCGGTCGCGATTCCGATAACGCCCAGAGGGTTCGCTATACCAATAGCGATATCCAACCCAGGCTGTGTGGGTCCGCTGATGATTGTCTGCAAACCGCCAGGTGTTGAGTCTGGAAGCGTGAGTCCCAACAAGATTCCGCTCACGCCTGATGCACTGAGAAACGTGTATGTTATCGCGCGAGTTTCGAACCCTCGACGT
>NZ_JPRS01000160.1 GCF_000738085.1 Cryobacterium sp. MLB-32
GTCGATCTCGTTGTCACGAAACATGTGAACTCGGCATTCTACGGTGAGCCCGGTCTCCATGAATGGTTGCAGGAACACGACGTCAATCGGCTCGTTATCTGCGGAATCCAGACCAACATGTGCGTCGAAACCACCGCACGAATGGCCGGAAATCTGGGATATGACGTAACCATTCCACTTGACGCGACGAGAACCTTCTACCTGTCCACAATCGTTCCGGGCATGGGGAAGATCGCTCTCACCGCTGACGAGCTCATGAAAGCGACAGCACTGAACCTGCAGGCCGGAGGGTTCGCACGCATCGCCACCACCGAGGAGATCACAGCGACAATGAGATGATTCGAGCGAGGTGCGTGAGCCAGTCTCGATGGCACCGGCAGGCTGCGAGGGCCGGACATCAGCACATACCCGACGTCCCCCGGTTGCGCACTGCCGCGTCAGCGTTCAAGCAGTCCCAGCGAAAATGCCCGAAAGCCGCACGACCAGCGCGACAGATTTGCGGCCGAACCATCCACTGGCCGAGATCGGCGATGCCGTGCCGATAGGGAACGCCGTACGGGACGAATGCTGCGATCGCCCGGTTTGCCTTTCGGTCGGCGCTCCAGCAGATCAGTCGCCCCTTCTGGTCTGTGTTGCGCCCCAGGACGCCCGCATCGGCACGTTGTACCAGCGCGCGATGCGCCGCTGCTGGGGACACCGTGTGTCGTGCCGTAACAGTTTCGATGGTCAGTACAGGCTCGCTGGCCACCATGTCCAGAATGCGCAGAATTACAGCATCCCTGCGCGGAGTGGCAGGTGAGATTTCCTGCTGCTGGCGGTAGCGGCTGAGCTCCTCGCGGGCCGTCAGATCACGTGCCTCGATGTCGACAGACAAACGCACTGCGTTTGCAGCAGCCAGCTCAGCTGCGTGGGCGAAGCGAATGATCTAGTCATCCAGGCGCGAGGGCCGTGCCCGGAAGGCCGTCAATCCCTTGAGGTACGCATCCTTGTTGCTCGCAAACACCGTGCTGATCGGGATCAGCATGTTCCGCAGCGCATCCGTTCGGTGGAGGACCGTGTGGATGAGCGCACGTCCGGTGCGACCGTTTCCGTCGATGAACGGGTGGATCAAATAGGCACGGATCATCGACCAGGCGCTGGTGCACAGCGACGCCGACACTCTCAACGCCCTGGACGCGGCGCTGCTGACGAAGTATGGCCTGAAGTACCGGGCCTTCCGTGCGGTCCAGCGCCTGGGCCGGACGACCGACGAGTCGGTGGCGCTGGTGATCACGGCCGCGTAGCCAACTCGGGCCTGCCGACGGATACCGCAGCAGGCGCCCACGTGACAGCACCCAGATCCGCCGAGCCGGGACACACGCCCCCTGTTCAGCGCCCGAACCTTCTTCTGTATGCGCGGCATCCACTACCAGAACGGAATCATCCCCCGAATAAAACCCAGAGAACTGAGGTTCTGTGTGATCCACAGCCCCAGAAACCACTTTCCGAACAACGCCATTCCGGCGAAAGACCGTGGGCCCCTCTGTTCTTGTCGAGCGGCCAGGGCGTGTTTGGTCTCGGAGAGAGTACCGTCGCGGACGATCGCGAAGAGAACGTCACAGCGCCGGCGGGCCAGGGCGACACGGGCTCGGTTGTGACATTTCCCTCGGTTAAGCGTCCGGTCAGATCAGCGGACGCTCAACCAAGGCGGTGCTGCTTCTTCTCAGGCCGGCGGCGCGAAGAACTCTAGCGGCAGCCCGTCGGGATCTCGGAAGGACAGGCCTGACCCGTATCCGGCGTCCCTGATCGTGTCGTGGCTGACGCCGAGCTGGTCCAGGCGCTTCTCCCAGAGCTCCAGCTCGGACCGGTCCGCGACGCCGAATGCGACGTGATCTAAGCCCGCACGGCGCTCGCTGAACGGTGTCGTCACGTCCGAGTCGGGGAACTGGTGCAGACCGACGAGGGTGCCGCTCACCATCCAGACGACGTGGCGGAAGGGTCCAGTGTCCTCATCGAGCACTGGCTGGTCGTCGAACAACTCCGTGTACCAGGGGACGCTCACCTCGAGGTCTCGTACCGTGAGCGCCACGTGGGCGAGGGGTGGGAAAGTGGTCATCGATGGTTCCTCCTGGATTCTCATCAGCACGATCGTTCGTGCGCACGTCAACCCTACGATCGTTCGTCGCACAACAGTCGAGGGATTCGGCGGGCTCTCGATCGCGAGGCTGGCCGACGCCGTGGCGATGAGGACGAGCGTCCTGTTCGGCCGCTACATGCTGGGCGGTCTGGGGACGGGGCCGCGCGACGGGAACGCTGACCAACTCAGTTCGAGGCATCGAACGAGTAAACCGGGCAGTTTCGTTGAGGGAAAATGGGTGTATGCCGGAAGAATTCGAGTGGGTGCCCGACATTGGGCGGGGTGAGTGGCTTCGACCTCTGGAAGCCGAGCCGTTTGGCAGCATCCTGTCAATTGTTCCTCGCGGTTTCGAGGCGTACGCGCGCGTGTTTCATCCTGTCGAGCGCGATCGCCCGCGCGACACAAAGACGTGGCAGGGTGTCGATGCCGCGACGTACTTCGAGGGTATCCATGACATCGAGGCGTCGCTTGAGAGGGAGCGCAGCACGTGGGCACAGGCTGCGGCTTCGTTCCGCACGACCATGCACGCCGAAGCGCAGTACGCGCGGCTTGTGCGGCGCGACTATGGCAATGCAGGCGGCGCGATCGCGGCAGACGGCTGGCGCTACGGAGACACGTTTGAGGGTTGTTTTGATGCAGCGTCGTTGACGACGACATCCACGGTTCTTGCCCGTCACACCACGACTCCGGATGCGGGTATCGCCGCGATCTGGGAGGGGTGGGGCGGTCTCGTGAGCTCGGCAGGAATTGCCCACTTCGGGCCCGAATCGAGCGACGAAGGGTCTGCCGGCAACACCGAAGAGGATGCAGCGCACATCAGTGATCCGACGCTTCGGGAGCGACTTTTCACGGCAGCCCGGCAGGGGATCGCCGGGGCGCGTTCCGTCCTCGACGCTCTACCTGGCCGTGCCCACCCCGAGCCGGAACCAGGCTCAGGCGTGCTCACTCGTGAAGCCGCAGCCGGACCGCGTTTCGACCTCCACGGAGGCACTGGACGGCACTACGTTCTGTTCGAGGCCGGCGCTAACACCTTCGCGGATGCTGGTTGGCCCGGGCATGCGCCGTGGATAGACCGCGTGATGTGGGCACAATCGCCAAGCATCCTGTGGCCTGACGATCATTCCTGGGTGCTCGCCACCGAAATCGACTATGACTCGACGCTCGTTGCCGGGACGACGGCGCTCATCCGTGAGCTCGTGCGGACTTCCGGTCTCGAGGTCCTCCCGATTCGAACCGACGCCGACCTGACGTGGGACGGCGACGCGCTCAATCGCCCCGAGTAGCGTCGCATTCCGGAGTGCCGCGCCGAACGCCGCCCGCAAGCCGGTGCTCCACCGGGCGACGAGTGAGCCGGTCAGAGTACCTTGGGTGACATGACTAGCGGCATCGGACGCACGACCTTGATCACCGTCGGCGTGATAGCTCTGATCCTGGGTGGAATCTGGACTGGGCAGGGTATGAATCTGATCCCGGGCAGTTTCATGACGGGTAGCAGGATGTGGCTTTTCATCGGGCTCATCCTCGCCATCGTTGGCATGATCCTGATTGTGCTCGGTCTACGACGGCCGGGGAACAGCCACACGAACACGTGAGACATTCCGTCCCCTCAGTCACGCCCCGCTCGAGAGCCACGCGGTCCCCCATGGGCGTGGCGTGGATCGCGGACGGTCTGCACCGGGACACCCAGGTGAGCGGCGAGTTCACTCGTCGTCAGGACCACCTCGAGAACTGGAAGTGTGCGTGCTGTCTTAGTCATACCCGACAGGTGCGCAAACGATCCCCAACGGTGACCAGCGGGCTCGAGGCGCACCTCCTGCCAAGACAAAAAATCCGGCGTAGCCATGGGCTACGCCGGATTTACGCCAAGTCAGTCATTTGCCACGCCCTGTTGAGGGACCGAGAAACGAGTTTTGATCTGGACTTTTCTGTTGCGGGGGCAGGATTTGAACCTACGACCTCTGGGTTATGAGCCCAGCGAGCTACCGAACTGCTCCACCCCGCGCTACAAGTACAAATTTAGCACACACTGAAGCATCGCGTGACCGCTTGCCACTCTTACCCATAAATTTATGCTGAATG
>NZ_JPRS01000161.1 GCF_000738085.1 Cryobacterium sp. MLB-32
GCGGGCTCGACCACGACGCGTGGCGGCACTCCCAGAGGCACGGCGGGGTTTCGCTGCGCGTCGGATACCGTCGGGGCGGGCGATCGTGGTGCCGGTGCCGGCGGCGGGGTCGGGGGTTGCAGCTTCTGCTTCGCGATGTCGGCCAGGCCATCGGGGTTCGCGTCGGTCGGGCTCAGCACGGTGAGTTGCGCGTGCACCTCCAACACGGCCCGCCACTGGCCGGAGTCTGCCAGGTATCGCATTTCGGCGTGCAGGTCAGCGACCTGTTGACGTGACGCGCAGTGCTGAAGGCGGCCGGCGGCATCCGGATACGAGTTGAGGCCCTGCAGCAGGCGGTACTCACGAATCGCCACGGGCCAGTCTTCGGCCTCCTCCGCGTTGCGGGCCCGCGCGTAGGTTTCGGCGGCTTGCTGGGCGCGTTGCAGAATC
Organism: Cryobacterium sp. MLB-32; assembly: GCF_000738085.1. GTDB lineage: Bacteria > Actinomycetota > Actinomycetes > Actinomycetales > Microbacteriaceae > Cryobacterium. The sequence goes on from NZ_JPRS01000161.1 coordinate 430, forward strand.
TCGCGCAGCTCGGCGGCACCGTCGTAGCTCGGGTCCAGGGCCAAAAGGTCGTTCACGAGCACCAGCGCGCCCTCGTCGTCCTGCAGGCGGTGCTTGGCGCTGGCCTCCACGAACATCGCGCGCAGCGCCGCCGCCGACACGGTGGTGAAGGGTGCGGCGGGAGGAGCAGCCGGGGGCGGGGGAGTGGCGGGCACCGCCGCCGGGGGAGTGCTCTCCGCTCGCGTCGGCGGTGCCGGTCTGGTGGGTTTGCTGAGCGTGAACAGGTGAGTGGAGCCGCCGCGCACGTAGAGCACCGGGGTGACCCATTCCAGCGTTTGCTCTCGCAGGCCCAGAATCTCTCGACGCCCGCTGAGCGCGGCTTCGTCCACGTCTCGTCCGCTCGCCAGAGCGCCGTAGAACCCCCGGGAGAACGCTATGGCGGCACGGTCGCTCACGGTGAACTGCATCGCGACGACGGCGCTGATTCCGCCGTGCACCACGGCCGCTGCGACGGCCGAAAACAGGTCGGTATCGCCCGATGCCCCGGAGGCGCACGAGTTCAAGACCACCAGTCGTGGGCTCGGGTGGGCCTCCCGAAAGAGATCCACCAAAGCGGATGCCGTCACCATCTGCGAGCGCCCGTTCTCGCCCACGAGGGCTATCCGACCTTCGTCACTGCTCAGGTCGTAGTCTCCGTGACCGATGAAGTGCAGAATGTGCCACGGTCCCGCACGCAGCTGGCTGAGAATCCCGCTCCAGGTGGCGTCGGCGGCCCACACGAGTTCGACGAGCCCCGCCGCGATCGACGGGTGCAGCGCCTGTTCGAGGTGAGCCTGTTCCGCCTCGGTATCGAGCTCCGGCAGGTCCCGCGGCGCAGACACGATGCCCAGCACCCGAAGCGGAGGGGTCAGTCGGGTCGGTTTCGGGTTGTAGTCGCTGGCCGGGATATGGCGCAGCAGCACGTCTTTACGGCACAGGTACGTCTGATCGTCGGGATCGAAAAGCATCTCCCACGGCAGTGCGGCAAGTTCCGGTGCGGCGAGCCGCAGCACCAGGCGCAGTCGCTGTCCGTCCTCGGCCAGCACGCCCTGACTCGAGTGGTAGGCGGCGTTGATCGGGCCGGAGAAGAGCGTCTCAAAGAGTTGCGTGCCTACTTCTCGAAGGGGTTTTTCCTGCGGTGCCGCGATACGTCGGCCCGGCGTCGTCGAGGCCAGAACGGTCGATTCCAATTCCGGAAGCCTGTCAAGGATTGCGTCGACGTCGAGATGGATGATGCCGCTGGCCTGACCGCTCGTCGGGGCTCGCACCACGTCTACCTGATACTCACCGCGCCCGTCGTGTCGACGCTTGATCAGCAACTCCAGATCGCGATCCATCGCGTCCGCCCTTGAAATAGTCGGGACCGTCACACAGCTTGTGGCCATCGACGTCGCTTTACCCCTCAATACTGGACCCCCATCGAGGCCGTTTCAAGGCCTCCGTTGCCCTCGCTGTTTCGGGGCAGAGTCATAGCCCGGTGGTCGGCTGGGGTCTTCGCGCGCTGGCTGGCTGCGGGCGCGCACGACGAAGGCCCGGCCAAACTCCTTCGGTTGGCCGGGCCGCGTGATTGAGTGCGTGCGTGCGTGCGTTAGCGCGTCACGTATTGAGCAATGCCTCACGCTTCTTTGCCCGGCGAACCTCGTGCAGGATCGGCTCGGTGTATCCGTTCGGCGAGGATGCGCCATCGACGATGAGTCGTCGGGCGGCCAGGAACGCGAGGCCCGGCCCGGCACTGCCGATCAGGGCTTCGTAGGTCGGGTCGCCGGCGTTTTGCGCGTCGACGACGGCAGCCAGGCGTCCGAGGCTCGCGTCGACATCCGCTGCGCTGACCACGCCGTGCAGGAGCCAGTTCGCGAGCAGCTGGCTGGAGATGCGCAGTGTCGCTCGGTCTTCCATGAGCGCCACGCCGTGAATGTCCGGAACCTTGGAGCATCCCACGCCGTTGTCCACCCAGCGAACGACGTAGCCGAGGATGGACTGCACGTTGTTGTCCAGCTCGGTCAGGCGCTCGTCGTCGCTGAGGTCCCGCTCGGCGAGGGGGAGAACCAGGATCGGGTCGAGCGACTGGGGAGCACGCCCGGTGAGTTCCTGCTGCCGTGCTGCCACATCCACTTCGTGGTAGTGGATGGCGTGCAGCGTCGCGGCCGTGGGAGACGGTACCCAGGCGGTGGTAGCGCCGGAACGGGGGTGCGCGATCTTCTGCTCGAGCATGTCGTGCATGAGATCGGGCATGGCCCACATGCCCTTGCCGATCTGGGCGCGGCCGGGGAATCCTGCCGCGAGGCCGGCGTCCACGTTGGCGTTCTCGTAGGCCGCCATGAAGGGCATCGATCGGATGGCCGCCTTGGTGGCCACGGGTCCGGCGTGCATGGAGGTGTGGATCTCATCGCCCGTGCGGTCAAGGAACCCCGTGTTGATGAACACGATGCGTTCGGCGGCAACGGCAATGCAGGCGCGCAGGTTGAGCGTCGTGCGCCGTTCCTCGTCCATGATGCCCACCTTCACGGTGAGGGGAGGCAGGCCGAGGAGCTGTTCCACCCGGGCGAACAGGTCGACGGTGAACGCCACCTCGTCGGGGCCGTGCATCTTGGGCTTCACGATGTACACCGAGCCGGTGCGTGAGTTGCCGCCGCGAGCGTCGCCCACGAGGTCGGGGAACGATCCGAGCACGGTCATCACGGCGTCGAGGATTCCTTCGTACACCTCTGTGCCGGACGCGTCCCGCACGGTGTCGGTGCTCATCAGGTGTCCCACGTTGCGCACCAACAGCAGGCTGCGGCCGTGCAGCGTCACCTCTCCGCCGTCGGGGGCGGTGTAGACGCGGTCGGCGTTCATGGTGCGCGTGAAGGCGCCGGCGCCCTTGCGCACGGTCTCGCTCAGTGTGCCGCGCATGAGCTCGCGCCAGTTGCGGTAGCCCAGCACCTTGTCGTCGGCGTCGACTGCGGCCACCGAGTCTTCGAGGTCCATGATCGTCGTCACGGCGGACTCGAGCACGATGTCTTGGATACCGGCGTTGTCCGTGGCGCCGATGGCTGCGGCCCGGTCGATGATCACGTCGAGGTGCAGGCCGTTCTGACGCAGGAGCACGGAGGACGGCGACGCCGAGTCGCCCCGGTAGCCGACCAGGGCCGAGGGGTCGGCCAGTCCGGCGACGGAACCATCGCCGAGGGCCACGACCAGCGCGCCGTTTTCGATGCGGTACGCGGCGGCGTCGGCGTGCGAGCCCGTCTCGAGCGGCACGGACTGGTCGAGCAGGGCTCGTCCACGGGCGATTACCCGCGCACCCCGCACGGGGTTGAAGGAGCCCGAGCGGTCAGCGCCATTGTCATCCGCTATGGCGTCGGTGCCGTACAGGGCGTCGTAGAGCGAACCCCACCGGGCGTTTGCGGCGTTCACCGCGAAGCGCGCGTTGAGCAGCGGGACGACAAGCTGCGGTCCTGCCTGCGACGCGATTTCAGTATCGACGCTCGTGGTGGTGATGGTGTACTCGCCGGGTTCGGGCTTGAGGTAGCCGATGCCGGTCAGGAACGCGCGGTATTCGGCCGGGTCGGGCTGGCCGGGGTGGGCCCGGTGGAAGCCGTCGATCTGGGTCTGCAGGTCGTCCCGGATGCGGAGCAGTTCGGCGTTGCGGGGCGCGAGGTCGCGGATCAGCTCGCTCAGGCCCTGCCAGAAGGCGTCTGCGGCGATGCCGGTGCCCGTCAGGGCTTCGTTCTCCACGAATGCGGCGAATGTGGCGGCGACGTCGAGATCGGCGCGCTCGGTGCGGGCGAAGATGCCGGGGGCCGGAGCCGTGTCGGGGGTGGTGACGGGTGTGTTCATCGGTGAACTCCTTGGGCTAGTGCGGGGGCGCCCGCTCGGCCAACTATGTGTGGTGAGTATCCCACTTGGCGGAGTAAATCGGAAATACGATTCCACATTGCGGAAGCTCGGGCAGAAAAAGAGTTGACGTGTGGTTCGGTGTCTGCTTATGCTTTCCACCAGACAAGAAATATATTCCGCTATTCGGAAACAGGCACCGATGGTGGCTGGTGAAAGGGTGTTCGATGACGTACACGGTGAACTGCTCGATTCTGCTCACGGAGGTGGCGCTGCGCGAGCGTCCGGAGCTCGCCAAACGGGCCGGATTCGACGCCGTCGAGTTCTGGTGGCCGTTCAGCACGTCCGTGCCTGCCGACGCCGAGGTCGCGCAGTTCGAACGGTCCATCACGGATGCCGGCGTGCAGCTCACCGGACTCAACTTCAACGCGGGCGACATGCCCGGCGGCGACCGCGGGCTGGTCTCCTGGGGTGCCCGTTCCAGTGAGTTTCGGGACAACCTCGATGTTGTCGTCGGCATCGGCGAGAGGCTCGGCTGCCGATCCTTCAACGCCCTCTACGGCAACCGGATCGCCGATGAGACCCCCAGCCGTCAGGACGAGATCGCGATCGAGAACCTGGCTCTGGCGGCATCCGCAGTGGCCCGCATCGGCGGAACCGTGCTGTTGGAACCGGTCAGCGGTGCCCCGGATTACCCGCTGCTGACGGCCGCCCACGTGTTGAGCGTGATCTCCCGCGTTCGGGAGAGCAGCGGCGCCCAGAACGTGAAGCTGCTGGCCGACTTCTACCACCTCGCCGTGAACGGCGACGACGTGGATGCCGTCATCGAAGAACATGCCGCCCATTTCGGTCACATCCAGATTGCCGACAGCCCAGGAAGGGGCGCGCCGGGCACCGGCACCCTGCCGCTGGAGCGGTGGGTCACGCGCAGCCGCGAACTGGGCTACGAGGGCCATATCGGCCTCGAATACAAGCAGTCCGCAGAAACCGCCTTCGGGTGGATCCCGCAGCACTCCCTCTTCAGATAACCCCAGCGACCAACCCCAGCGACCAACCCCAGCGAAGGAAAAACAATGAGTAACGTCTCCGTCATCGGCCTCGGCATCATGGGGCTGCCCATGGCCGTCAACCTCGTGAAAGCGGGCCACAGCGTCACCGGCTTCAACCGTGGCCAGGCCCGTATCGATCTTCTCGTGGAGGCCGGCGGGCGGGGCGCGGCCAGCGTGGCCGAGGCTGCCCGCGGCGCCGACGTCATCATCACCATGGTGCCCGATTCCCCCGACGTCGACGGCGTCGTGAGCGGACCCGACGGCGTGTTCGCGCATGCGGCCGCGGGCACCCTCTGGATCGATGCCAGCACCATTCGACCGGATGTCGCCACGCGCCTCGCCGCCGCCGCCACGGCTGCGGGACTTCGCGCCCTGGACGCGCCGGTCTCCGGTGGCGAGCAGGGCGCCATCGACGGGGCCTTGTCGATCATGGTGGGCGGAGATGCCGCCGACTTCGCCGCCGCGAGCGACGTGCTCGGTGCGGTCGGGAAGACCATCGTGCACGTGGGCCCGGCCGGCTCCGGGCAGACCGTGAAGGCCGCCAATCAGCTGATCGTGGCGGTGAACATTCAGGCGCTGGCCGAAGGCATCGCGTTCCTCGAGGCCCACGGCGTGGACATGGACGCGGCGTTGACGGTGCTGGGCGGCGGGCTGGCCGGCTCGAAAGTGCTCGAGCAGAAGGGCCGCAAGATGCTTGACCGCAATTTCGACCCCGGCTTTCGCCTTGCGCTCCACCACAAAGACTTGGGGATCGTCACCGCTGCCGCCCGCGAGGCCCGCGTCGTCACCCCCCTTGCGGCGATCGTGGCGCAACTCGTGGCGGCCGCCGTCAACCAGGGAGACGGAGCGCTGGACCACTCCGCTCTCGTCACGGGAGTGCTGACGCTCTCGGGTCGCCCATAGCTGCGCATCACCCCGCTGCGCATCACCCCCACCTCGCATCACCCCGCCGCGTATCACCCCGCCGCGTATCACCCCGCCGCGTATCACCCCCGGCTCGAATCACCCCACACTTGCCTCCGAAGGAGCACACATCATGACACGCATGCGCACGGTTGACGCCGCCGTTTTGATCCTGGAAAAGGAGGGCGCCGTAGAGGCGTTCGGACTTCCCGGCGCCGCCATCAACCCGTTCTACTCCGCCATGAAGGCACACGGCGGCATCCGCCACACCCTCGCCCGCCACGTGGAGGGCGCCTCGCACATGGCCGACGGATACTCCCGCGCCGTCGCCGGCAATATCGGTATCTGTATCGGCACGTCCGGCCCCGCCGGCACCGACATGATCACCGGCCTCTACGCGGCTTGGGCCGACTCCATCCCTATTCTCTGCATCACCGGGCAGGCCCCGGTGGCCAAGCTGCACAAGGAGGACTTCCAGGCCGTGGACATCGAGACCATCGCCCAGACCGTCACCAAAATGGCCATGACCGTTCGGGAACCGGGCCAGATGCCCGGCGCCTTCCAGAAGGCCTTCCAGCTCATGCGCTCGGGTCGCCCCGGCCCGGTGCTGCTGGACCTGCCGATCGACGTGCAGCTGGCTCAGATCGAGTTCGATATTGACGCCTACGAGTCGCTGCCGGTGGAGAAGCCCCGGGCCAGCCGGGTGCAGCTGGAGAAGGCTCTCAACCTGCTCACCGCCGCCACCCGGCCCCTCATCATCGCCGGCGGCGGCGTGATCAACGCCGATGCCTCAGCGCAACTGGTGGAATTGGCTGAGACTCTCGGAGTACCCGTGGTGCCCACCCTCATGGGCTGGGGCTCGATCTCCGATGACCACCCGCTGATGGCGGGCATGGCCGGCCTGCAGACCTCCCACCGCTACGGAAACGCCACCCTGCTGGCCTCGGACTTCGTGATCGGCATCGGCAACCGCTGGGCCAACCGCCACACCGGCGGCCTCGACACCTATACCGCCGGGCGCGTCTTCGTGCACATCGACATCGAGCCCACCCAGATCGGCCGGGTGTTCTCGCCCGACCTGGGCATCACCTCAGACGCCGGCGCCGCCCTCGACGGGTTGATCGTGCTGGCCCGGGAACGGCAGCAGGCCGGCACGCTGCCGGACTACTCCGACTGGGCGGCGGAGTGTGCCGAGCGCAAGGCCACCCTGCACCGCAAGACCCACTTCGACAATATTCCGATCAAACCCCAGCGGGTGTATGAGGAGATGAACCGGGCATTCGGCCAGGACACCGTGTACGTGTCCACCATCGGTCTGTCGCAGATCGCCGGCGCCAGATGCTGCACGTCTTCGGTCCGCGCAAGTGGATCAACGCCGCGCAGGCCGGCCCACTCGGCTGGACCCTGCCCGCCGCGCTCGGCGTGGTGCGCGCCAATCCCGGCGGCACCGTCGTAGCCCTGTCGGGCGACTACGACTTCCAGTTCATGATCGAGGAGCTGGCGGTGGGCGCCCAGTTCAACCTGCCCTTCATCCACGTTGTCGTGAACAACTCCTACCTGGGCCTGATCCGCCAGGCCCAGCGTGGCTTCGACATGGACTTCCATGTCTCCCTCGCGTTCGACAACATCAACACTCCCGACACGTCCCCGGGCATCAAGGGATACGGCGTCGACCACGTTGCCGTGGCCGAGGGACTCGGCTGCAAGGCTGTGCGGGTGACCGACCCCGCCGAGCTGGGGCAGGCCTTCGCCACTGCGCAGGCCCTGTTGCTGCAGCACCGGGTTCCGGTGGTGGTGGAGGTGATCCTGGAACGGGTCACCAACATCTCGATGGCCGCCGCCGAGATCGACGCCGTGAACGAGTTCGAGGAGATCGCGCTGACCGAGGCTGACGCGCCCACCGGCAACCTCGCGGTTCGGGTCTAGGGCAGAACATGCGCGTAATCATCGCCCCGGACAAGTTCAAGGGTTCCCTCTCCGCACCGGAGGTGGCTCGCTCGCTGGAGGTGGGCCTGCGCGCGGCGGCCGCGAGCCTCGGCTACCCGATCGACGTGCTGTCCATTCCCGTGGCCGACGGCGGTGAGGGAACCGTCGACGCCGCCGTCGGGGCGGGCTTCGAGCGCCGCATCAGCACGGTCAGCGGTCCCACCGGCCATCCGGTGCAGGCGGCATTCGCTGTGCGCGGCGCCGAAGCGGTGATCGAGATGGCGGCCGCGTCCGGCCTCGATCAGCTGCCCGGTGGCATCCGTGACGCGCTGGGTGCCACCAGCCGGGGAACCGGCGAACTGATTCGCGCCGCGTTCGACGCGGGCTGCACCCGCATCGTTCTCGCGATCGGCGGCAGCGCCTGCACCGACGGCGGTTCGGGCCTGCTGCGCGGGCTCGGCGCGCGCCTGCTGGATGCCGATGGCGCCGACCTTGCGGAGGGCGGCGCCGCACTCGCAGGGGTGCACCGCATCGACCTGTCGGGCCTGGACACCCGACTGGTCGACGCGAGCATTCTGCTCGCGAGCGATGTGGACAACCCGCTGCTCGGTGACAATGGCGCCGCCACGGTCTTCGCTCCGCAGAAGGGCGCCTCCCAGGCGCACGTCGTCCTCCTGGAATCTGCCCTGACCCGCTTCGTGGCGGTGCTGACGGATGCCGGCGGCCGAGCGCAGAGCGCGACCGCGCCCGGTGCCGGCGCGGCGGGCGGGGTGGGCTACGCCGCCCTCGCCGTGCTCGGCGCGACCCGCCGACCGGGCATCGACATCGTGCTGGAATTCACCGGACTTGAGGAGCGTCTCGCCGGGGCCGACCTCGTGATCACCGGGGAGGGAAGCCTCGACCAGCAGAGTCTCGCCGGCAAAACCCCGGTCGGTGTCGCGCGTGCCGCCGCGCGGGCCGGTGTTCCCGTGATCGCCGTGTGCGGTCGCACCACGCTCAACGCCGACGACGTGGAGCGCGCCGGGTTTCTGCGGGCGTACCCGCTCACCGACCTCGAACGCGACCCCGCCCTCAGCATGAGCCGGGCCGGCCCGCTTCTCGAACGACTGGGCGAGCGCATCGGCTGGCAGCACGCTCCTCATGTGCTGCCGCAGCAGCGATCGAACACGGTCGATTTCTGAAATAAGTCTTCCATCTCCCTGTGATCGGCTGGATCGGCGTGGCCCTGACCGGCTCCGACACCTCGTCCAACGCGCTCTTCGGGCAGTTGCAGGTCACCGCCGCCAACGCGACGGGCCTGTCGCCGGTGCTGATGGCCGCGGCCAACTCGTCGGCCGGTGTGCTGGGCAAGATGCTCTCACTGCAGAACCTGGCCGTGGCGGCCGCCGCCGTCGGTTTGCAGGGAGCGGAGAGCGTGCTCTTCCGCAAGCTCATCGGTTGGAGCCTGGGCCTTCTCGTGCGCTGGATCGTGGCAGTGGTGACATCGGCCCGGTTCGTGCACGTGCCGCCGATCCAGATCTACGCTCAGCTGCTTGATGGGGGCGCGTATGTCGGTCTGTGCTGCCCACGGGCCGATGACGCGTGTCGCGAGCCGCCCGGTTGCCGGGGGTCTAGCGACCCACGCGCCCGAACAAGGCGGCGATCGGGGCCACGATGAGCGGCCGAGCGGCCGCAACGCCGCCGGCGATCACGAGCAGGGAGGCCGCGAAGATGCCGAGTCCCGTCCAGTTCACCACGTCCTGACCGGCGTACATGTGGTTTAGGTTGCGCAGCGCTCCGGTGGCCAGAACGAGGGTCACGTGGAAGAAGATGAAGATCACGAAGTACAGCATCACGGGGAAGTGCACCGCGCGGGCGAGCTCAATCGGGTAGATCTTGTTCAGCCTCGTGGCGCCCTTCGGCCAGAGACCAGACATGCGCACCCCGGTGGCCGCGGCGAGCGGTGCGGCGATGAAGACGGTGGCAAAGTAGGTGAGTTGCTGCAGGCCGTTGTAGTTCACCCAGCCGTTCTCGGTGGGCCAGTCCAGCGACACGTACTGCAGGATGGCCGACAGGGCGTTGGGGAATACCTCCCAGCTGGTGGGAACTATGCGCACCCACTGCCCGGTGGCGAACAGCAGCACCACGAACACGGTGCCGTTCACAACCCACAACAGGTCGAGGGACTGGTGGAGCCAGATCGTGAGGCTGATCTTGCGCGTGGGGTTCCACTTGGGAGACCAGAAGACTGTGGGACGCGTCTCCGAGCGGGTCTGCAGACCGGAACGGATGATGAGCAGGATGAGGAACACGTTGAAGAAGTGCGCCCACCTCAACCACCAGGGCAGGCCGACCGGTGCTCCCTCGGGCAAGTGGTATTCGCCGGGGTAATCGGCGACAAAATTCTGCAGCGGCTCGGTGCCCAGCAGCCACTGCACGAGGAGGGCCGCCACGGCCCCGATCAGGAGGAGCGCGGCGCCGGCCAGGGCTGCGAGGCCCGTCCACTGGGGGAGCGTGCGACCGCGGTAACGACGCCGTTCCGGTGCGGCGACAGTGGCGGGCGCAACGGCAACGGGCTTGGGCGCCGCCACGGGCGCGGCCACGGGCGCGGCCACAGGCGCGGCCATATGTTGAGCACAGGCGCGGCAACGGGCTGGGCCATCGACGCAGCCAGGGGCTCGGTCACGGAGGTTGGTTCGGCAACGGGCGCCATCAGGACCGGGGTCACGGCCCTGGCTACGGCAACCGGCACCGCGCGCCGGGGCGGCCACGGCTCGCCGCCCACGGTTCGGGGCAGGCCTCGCCGTTGCAGCACCGTGTTCGCGCCGAGCTCAGGTGCCGGAGCGGCCGGAACAGACGCCGAAACCGTGGCAGGGACCGCAGCCGCAGCCGCAGCCGCAGCCGTCTCCGGAACACCCGTCGTCGCCACCGTCTCCGGCAGAGTCTCTGCCGCAGGCGCGCGCGAAGTCTCCGGCGCCGGCGCCGCAGTCGCAGTCGCAGTCGCAGTCGAGCCCGAGCGTGGCGGCGGCCAGGGAGTTCCCCCACGGATCCGGGGCAACCCGCTGCGCCGTGCTTGCGTGGAGAGCGGCTCCATCATCTCTAGCCTTTCTTTGCGGCCAGCGCCGAAATCAGCTGAGGCACCACGGTGAAGAGGTCGCCGACCACGCCGATGTCGGCGATCTCGAAGATCGGCGCTTCGGGGTCTTTGTTGATGGCCACGATGGTCTTCGACGTCTGCATGCCCGCTCGATGCTGGATCGCCCCCGAAATGCCGAGCGCGATGTAGAGCTGCGGGGAGACCGACACTCCGGTTTGCCCCACCTGGTACGAGTGCGGCACATAGCCGGAGTCCACGGCCACCCGCGAGGCGCCCACGGCGGCACCGAGCACATCCGCGAGTTGCTCCACCAGGGTGAAGTCTTCGGCGGAGCCCACGCCGCGCCCGCCCGCCACCACTCGGGCCGCGCCACGCAGCTCCGGGCGTGTCGAGGTTGAACTCGCGGCCGTGAAGGATTCGATGGTGGCGGCCGGGAGGTCGGCCGCGGAGAAGTCGAGCTCGTCGATCGTGGGAGTCGTGGCGTCAGCACGGTCGTCGACCGCGCCCACCCGCACGGAGATCACCGGAATTCCGTAGGTCACCGTGGAGTCCACCTCCCAGGCTCCTCCGTACGCCGAGTGGTGCGCGATGATTCCCTCGTCGTCGCGGCCGACTCCCACGGCGTCCACCGAGAGCGCGTTGCCGGTGCGAACGGCGAATCGGCCGGCTACGTCGCGGCCGTCGATGGTGTTCGAGATGAGAACCGCCGCCGGGGCGACCTTCTCGTAGGCGGCCATAAGAGCGTCCACGAGCGGCGCGGTCAGCACCGAGAGCAGAGCGGATGTCTCGGCCACCAGCACTTTTTCGGCGCCGAGCGCACCGGCGGCTGCGGCGGCTGCGTGCCCGGCGCCGGGGGCGGCCACGACCAGCGCGACAGCACTGCCCACGCTGGAGGCGGCTCCGATCAGCTCGGCCGCGCTCGTGGGCAGGGAACCTGACGCCAGAACGGGCAGGAGAACGAGAATGGGGGTACGTGAATCTTCAGACATGTCACACCAACCTGTTTTGCACGAGGAAGTCCGCGAGCTGTTGTCCCGCGTCGCCCTCGTCGACGATCTTGACGCCCGCGCTGCGAGCAGGTTTCTCACTCACGGCGATCATGATCGAGCGGGGCAGATCAGCATCCGCGTCCACGCCGAGTTCGGCCAGGTCTGCGGTCTCGACGACCTTCTTTTTCGCCGCCATGATGCCCTTGAAGCCGGGAAAGCGAGCATCGGGAAGCCGTTCGCTGATGGAGATGACCGCGGGCAGCTGGGCGGTGATGGCCAGCACGCCGCCGTCGGTTTCGCGCTCGCCGCGAATCTCGGAGTCGGAGATCACGAGGGTGTCGAGGTTCGTGGCGTGGGCCACGCCGAGCCGTTCCGCCAGCATGGCCGGAATCATGCCGGCATTTCCGTCGGTGGAGATGTTCCCGGCGATCACCAGGTCGAAGCCGATGCGCTCAACGGCCTTGGCGAGAACCTCGGCCGTGAGCGTGAGATCGGCGCCGACCATGCTCGCGTCGAGCACGTGGAAGCCGCTGGTGGCACCCATCGCCAGTGCTTTGCGCATGGCGTTGGGAACCGACGCGGGCCCCACGGAGAGCACCACGACCTCGGTGTCGGGATGAGCCTCGGCGAAGGAGACGGCCGCCTCGGTGGCCCGCTCATTGATCTCGTCGAGCACCCTGTCGTTGGCTTCGCGATCCAGGAGCCCGGTCTCGAGGTCGAGCTTGCGTTCCTTCCAGGTGTCGGCAACTTCCTTCACCAAAACGACAATCTTCATCTCCGGGCCTCCCGGCCGTCTCGTTGGTCTGTCAGGTTCATCTGTGAATGGTGCCGGCTACGCGGCGGGCACGGGGTCAGCGCCGAGGGCTGCCAGCACGGCGGCGGCGATCTGGGCATCCACGGGCGGAGGGCCACCGGCCACGCCGAGGCCGCCCACGTGCACGCCGTCGAAGCCGAGGGGCACGCCGCCGGGCACGCTGGTGAGCAGGCTGCCGGTACCGTGCTCGAGAGCCACCGACAGCGCGGCGGGAACGAGCGCGCTCGGTCGACGCGTCGAGGAGCCCGTGTTCGCCTTGCGCCGACTGGTCTCCACGCTGTGCGGCGTGGTGCCGTCGGCGCGGCCGTAGGCCACGAGGCCCAGGGCGGGATCGACCACTGTTGCCGACACGTTCACGCCCACCTTCGCGCCCTCCTCGATCGCGAGGGCGATGGCGCGCGCCGCGGTCGCGTAGTTGATCGTGGCGACGGTGGTGTGGGTGGCGGTCTGCGTCAACATCAGTGTGACCCGTGGTGTTCGAGTACGGCCCCGGGATTGAGGATGCCTGCGGGTCGAGGGCATTCTTGATGCGGTGGTTGAGTTCGAGCACGTCCGGGCCGAGGTATTCGGCCAGCCAGGGGCGCTTCAGCCGGCCCACCCCGTGTTCGCCGGTGATCGTGCCGCCGAGGCGGATCGCGAGGTCCATCACCTCTCCGTAGGCCACGTGCGCGCGTTCCTGCTGCGCCTCGTCGGTGGGGTCGAGCAGAATCAGCGGATGCGTGTTGCCGTCGCCGGCATGCGCGATGACCGCGATGGTCACGTCGCGGTTCGCGCTGATGGTGGCGATGCCCGTCACCAGATCGCCCAGGCATGGCACGGGAACTCCCACGTCTTCCAACAGCAGGGCCCCGAGCTTCTCGACGGCCGGAATGGCCATCCGTCGGGCCACGATGAAGGCCTCGCCCTCCTCGGGGTCGTCGGTGGAGTAGCACTCGGTGGCGCTGTTCTGATTGCAGATGTCCTCGATGAGCCCGATCTCCACGGCGGCATGGCCGGCGGGCTCGTCGGACTGGGCGATCAACATGGCGGCCGCACCCCGGTCGAGCCCCATGCGGGTCAGGTCTTCAACGGCGTTGATCGTGACGTTGTCCATGAACTCGAGCATCGAGGGACGCATGCTGCGGGTGATGGCGAGCACGGCATCCGTTGCGCTGTTCAGGGTCGGGAAGCTGGCCACAAGGGTCGTCGGCGGTCGCTGGGCCGGAATGAGGCGCAGCAGCACCTCGGTGATGATGCCGAGCGTGCCTTCGCTGCCGACGAACAGCTTGGTGAGCGACAGCCCCGCCACGTCCTTGAGCCGCGCGCCTCCGAGCTTGACTACTCGTGCGTCTGAGAGCACCACTGTCATGCCGAGCACGTAGTCGGTGGTCACTCCATACTTGACGCAGCACAGGCCGCCCGCGTTCGTGGCCACGTTGCCGCCAATCGAGCAGATCTCGTACGACGACGGGTCGGGCGGATACCACAGGCCCTGGGCTGAGGCCGCGGCCTTGACCTCGGCGTTCAGCGCGCCCGGGCCGGCCACGGCGGTTCTCGTGACGGGGTCGATGGTGATGCTCTTCATGCGATCCATCGACAGCACGATGCCGCCCTGCACGGCGGTGCTGCCGCCGGAGAGTCCGGAGCCGGCGCCGCGGGGCACGATGGGGGTGCCAGTGGCGGCGGCGTAGCGGATGACGGCCTGCACCTCTTCGGTCGAGCTCACCCTGATGACGGCGAGCGGCACGCCCGCATCCGGGTCGTTGGCTCGGTCCCAGCGATAGGCATCCATGCTGGCGGGGTCGGTGATCACGCTCCCCGGGGGCAGCGCCGACTCGAGTTCGCTGAGAGTCGTAGGGTGATCGAGAGTTTGCGCATCGTTGCGAGCCATCTTGAGCGGTCCTTTCTGACCGGGAATTTCAAAATGCTACCACGACGACGCTTCCAAATGGAATACTAATTTCATATTATGGAAGTTCATAATGTTCGCGACCATCGTCAGCGACACGGCCGGAGAAGGGCGCCTCACCGCTCAAGCGCCCCCGTCGGTCGAGGCGCGAGGCACGAGCGATCGAGACCCCGCGAGACGATCTTCCCACCCGGCCGCGTTGAGGATCAGCCTGCGAGGTCTCGAGCGCTGCTTCGTCGCGCCTCGATCAGCGGAATTGGCAGAGTTCTAGCCCGGTGGTCGGCTGGGGGTGTTCGCGCGGTGGCTGGCGGCGGGCCGCCAGGTGCGGGTCGGGTCGAATAAGACCGGTCCGCGTACTTCGGGTCGGCCGCGCACCATGCGGATCTCCCACCCGGAGGTGTCGATCGTCGCGTGGTGGTACCAACAGAGCAGACATCCGTTGTCCACATCGGTCTTGCCGTGGTGCTGCCACGGGATGATGTGGTGCACCTCGCACCAGGCGGCCGCTACCTTGCACCCCGGTATGACACAGCCGCCGTCGCGGGCGGCGATCGCCCGTCGCTGGCCCGGGGTGAAGAATCGCTTCTTCTCGCCGAGGTGGAGTACCTCGCCGTTCTCGCCGAGGATCACGTTCTGGAACCCGCCGGCGCACATCTTCTGCCGCACCGCCCGGAGGGAGATCGGAGCCTCCACTCCGTCGACCCACCCGACGCCACTGCCGCTCTTGAGATCGGCCGCGTTTACGTGCACCATGACGACGGGAGCGGCCCCACCCATGCTGGGCGTCTTCGAATCACGGGCCGTGACGTCGAACAGGGCCCGCAGAATGTCGGCCCGCTTCTCGCCGCCCGTGCGTGGGTCTTCGAACTCCTCCGCGCCGGGGATGAGCTCCCCGGCCTCGATCAGCGCCTGCTGTTCCTCACTCGGGAACGCCGGCGCCGCGTGGGCGGAGAGGAAGGTGTTGAAGACGCCGTCCATGATGCCGCGCAGTTCCGGCGTCACGCCGCCCCGCAGGGGATACAGGCCGGCCTTGTACCGGCCGAACCCGACCGTGCTTTTCGCCGCCGTCACGTCGTCTGAGGGAGCGGCGCCGTCCGGGTCGAGTCGCGCTTCCCACTCGTGGGCCTGTGCCCGGATCAGGTCGGCCGAGAACGCGATCCCCGCCCCCGGCAACCCCTCTGTCTCCGGGGTGATCGCCCCGGTAGCCGACGCCACCAGCGCCCGCTCCACCCGGTCCAGATCATCCGGAGCAACTCGCCTCGACAGCGGCTCTAGCGCCGTCACAATCACTTCGGCCGCATCCACCCCGAGTTCCCCGGAGGCGAGTCCCTCGGCGACCGCCGGGTGCTGCACCGGAACCTCCTGCCCGAGCAGCCCGCTTGCGGCACTGGCCGCACCGGTGATCAAGCCGCCGAGGCGCATTCGCCGTTTCGCTTCGGAACTCGATACCCGAGTCACCCCGGTGATCAGCTCGTACTTGCCCCGACATCCGTTCTTGTAAGCGAGAGACTCGTGGCCGAGCGCCGAGTCGGCCCGAGCTGCGACGTCTGTTGCTGAGGACACTCGGGCCCCGTCCACTCGGCGCCCGATCTTTTCCACCACCCCCATCACAGCCAATGACGCTGTGCCGTCGAGCCGGGAGTAGTTCACACCGGCCAGCGCAGCAGCCATCGAGGCCTCGGCCAGCTCCAGCTGGGCGATCACCTCGAAATCAAACTTCTGCGTCGTTGACATACCCCTATTCTCCCACGAATCGAACAAAAAGACGAGAATTACTCATCATAAACTCAGGCAGAATAGGATTTTTGTTTCCCACTAGTCTCGTCGCACTCATTCGGTCGGCGGGCACTCGTTCAAACGAGTGCCCGCCGACAAGACGAGTGCCGCGAGGGCGCGCCCGAGCCCGGTCGCCCTGGTCGCGAGACAGCCCGCGTTGCTCAGATTGGTCACGCGTTCCCCAAAAGTCTGGTGGCCCGCGTTTGGCGGGTGGGCACTCATATAGACGAGTGCCCGCTGGCCAAGCGAGTGCCGCGAGGGGGCAACTGCGCCCTGCGTGCTGCCCGCGTGGCCAACTCGCGCGACGAATACGGGCAGGGACTAACTTTCAACCAGCCCCAGCACCGACCCACTTAGGGAGCGCTGCTGTGCGGTTCAACGTTGTGCACGGTGCAGTTGAACAGTTCCCACGCCGTCACGCCGGACACAGGGTTTGTGGTGCGCCACTTGTCGGGTACCGGAATAGACCGGCGCGAATCGCCCCCGCGGCCGGGCTGGCGAATGGCGCGCAGTTCCAGGCTCACGGTGAACGGGCCGCCCGGGCGCAGCAGGGTCAGTTTCACGCGGTCGGGATCCGCGCCGGTGAGGGCATAAATCTCAAGATCGTCATCGAGAACGACGGCCTGGCCGGACAACAGCGCGACAACTGCGTCGCGGAGGTCTGGGTGGAGAAAAGGGTGAACCCACGCGAAGGTGGTGAGCGCATTCTGCCCGTGGATGGTTCGGACCGCCTCGCCCAAGTCGCCCCTCCCGCTAGGTGTGCGTGGAATCCTCGTAGTCTAGGCCGACGCCGGAATCGGGGCCAGAGCGAACGGCATGCCCTGCACGTCGAACGGCCTGCTCGGCGGTTCCGAGGGCGGTGCGGAGAAGCTCGGCGCGTTGCGGGGTCATGTGGGTGGCGCCCGGCCGCACAATGTGCAGGATGCCCGGAAGTACCAGGGCGGCGTTCGTGAGCAGGCCAACCTCGTCGTAACTGCCCGCGAGCATCTTGATCGCGCGATCTTTATAGTCGGAGAAGTTGACGTAGATCACGTCGCCGGCCGTCACTAACTCAGGCGCCGCGGGTTTGGTGAGTTGCATCGTGCCGAGGCTGGAGAGCAGGTCCAGCCACTGCGACGCAACGTTCTCTTCAGGCCCAGGTGCCGGCACAGGCGCTTCCGCGTTTGCCACTAGCGAGTCGGCAAACTCGGCGAACTCGTGCGGTGTCGCATCCGGGTGCGTGCGGGCATAGGTGGCGAGAGCGGATGCCCGCTCATCGACGGCCTCCAAGGGTTCCGCCTCGGGCTTCGAGGTGAGAACCCCACGCACTCGCCCGCCGTAGGTCAAGAGGGCCTGGATGCCGTTCTCCGCATTGCGGATAGCTTCGGAGGGCGATCCATGGCCGATGTCCGTCATGGTGAGAACCGCAACCTGCCGCTCGGTGCTCGGCCGGGTCGCGAAGTCGAGCAGGAGGCGGGCGTGTTGCTCTGCCGGCGGCTCGATGGAGGCGACGACCGTGCCGTGGCGTGAGATCAGAACGCGGCGTTGATTCCCCAGAGCCGCGAGCACGTTGTGCACCTCGTTCTTGAACCGCGACACCGGTACTGGACCAAAGTCGACTGCAGCCACCACACTCTCCTTATGTCGCGATAACGAAATCCAGTTTACCCGATAAATCTCGGTAATGTGAGATTCTCGCCCAGCGCATGAGAGACGGAGCCCGATGTCGATCTACAAATCCAGTGTTGAGAGCTATCGCGACACGACGAAATGGCTCGCGGCGTTCACCCCCGTGACGGCAATTCTCACCGCCGTGGTCGTCACCGGCGCGCCGGTCGGTGCGAGCCTGACGGGCGCCACGGATGCGGGTGATTGGTTCCAGCGCCACGCGGTGTTGGGCGTCTGTGTGCTGGCCATATTCGTCGCCGTGGCAGCGATTCTCTGGCGCGCTGCCGCCGTGCTGAGTGTGGAGCCACGGGAGGTCGTGACGATTCTGAAAGATAAGAAGATCGCGATGGCGCGGGCCGTGGAGAGCGCCTTTGGCGTCGGCATGCTTGCCCCGGATTTTTTCACCGAGGCGTCGTTCATGAAGGCCACCCAGGTTTTCTACGCTGAGCTCGAGCCGGGGCGCCCGGTTCCCCACGACCGTGACCGGCTGGTGGCCGCCTTCGAGTCGCTACGCGAATGGAAAATGTTCCTCGAGACGCGCCGGCAATTCCGGGTGTTCCTCATCACGCTCGGCATTGGTGCCGCGGTGATCTGCGCAGCAATCGCCGGTGCCTTGACCCAGATCCCCACGGGCGCACCCATCGGCAAGCCAGTCGTGGTGGCCGTGACCCTGGATTCTGCTGGAGCGGATGCCGTTCGCCAGGCCACCGGATGCACCGACCCGGCTCGGGCCGAGTTCTCCGCGGTCGGTGGCACCTGGGGAGCGCCGACGCTCACCGTGACCGGCCCGGGCTGCGCCTTCGGGGCCACCTGGGTTCC
>NZ_JPRS01000162.1 GCF_000738085.1 Cryobacterium sp. MLB-32
TGGGTCAGCGGGTGTGGGGAGCGGGTGCAGGTCAGCGGGTGTGGGGAGCGGGTGTGGGTCAGCGGGTGTGGGGAGCGGGTGCAGGTCAGCGGGTGCGGGTCAGCGAGCCGCGGCTCGAGAGCGCAGGTCGCGGTGCATGCCGTCGAAGGCGTAGGCCGCGGGGAACAGCGATTTGCGCACCTTCACGACCACGCTGTAGTTCGGGTCGACCACGTTGGCGATGGGGGCTTCGGCCACCTGGCTGAGCAGCTGGTAGGCATCCATTTCGTGCAGGCCGAACAGTTCGCCGAACCAGCGGATCATCTCGAGCTGCGCGATGCGCCAGGAGTCTTCCATGGGGCGGGACGAGCCCACGATCATCCAGTAGTCGTCGGTTTCGAGTCGCGGCCAGAGCGGCGCCCGTCCCTTGATCAGGTCTACGAGAATGGTCGAGTTCATGGCGCCTTCGACCGCGGTGCCGCAGGCCTCACCCTCGCCCTGGCGGTAGTGGCCGTCGCCGATCGAGAACAGCGCGCCCTCTACGTTCACACCCAGAAACACGGTCGTGCCGGCCTTGATCTCCGGGGTGTCCATGTTGCCGCCGAAACGTTCGGGCACGAGCGAGGACCGCACCTCGTTTCCCGACGGCGCCACTCCCACCGTGCCGAGCATCGGCTCGAGCGGCAGGGCTACCTCGAAGTCCCCGAAGCGGGCCTGGAAGCCTACGGTTTTGGCTGCGGTATCCACCTGGTAAATCCAGGTGGCCTCCGGAAGGGCCTGCTGCAGCAGCGCCGTGCGATCCGTACTGGTCATGCCACCGAAAAAGGGAATGGCAGCGGATGCGCCCCAGCTGCGCGCCGGAACCAGGTCGACCACATGGATGGCCAGGGTGTCCCCCGGTTCGGCGCCCTCCACATAGAACGGGCCGGTTTGGGGATTCAGGTAGCGGAAGTCGATCACCTGACTGGCCACATCGTTCACCGAGGTGAGGGCGTGGTTGAAGGCGTCCTCCGACCACAGGTTGAGCAGGGTGCCGGGCCGCACCCGTTTGACAGGGTCGGCACCTCCGAAGGTGTAGACGTACTGGCTGCGTTCCGGTCTGAAGTCGACAGAGTCCATACGGGTCAGCGTAGCGGGCACCGGGACATCCGTCCCCGGTGCGCGGCGCTAAAACCGGGGTTTCTGAGACACGCCGGGGCCCGGCGCCACCCCGGGCGGCGTGTCGCGAAAAGTACCGGTTTTACGAGGCCCGACCTGAACGGACGGGACCGGAACCGGTCCGGACCGTCCCACGCGAAAACCGGGGTTTCTGAGACACGCCGGGGCCCGGCGCCACCCCGGGCGGCGTGTCGTGAAAAGTACCGGTTTTACGGGCGGATGCGCCGGCGCAGGGCCGCGACCCGACCGGGAGGGCGGGTCAGGCTGTGAGGTTCAACACCTTGGCGGTTGCGGCGAGGGACGCCGCGGCGGCGGCGGGATCGTCAGAGAGCTGAGTGCCGTAGCTCGGAATCATCGTGCGCAACTTCGGCTCCCAGCCGGCGATGCGGTCGGGGAAGCAGCGCGCGAGCAGGTCCACCATGATCGGTGCGGCGGTCGACGCCCCCGGGGATGCCCCGAGCAGGCCGGCAATCGTGCCGTCGGCGGAGGTGATGACCTCGGTGCCCATCTGGAGCACGCCGCCCTTGGCCGCGTCCTTCTTCATGACCTGCACGCGCTGGCCGGCCGTGATGAGCTCCCAGTCGCCCATCTTGGCGGTGGGCACGAACTCCTGCAGCGCCTTGAGCTTGGCGTTGCGCGACGCGAACACCTCGCCGATCAGGTACTTCATCAGGTCGAAGTTGTGGCGAGCGACCGCGAGCATCGGCCCGAGGTTGTGCGCACGAATCGAGAACGGCAGGTCGAGCCACGTGCTGGACTTGAGGAACTTGGGGCTGAAGCCGGCGTAGGGGCCGAACAGCAGCGACATCTCACCGTCGACCACGCGGGTGTCGAGGTGCGGCACCGACATGGGTGGGGCGCCGACGCCGGCCTTACCGTAGACCTTCGCCTGGTGCTGTGCCACGAGTTCGGGGTTTGTGGTGCGCAGGAACTGCCCGCTGATCGGGAAACCGCCGAAGCCTTTGATCTCCGGGATGCCGCTCTTCTGCAGCAGCGCGAGCCCGCCACCGCCGGCGCCCACGAACACGAACTTGGCGTTGACGGTGCTGCGCGTCTGGCCCACCTGGCGCAGCAGCTTGATGCGCCACGAACCGTCGGTGTTCTGCGTCAGGTCGGTCACCTGCTGGTTCATGTGCAGGTCCACACCGTGCCGAGTGAGGTCGTCGAACATGAAGCTGGTCAGCGCGCCGAAGTCCACGTCCGTGCCGAGGTCGCTGCGCGTGGCCGCGATCTTCTGGCCCGCAGGTCGCTTTTTGGTGAGCAGCGGGGTCCAGCCGCCGATGACCTCGGGGTCGTCGCTGAATTCCATGCCCGTGAAAAGCGGCTGGTCCTTCAAAACCTCGTGACGCTCACGCAGGTAGGCGACATTGGCCTTGCCCTGCACAAAGGTCATGTGCGGTGTGGAGTTGATGAAGCGGCCGGGAGCGGGCAGCGCGCCCGTCTTCACCAGGTGCGCCCAGAGCTGGCGGCTGATCTGGAACTGCTCGTTGATGCTGACGGCCTTGTCCGCGGTGAGCTTTCCCCCCGGCGCTTCGGGCATGTAGTTGAGCTCACAGAGCGCAGCGTGGCCGGTTCCCGCGTTGTTCCACGGGTTCGAGCTTTCCTGGGCCAGTTCGCCGAGACGCTCGTACACTTCGATTTTCCACGACGGCTGCAGCTCTTTGAGAAGCATGCCGAGGGTGGCGCTCATGATTCCGCCGCCGATGAGAACGACGTCTACGGGTTCCGTTGAATTCACGCTTCCGAGCATACCGCCGCCCACGACCGGCTTAAGCCGCCCCCGTCACCCCAACCGGGGCATGCCCTCGCTTCTCTGGCTGACTCACGACCGGGCGTTTGCCGTCACCGAGGAACCACGTCCGATGCGCATAACGGATGGCACCAGCCGCGGGTCTCAGGCGGGTCGTTTGATGCGTTCGTACTCTCGCAGAAAGTCGTCGACGCTCACGCTCGCGACGGTGCGCGCAATGATGTCGAGATCGACGTCGGCGAGGGTGCGAAAGCGCAGGCAGCTCTTACCCATGTCGAGTTGGCGGCCCGAAGCCGCCCACTCGGCGCGGAAGGCGGCATCCCGGTCGGGGTTGCTGTAGAGCCCCATCAGGTAGAGGGAATGGTAGTTCTTTCGAGCGGCGAGGCTGACATACGCCAACGGCTGGCCGTTGTAGGTTTTCGGGAACCGGGCCAGGGGAATCACCCAGCCGGGCACTCCGGAATGCAGCCCAAGCTCGTAGCCGGCCGGCATCGCATCGCGCACGGCGTCGATGACGGGGTACAGCACGGCACGCGCGTTGGGCTCCAGATCGTCGAAGTAGTCCTCGACGTCGCTCGGCACGGGTTGTTTTCTCACGCACTAACGCTACTCGCAGAACGGATGCCGCGCTCCGTTCGCCCGCAACACCCCGGCACCCTCCTTCTGGGGGGATACTGGTTCCATGCCGACTGAATCGACCGAACGACGCGTGGCGGTCATCATCGAGGATGACCCGGACATCCGCGATCTCCTCGAGGCCGTACTCACCCAGGCCGGCTTCGAGACGATCCCCACCGGCAATGGTCTCGACGGGGTGCGCGCCGTGCGCGAGCACAACCCGGTCGTCACCACTCTCGACGTGAGCATGCCGGGAATAGACGGTTTCGAAACCGCCCGCCGCATCCGCGAGTTCAGCTCCACCTACCTCGTGATGCTCACCGCTCGCAGCGATGAGATCGACACGCTTCAGGGCCTTGAGTCCGGCGCCGACGACTATCTCACAAAGCCGTTCCGCCCGCGGGAGCTGCGTGCCCGCATCGACGCCATGCTGCGACGCCCACGCCGGCACCTCGCCACGGACGACTCCGACGACGCTGTCGACGAGCCTGAGGCTCCGAAGGCCCCCGAGGCTCCGCCGGAGAGCCCTGCCGCCGGGTCGCCGGAGGCACTCCCGTCTCCGGCCGACGACGGGTGGTTTGAGCACAACGGCCTGCGGTTGAATACCGAGGAACGCCTTGTGAGCCTGGACGGCGCGCGCCTCGATCTGACCCGAACCGAGTTCGACCTGCTCGCGACGCTGCTGGAGTCGCAACGGCGGGTGCGCAGCAAGGCCGACCTCGCCCTACTGCTGCGGGGCGACAGCTATTCGGATGCCTACTACGTGAACGAGGCCGACAAGCGCGCGGTCGAGGTGCACATGGGCAATCTCCGCCGCAAGCTCGGCGACAGCAGCACGGTTCCGCGCTGGCTCGAAACCGTGCGCGGGGTCGGCTACCGCCTCGCGGCCCGCGACACAATCTAGCCGACCACCCTGGCCGGACAGCGGGCCGGACATCGGGCCGACCACCCTGGCCGGACATCGAGCCGGTCATCGGGCCGGGCAGCGGGCCGGGCAGCGGGACAGCCGGACAGTGGGCCGGTCAGGCGCTGCGGAACAGCTCGGTGAGTTCGAGGCAGGTCTCGTCGCCGATCCTCGTGAGGCTCGACAAAGAGAGTCGGCACCCCGCGAAGTCGCACCGCGACAGTGCGCCCAGCATCAGGGCGGACTCGGCCTCAAGGTGCACGGCGCCGAGCATGCTGCTGGTGGTGCGGATGCTCAGCAGCACGACGCCAGCCTCCGAAGCGTCGGACCGACCGAGGGCCTTCTCCAGGCGCGCCGCGCGTTCACACCAGTGGCTCACGAATTTTCCGGCGAATCGGCCAACACTCGCTTTATCGCCACCGAGATCGTGGCACAGGCGAGCCAGAACGACCCGATCGATGTGCGCGTTCACCGCGCGACGTTCGGAAGATCAAGCCCCCGGTCGGTCGCGGTCTGCGCCGACCCCAGCGCGGGCGCCTTCGAGACGCGAGCCTGCCCGAGCAGACCGAAGCTCGCCGATTTCGTGCGGGCGAACGTGAGAGCGCGCCGGGAACCGGGCAAGACGGCCTGTCGGGACCGCTGGAGATAACGGATGCTGTTGCTCACAATCCGAGGGTGCCACCGCAACATGCTGTAGATGGTCACCCCCGGTCGGGGGTCAGCACAAGACTTGATCAAGATCGGCTCAAGTCCCGCATTCGGCGGCGCGCGAGCCGACTCAGTCCGCGGGTGTGGCCGGGTTCGTCGGTGACGGCGGGGGTTCCGACCCGGGCGCGGG
>NZ_JPRS01000163.1 GCF_000738085.1 Cryobacterium sp. MLB-32
ACCTGGTCCCGAAACATCGGGGGTGATCGTGCCAGTGCGAAGCTGCTCGGCAATGCGGCGAACAAGGTCTGTTTTGCGTTCGGAGTGCCGTTGGTAGGGAAAAGACACGCGCACGATCGCCCATCCGACGTCAGCGTGCTTGATCAGGTCTTCGGCATCGCGTTTAGTGACGCCGTACCAGTCCGTTCGAGCGTCACCGTCATCGGTCTCAAGGTAGGGACCTTGCCTGTCACCCTCGAAGACGTAGTCAGTGGACACCTGCACGAAATGCTTTCCTGCTCTGGCGCATGCGCGGGCGATGTTCCCCGCTCCGTGGACGTTGATGCGGTAGCACGAGCCGTCCTTGTCGCCGCTTTGTTGCCGGGCCCCGGACACATCCGTGTAGGCGGCGAGATTGATGATCACCGCAGCGGGTGTCGCCGAGACGGCGGCCTCCACTGCCGCTTGGTCGGTGATGTCGACCGCCAGCGGATCCCAACCGAGCTCAGGGAACAATTCCTTCGCCCGTCGGCCGACCATTCCCGTTGTGCCCGTGGCTGCGACGAGTGGCAGTCCATACGAGGCTTCGATCATGCGGCCAGTCTAGATCTCCAGCAACAGCCCGGATCCGCGCCGTCATCCAACCGCTGCCTCAGTGGGCAGAATCGTGAGTCGCCACGACTTCATACAGCCACCCCGGGGAAAGCGGTGGTCTGCCGGGACGACCGAGGGCGCGAGGTGCTTAGCGCAGCAACGGCAGCTGGATGCTGGAGGTGTCGCCGACCGTGAGATTCCCCGGAACACGTGTCCCGGAGGAGAAGAGCATAGTTGAACCCATGAAAGGCACCATGTTCCTCGCTGCGATAGCGACCACGGTAATCCTGTCTGGTTGCTCCGGCACCCCCGGGAGCGACTCCAACCCCACCGCCTCCACCAGTGAAGCTCTTAGGTCCTCCGCGCCGCCTGAACCGACTGGAGCTGGGCCGTCAACTCCCACATCCAGCCCCGGCGCGGACGCAACGTCCGAGGCGCTGCCTACAGACCCACTCGATCCAGTCACGGTCTATGCACTCTGCAAAGCCCAGACGATCACCTATGTCTGACAGTCACCACCCGCCCTATGTGTCGGAGATGCTCGTATCAGCGGTGGGCTGTGGACGGTTCATGCGGTCAGCAAGAACGATCGCCAGGACTGCGAGCAGCACGGTGCCACCAATACGGACGAGACTGTCCAGGCTCAGCAGAGCGTTGATGAGGACGATCGCGCCTTCAGTCGTTCCGAGCGCACCGAGGACCTGCGTCACCAACCAGGATGCGGACACTGCGGCCAGGGTCCAGGCGGGTACCCAATTCCACGGGGACGGCACGACACCGAGGCGGCCTATTTGCATGACGGCGACAAGCGCGAGAAGGAACTGGACGAACACGTTGACATAGGCGAATGTCATGACGGCGGTCGGCGCCGTGTCGAACGAAATTGACGAGGACACAACGCCGGCCAGCGCCAGATCCAGCAACAGCCACACGGCGAGCACGGTCAGTGCCGCCGTTCCAAGGGGGCGGCGGGCGGTGATGCTGCCGGCCCCACGAATGCCGAAGGCGAAGATGAGCAGGGCAGCGGAAAACAGGACTGTGCTGAGGGTGCCTCCGCCCGGGACCACTGCGATCGCGGGTTGGGAAACCCTGATCACGATCGATGCGAGGAACAACATCCCGCCCAGGAACCACGCTCTCGGCGCGTTACTCGTGGTGCGGGCGAAAACTCCGATGTCAGCCATACTCGCCCAGTGTACTCAGGTCCTTCACAAGTCCCGGTCAG
Organism: Cryobacterium sp. MLB-32; assembly: GCF_000738085.1. Classification (GTDB taxonomy): domain Bacteria; phylum Actinomycetota; class Actinomycetes; order Actinomycetales; family Microbacteriaceae; genus Cryobacterium. The sequence goes on from NZ_JPRS01000163.1 coordinate 1,799, forward strand.
AGTTCATTTATCTGGATTCGTCCATCTCGCGACGGTGTCCGAGTCGGAGGACGAGCACCATCAACGTGTCGTCCTGAATCTCGTAAATGATGGGGTAGCCGCCCGTTCACACCCGCCACTCGCCAGAGCCGCCGACGAGGTGAATCGCTTGGGACGGTCGGGGACTCTGGGCCAAGAGATCGATCGCTGCCTGAATTCTCCGGCGGACCTGCAGATCGAACGTGCGCAACTGCCGTGCAGCAGCTGGCGCGATCCTCACCGAGTAGGTCATGCGCGGCCGCGGTCTGTCTTTATTTAGTCCCAGGGAGTTGGTTCGTTTTTTGTCCGTCGCAATTCTTCGCGTGATTCCTCTGCGGCACGACGAGGTCCGTCCCAGCTCATCTGGCTAGGCTCAGTGCTGGTTCCCGATACGACTCATCGCGAACACGTCTCGTCGCCGTACCCCACAGAGGATTGAGCCATGCCCATGAAAACAATTGTGATCACCGGTGCGAGTGACGGAGTCGGCGCGGCCGCAGCGCGCAAACTCCACGCGGACGGGCATACCGTCGTGATTGTGGGCAGATCCCCCGAGAAGACCCAGACCGTGGCCGGGGAACTCGGAGCGAAGTACTACGTGGCGGACTTCTCCGATCTCAGCCACGTGCGTGAGCTGGCCGACCGCCTGAAAGCGGATTATCCCCGCATCGACATTTTGGCCAATAACGCCGGCGGAATTTTCGGCTCCCGGAACAAGACGGTGGACGGCTTCGAGAAGACCCTCCAGGTCAATCATCTGGCACCGTTTTTGCTCACCAACCTTCTGCTGGACACCTTGCTTGCCTCGCACGCCTCGGTGATCAACACCTCGAGCGTCGCTGCCCGAATCTTCGGAAAGGTCGACCTTGACGATCTCAACAACACCTCGAGGTACTCCGCAAACAAGGCCTACGGCGACGCGAAGCTGGAGAATATCTTGTTCGCCAAGGAGCTGCACCGTCGTTTCCACGCCGAGGGGATGTCCGCGGCCGCGTTCCACCCGGGCAACGTTTCCACGAACTTCGCCTCCGACACCACAAGCCTGATGCGTTTCGCCTATCACTCGCCGCTGAAGCGGCTCACGGGCATGATCAGCCCCGACCAGGGTGCACAGAACCTGGTGTGGATGGCCGAAGGCACGCCCGGCACTGACTGGGTTTCCGGCGGATATTACGAGAAACGGAAGGCCGCCATCACGAATAAACAGGCGGATGACGCAGACCTGGCCCGCCGACTGTGGGACATCAGCGCGGATCTGGTGGGGATATCGGCCGGAAGCAGCAACAGCCGCTGAGCTTGCTGCCTGTCACGGGCGTCGGTCGCACGGACCGACTCAAACCGCTGCGCGTCCGCGTGCCTGAGACCGGTGGAATCGAGCAAGATTCGGGTGGCGCAGTAGTTGGCGTCGCACCCCTGGGCGGCGCATCCGTCCCGCATATGTGGGCCGTTCGACGCACGGTTGTCGTGCACGGCACAGGGGATGTCGCACCGGTGGTCGACTGCGACCGCCTAGCGTTCGGGTGGCTTTTCTGCATAGAGTCAGAGGTGACAGCCCCGCGCTGTCGTTGAGGGCGGTCGTTCCAGCGAGACAGGTGGGAGGCGCATGCTGTGGCAGATGCCGAATCCGCGCCGGCGCGCGCGCACTCGGGCGGTGTCCCGATCCGGCACGGGCGGCTGGCGCGCCATGGTCCGTTTGCGGCCGTGGCCTCTTCTCTCCTCATCGCGCTCGGTGTCGTTCTGGTCAGCGGTGGCACGCTCGCCGCTGTTGCGGCGTGGGACATCGCGAGCAGCGTGAAGCCCGGCGTGCATCTGCAACACGTCGCTCAGGGCGCCGGTCAGGCGGATACCTCCGCCTCCGACCTGAGCGCCATCGTCGGTGGCGTCAACCTGCTCCTGACCGGAACGGATACGCGCACCGGCCAGGGCGCAGCATTCGCCTCGAGCGCTGATTTGGCGGCAAGCTCCGGCACCGGAAACAACGACGTCACCATGCTGCTGCACATTTCCCAGAATCATCAAAGCGTGAGCGTGATCAGCTTTCCCCGAGACCTGATGATCGCCGTCCCTGCCTGTCCGCAGCCGGGCGGCGGCACCGCGGCGGCATCCAGCAGGGTGATCCTCAACTCCACCTTGGCGCGCGGCGGGCTCGCCTGTGTGGTTCTGACGATCGAGAAACTCACCGGCCTGCACATTCCGTTCGCGGCTCAGATTAGCTTCGAGGGGGTGGCCGCAATGTCCGACGCCGTCGGCGGTGTCACCGTGTGCGTTGCCTCGCCCATCGACGACGTGTACACGAACCCGCCCCTGCATTTGGCGGCCGGCCAGCACGACATCGTCGGTGACGAAGCCCTATCCTTCTTGCGCAGCCGGCATGGCGTCGGCGACGGAAGCGATCTCGGCCGCATCAGCAATCAACAGGTCTTCATGGCTGCCCTGGCTCGAAAGGTCGAAAGTGGCGGCGTTCTCGCCAATCCGATCACGCTTTTTTCGCTGGCCAAGGCAGCGACCACCAACATGGTTCTGTCGGACACGCTGACGAATCCCACCACGCTCGCTCAAATCGGACTGGCCCTGAAGGACACGGGCCTTGTCAACATGACCTTCCTGCAGTACCCGACCGTGGCCGACCCGCGGGACGCGAACCGTGTCGTGCCGCAGGCGGCTGGCGCCGAGATTCTGAACGCCGCGTTGGTCGGTGACAAGGCCCTGCACCTGAGCGGCGCGCCAGGGCGAGCCGCCGTGGAGGCCGCGCCGGCCAGCGCCGACCCGGCTGTGCCGGACACGGCAGCGCCGACGGCGACGGCGACACCGACTGCGACCAGCGCCGACCCGTCGGCATCCGCTTCACCCGGTTCCGCAGGGGAGGCGGTGCTTCCGGCGACGATCACGGGCCAGACCGCGGCGCAGAACACCTGCAGCAAGGGGTCCTGACCGTGCCCGAGAAGCGGGACGTTGTGGAGCCTGAAGGAATTGAACCCCCGACAGCCTGTCAGACAGGTGCTCTACCACTGAGCTAAGGCCCCGCGGGATTCGGATCCTGGGTGCTGCATCACCCTATCGAGGCGAGGGACACGTCGGTCACCCCCGGTTCGGGGCAGAACCAATCAGGGGTGTCCCGACTCGGAAGGCGTGCCAGCTTCTCGCTGAGGCCCCGCCCCGGCGGAGGGCATGAACCTGCGTGCGCCACGGGTGGAAACGCCTACCGAATGGGTGTTCGTGGGGCTTGGTGATCCGGTTCAGGCGAGCATTCAGCGCGGCTACGAGGACCTGTTGAATTTTCTCGTGACCGACCAGGGCTCGACCAACGGTGACGCCTTTGCCGTGTTGGGTGCAGTGGGGCACTCCCGCCTGGTGGCCCGACCGGATCGAGCTCACCGGACCCGCTGCATCCGATGTCGGCCGTCGGCGCCGTCACCGTGCACCGCCTGCCCACGAGCGTGTTGTAGTACCTGCCTTCCCGGCGAGGCGGGTCGCCGGGAAGGTGAACGCCTCCTCGGTCGGGCTGCCGTGGCACCGTGATACGTTGCGGGAGTGACTGACACTGTCTCTGCTCTCCCGGAACCCCTGCCGACAGGCTGGGTGCGCCTGGACCGCACCGGCTGGTGGAGCTCCTTCGTCACGGTGCCGGGATACCTTGTGCTGGTGATTTTCCTGCCCTTCAACGTCGGCTCCATGGTGGCCCGCGCGATGGATCTCTCGCAGTGGTGGGGTCTGCTGATCGCGCTCGCCGCTGTCGTGCCACTGTTCCTGGCTCTGTACCTCGTGCACCGGTTGCGGTACCCGCAGCCCTGGGTCAACTTCGATACCGGAGAGCTGCGGGTGGGCCGCCGGGTCGTGCCCCTGTCCGAGGTGACGTGGGCCCGCCTGGACGCGCTCGATCGGCGGCGTACCCACAACCGCATGCTCACCCTCCGGTTCGGCGCCGAGGCCGGGCCGCGGGCATCCGTTCGCCTGCGCGCGTGGAACGGACGCACGCCCTCCCGAGAGGTCACCGAGGTGCTCGCGGGTCTGGTGCGGCGCTCCGGCATCGCGGTGCCGGAGACCCCGAACGACCCCACGGGACGGTTCGCGCGCTACAACTTTCCCGGGTCGCTCGGTCGTGAAGACGCCCTCGAGGTGGTGCTCTCCCCGCCCACGATCGATCAGCCCGCGCCGGTGCAGACCGCCTGACGCCGGCGGTCTGAGCGGTGTGCCTCCGCACAGCACAGTCTTATGCGATGGGTGCACCGGCCTCACCGCACCCCATTGAAGATTGCGCTGCGATGAGTAAGAATTCATCTCAGAACACTGACGTCATTCTTTGGTGGGAACAGTTGGATCGAGACATCGAGTTACTGATCAGGCCGGGATCGACCCGGGGTGACTATCGGGTCGACGTGGTTCGCGCGCCCACGAGCGGGCGCCCGAGCGGAACGCTGCACCTCGATGTGGACGCGATCCTCGACCGGTTGCCGGAGCTTGAGCTGACGGTTCTGGCATCCGCTGCCCACGGGCGTCGGGCGATCCCGGTTCAGGAGCAGCCCCTGCACGACGTGGGGAAGCAGCTTTTCGAGGCTCTGTTCTCCGGGTCGATCAGCGCCGCTTACCACGCCAGTCAGGGAGCGGTGCAGCAAAGCGGACAGCAGCTGCGCCTCGTGTTGCGGCTCGCCGCCCCGGAACTGGCCGCACTGCCGTGGGAGACGCTCTACGACCCGGAAGACGAGTCGTACCTGTGCCGGCGCGAATCGCTGCTGCGGCACATTCCCGCGAGTGACTACAACCCCAACCCGATGGAGGTCGACCCGCCCCTGAGGGTGCTCGGGATCGTCGCCGCGCCGCGCGACCTGCCCCCGCTCGACACGGATGCCGAGAAGCTGCACCTCACCGAGGCCCTGACGCCGTCCGTGCAGGACGGACTCGTCGAGCTGGTATGGGCGCCCGAGGCAACCTGGGACGGTATTCAGGCCGAGCTGCGCAATGGTCCCTGGCACGTGGTGCACTTCATCGGCCACGGCGACTATGACGTCAGCGGCAACGAAGGGCGTGTGGCCCTGGTCTCGCCGCAGGGCCGGTCCCACATGGTGGAGGCGTCGGGGCTCGCCGACCTGTTGCGGGAGGCCAGCCCCAGCCCGCGGCTTGTCGTGCTGAACTCCTGTTCCTCGGGGGAGTCGGGACAGGAAGACCTGTTCTCCGCATCCGCGGCCGCCCTGGTGCGCGGCGGCATCAGTGCCGTTGCCGCCATGCAGTTCACGGTGAGCGATGGTGCCGCCATTGCCTTCGCACGTGGATTCTACGGCGCGATTGCCGCGGGCCGTGAGGTTGACGAGGCGGCCGGAAGCGGCCGTCGGTCGATCCTGGGGCTTGGACGCACGCTCGAGTGGGTGACTCCTGTGCTCTACGTTCGCGGGGGATCCACCCGGTTGTTCACGATCGCCCGGCCGGCGCGACGGGTGGTCTCGCCCGTGACACCGCCCGAGACCGCGCCGATGTGGGAGGGCGCGCTCCGGCAGTCCACGTTGCGCGCGATGTACATCGAGGCCAAGGCGAAAGCCCGGATCCAGGACTACCTCGCTGCGCTCTCGCTGCTGGACGATGTGCTCGAACTCGATCCAGACTTCCGCGAGGCGGACGATCTGCGAAACACCGTTCGGGGCAAACAGGCGGCGGCGCAGAACTATCGAGCGGCGCGCGAGGCGGAGGAGGCCGGGGACTGGGCCGCGGCCATCCGTTGGTACGCCCGAGTCGAGAATGACGCGGTCTACCCCGACGCGGCGCAGCGCCGTGTGGCCAGCGAGATGTGTCTGCAGGTCAGTGACCTGCAGAACGAGCTGCGGTACCACGCCGACGAGGGCAACTGGCAAGCCGTGCTCGAGGTCGACGCGCAGCTGCGAGAGCTGAGCTCGACGGATGCCAACCTGACGGGCTCGCAGACCGCGCGCGGCAGTCGCTGGCACAATCGGAGCGGCCCGTGCCCGGTGACGTGCAGCTAGCGGCCAAGCCCGAGGCGGAGCTCGAGCCGGAATCGGAGCCGCGGCACGATCAGGTCCCGCCTCCTGTCCCGCCTTCGGTGCCACCTTCGGTGCCACCTTCGGTGCCACCTTCGGTGCCACCTTCGGTGCCACCTCCGGTGCCACCTTCGGTGCCACCTTCGGTGCCACCTTCGGTGCCACCTCCGGTTACACCTCCGGTTACACCTTCGGTCCCGCCTTCGGTGCCACCTTCGGTTACACCTTCGGTCCCGCCTTCGGTCACGCCTTCGGCGCCACCAGCGGTGGTGCCGTCCGAACCGAACTCGGAGGCGCCCCCGCCGACATCGAGCCTCGCATCGCCTTGGAGGCGCCCCGAGCCGCGACCGGTGGCCGTCACGACTGGTGCGTCCCCAGCGTCCCCATCAGACCCAGCAGTCCCAGCAGACCGGTCGGAGTCGGAGTTCGAGCCCCTCGTGGTGTTGCGTCACCCGGCGGCCGTTCGCGCGGTGGCCTACAGCCCGGACGGGTCGCGACTCGCGACCGGGTGTGATGACAAGATGGCGCGTCTCTGGACCGCGTCGACGGGACAGCAGCTGCTCCAGCTCAAGCACGAGGGGTGGCAAGCCTGGGTGAATGCCGTTGCCTTCAGCCCCGACGGCGGGCGACTGGCCAGTGGATGCGACGACCGGGTCGCGCGAATCTGGGATGCGTCGAGCGGTGATTCTCTTCTCAGCGTGAAGCATGCAGGCTGGCTGACCCGGGTGTACGCGGTCGCGTGGAGCCCCGATGGTACCCGGTTCGCCACATCGAGCGACGATAAGTCTGCGCGCATCTGGGACGCGATGACCGGCGCGGAGCTCGTCAAGGTGCAGCACAGGGCCCTGGTCTCGGCGGTGGCGTTCAGCCCCGATGGCGCGCGGCTGGCAACGGGCAGTTACGACAACTCCGCTCGCGTCTGGGACGCATCCACCGGTGCGCTGGTGCAGGAGGTGAGTCACGACGGCCTCGTCTCGGCAGTGGCGTTCACCGCCTTCGGCTCGCGTCTGGGCACCGGGAGCTACGACGGAACCGCGCGGATCTGGGATGTGGCCACTCGCGAACAGCTGCTGCAGGTGCGTCACCCCCGGTCGGTCTCGGCGGTGGCGTTCAGCCCATCCGGTTCGCGCCTGGCGACCGGCGGCTCCGACAGATTCGCGCGGCTCTGGGATTCGGTCAGCGGCGAACAGCTCTGGGAAGGGCGTCACGATGATCTCGTCGCGGCCGTTGCTTTCAACGATGACGGTACGGAACTGGCCACGGGGAGTTACGACACAATGGCGCGCCTCTGGGACGTTTCCGGGCTGTGACGCGCCACACCTCAAGGGAGAACAGCATGGCTCAGCTCGTGGAATTCCCACTCGCACGTGGGGGCGTCGTGCTCGTCGAGGCGACAGCGCCGACAGGCGGTGTGATGACCCGCGGAATGGACGGTGCAGGGGTCTTCGCGCGGGCCAGACAAAGCTTTGAGGACGCCGTCGGCAACATCACCCCGGCCGTCGAGGGGGTGATCGACCAGCTGCTGGCGCTCGCCGAGCGGCCAGACGACGTATCCGTCACCTTCGGCCTTGACCTGCACGCCGAGGCCGGTGCGTTCATCGCAGCGGCCTCGACAACGGCGAACTTCACGGTCACACTCACCTGGCACTCCACGCGCGCCCCCGGCCCGAACGAACCCGGCGCCTAACCCCGCTCGGATCCTCGCTGGTCGAGGCGCGACGGAGGAGCGATCGAGACCCCGCGAGCCGATTCTCTGACTCGAACCGGGCGGCTCCGTCAGGCCGGCGGGGCGGCCACCGCACTGAGCTCGGCCAGCACCCGGCGAACGGATGCCCGCGCGAGCGTCTCCGGGCGCGACAGCGCGTCGATCTGCCGGCCGACCCGTAAATCCGTGAAGGGTCGCAGCACGATTCCCGACCCCGCCGTTGGGGCCATCGTGTATCGCGGCTGGAGGGCAATCGCCGCGCCGCCGGCCACGATCGACGCCGACACGAAGAACTCGTTGATGCGGTGTGTCACCCGCAACGGGCGTCCAGCTGCCGCCGCGACGACATTTACGGCCTCGCCGAGGGGATAGCCCTCGTGCCCCGCAATCCAGGGCTCGTCGGCCACATCGGCAACTGACAACGATTCCCGCGACGCGAGCGGATGCCCCATCGGGAGTGCCACATCGAGCGGCTCGTACAGGAGCGGCGTCACGGTCACTCCCTCCGGCCAATAGGGGTCGTGCGGCACCCGGTGCGCGATCACGAGGTCGTACTCCGACACCAGCTGGGCAAAATCCGAGCGGGCTACATCTTCGTCGCCGCAGCTGACCGGCGGGCCGCCCGCTGCGCCCAGCCGGGCAATCAACGGTGCAAACCAGGCCAGCCCCGCGCTGTGAAACGCCGAGACGCGCACGAGAGTGGCCGGATCGGAATGGAAGCGCGCCACGGCCTCCTCGGCCTCGGCCATCGCCGTCGACACGTGTGCGGCGGCCGCGGCGAGTGCGCGCCCCGCGGCCGTGAGCACCAGCCGGCGCCCGCTCTTTTCGGTGAGCGGCACCCCGACGCGTCGCTGCAGGGCGGAGAGCTGCTGGCTTACGGCCGACGACGAGACGAACAGCGCCCGAGCCACCGCGGCCACACTGCCGCGTTCCCCGAGTTCGCGCAGCACGGCTAACTGATGCAGATCCATAAGTAAATGCTAAAGCATTCGTTCATAATAAGCCGCCTAGACTTAAGCAATGCCAACCGGAAGCATGAGACCATGACCTCATCCGGGCTCCTCGGGCGCTATCGCGTCGACGCCGTACTGCTGCTCGTGGCGATCGTCTGGGGCGGCAGCTACCTCAGCGCCAAGGTGCTCACCGAACAGGCGAGCGTGGGCGCCGTGCTCGCGCTGCGCTTTCTCGTGGCCGCCGCCGCTCTCTACGTCGTGTGGCTTGTGCGCCGGGAGCGCCGCCCCACCCGCGGAGAGCTCGCGGTGGGCGTGCTGCTCGGCGGCACCCAATCCGCCATTCTCTGGCTGGAAACCCTCGGAGTGGCGTTCACCTCGGCCACGAACGCTGGGCTGATCATCAGCCTCACCATCATTCTCACGCCCATCCTCGAATCCGTGGCGCGCCGGCGGTGGCTGCCCCGCCCGTTCTTCATCGCCGCGGTGCTGGCGGTCGTGGGCGTGGCCCTGCTGGTGTCCGGGAACGGGTTCCACGCACCGAACGTGGGCGACCTGCTGATCCTCGCCGCTGCCTCGTGCGCTCCGTGCACGTCACCATGGTGGGACACCTCACGCGCGGGCGTCGCTACAGCACCATCACCCTGACGCTCATCCAGGCCGTCGTGGGGGCCGTCATCTTCACCGCAGCGGATGTGCCGGGCCTCGTTCACGCCGTCACGAACTTCGGGTGGGCGGCGTGGCTCGGGGTGCTCTACCTCGGGCTGGCCTGCAGCGTGTTCGCGTTCCTCGCGCAGATGTGGGCGATTCGTCGAACGTCGGCCGCCCGAGCGAGTCTGCTGATGGGAACCGAGCCGGTGTGGGCGGTGCTGGCCGGCGTGACGATCGGGGCCGAGACGCTCGGAATCGTGGGCGGCATCGGTGCTGTTCTCATTATCGCGAGCACTTTTTGGGGCCAGCGCGTGGAGGCCGCACACCGGGCACGGGTCGACACGGCCGAGCCTCGGCATCCGCTGCCCGTGGGCTGAAGCGCTCATTCGCATGAACCTCCCCGTTCGGGGGGTGTACGCTCAGTCCACACGGAAATCCGTGGACAGAGAAAGGCCTGTTATGAATCTCTTGCTGATCATCGTCATTGTCGTCGCCGTTGTGCTTCTCATCACGGGCGGGTTCGTGCAGTCCCTGCAATTCCTGCTGTACGTGGGGCTCTTCCTCGTGGTGATCGCCGTCATCGCGTTCCTATTCCGCGCGATCTCCGGTCGCCGCCGCTAGTCGCCGGCGAGGGGGCGTCCGGGAAACGGACGCCTCCTACCGACCCCGTCGAGTAGCACGTTGGCGCCCCGGGTCGCCGTGGCGTCGGACGTCGCGGGCTAGAGTGTGACGGGTGCGAGCTCAGGGCGCTTCGCGGAGCGCCCGTCGCCGGACGACCGGCCGCTGAGGCGGCGGCCGATCCAGGGCAGCACGTGCTCGCGATAGTACGCGGGGGTACGCACCCGGCTGCTCGGTTCGGGGGCTGCTGCACCGGCGAACTCCGGGGGTACGGCTGCGCCGAGCGCGGCGAGCACGTTCGCGGCGACCCGAGCATGGCCGAGTGCGTTGAGGTGCAGACGATCGGGTGACCAGTAACGTGCCCCCGTCAGTTCGGGATCCAGCCAATTGTCGACGTAGGTGACGCCGGGGCGTTGCGAGAACGCCGAGCGCGCGGCATCCGCCAGTCGGTCGCCGCGGCGCTGGATGAGCGTGCCCAGTGGGAGGTGCTTCGTGGGGTTGGCGCCGGTGAGCATCAGCACGTGCACGCCCTGGGAGAGGGCGCGCTCGACGACCTGATCGAGGAGGGCCACGACTCCCGCGATTTCGACCTTGGGCCGCATCACGTCGTTGCCGCCGCCGCAGAGTGAGAGCAGGTCGGGTGTGAGATCCATCGCAGGTTCGAGCTGGCCCTCCACGATCGGGCGCAGCAGCTTGCCTCGGATCGCCAGGTTGGCGTACGAGAACGGGGCGACGGATGCGTCGGTCGCGGCTTCCGCGGCGAGGCCGAGTGCCACGAGGTCGGCCCAGCCGCGCAGCCCGCCGGAGGGCAGGTCGTCGCCGACACCCTCCGTGAAGCTGTCGCCCATGGCGACGTAGCGCGCGAAGGGTGCGCGCCCGACGCTACTCGGCGTCGGGTGCCTCGGGAGAATGTGCCTCGGCAGCGGGTGCTTCGGCCTCCGCAGCGGCCGCGGCGGGGGAGTGCGAGTCGGGCGCGGTCGGCAGGCCGAGGCGCGCGGTGAGCGCATCGCGGGACTGCTGTGCGGCGCGGCGAACCTCCACGTCGGGGTCGCGCAGGCGCTGCACGATGGTGGGAAGGTGCTCGGCCGTGCCGAGAGCGGCCAGCGCGTGCACCGCGGCGGCACGAACACGCGGAACCTCGTCGGTCGTGAGGCGCACGAGGCGCTTCAGCGCGTGAAGCTTGCGCTGCAGGATGACCTTCGCGCACATCTCGCGCACTCGCCAGGACTGGTTGTCGAGGCCTCCGATGACGGCCTCGTTGGCCGTTTCGCTCCACACGTACATGAGCGCGCGGGCGCCCCAGAGCTCGGGCCAGTACACCGACGGGGCTCCGTCGAGAATGCCCTGGGCATGCTCGCCGCCCACGTACAGCAGGAAGTCTTCGCCCGCGTTCTCACCCTTCAGGAGGGCGATGGAACGTTCGATGACCGCCGGCTCTCCGTATCGCTTGACCGCCGCTGCGAGGCGGTCGGCAATGGGGAGATCAACGGGAACGATGGGTTCTGAAGAGGAATTCTTGCGCATTTGTCTTAACGGTACCAAGTAGCACGGCTCCCGACGAATAATCTGGGGACTTTCCGCGGGCCACAGCGCGGGAGGGCAGGAGTCTGCGCGGGCGATGGGGCGGAAGTTGGCATGTCGTGGGGGCGATGGGGCAGAAGTTGGCTTGTCGAGCGCGAGGTGCCACCTTGTGCCCCATGGGGCGCGTGCAGGCCTCGCGAGTCGCCATGTTGTGCCCCTTGGGCGCGAGCGATGGGGCGGAAGTTGGCATGTCGTGGGGGCGATGGGGCAGAAGTTGGCTTGTCGCGGGGCGGCGGGGTCAGGCGAGAACGGATGCCACGGCATCCGGTCTCTGCAGGTCGGCCGGCGCCGTGAGCGTGCGTTCGAATCCGTAGGCGCCTTCGTACACGCCGTAGTTGCCGATGTCGGTGTAGCCGAGGCTGCGGTACAGGGCGAGTGCTTCTGGCTGCGCGTAGCCCGTTTCGAGGCGCACGCGCGCGAAGCCGAGATCGCGGGCAAGCCGCTCGAGCTGAGCGAGCACGATGGTGGCATGGCCCTGACGGCGGTAGTCCGGGTTGGTCCACATGCGCTTGATCTCGGCGGTGTCGGCGCTGTAGCGGTGGATCCCGCCGCCGGCGACAGTGTGCTCACCGTCGCGCAGCACGAGGAAGCCGCCGTGGGGCGCGTCGAACTCGGACGCGCCGATCTCATCGACCGAGTCGCCGGCACCCTCGCCGTAGCGAGCGTTGTATTCGAGGCGGAGTCCAGCCAACAGAGGGGCAGCTTCGGGGGAGGTGAGGCGAACGAGACAAAATTGCACGTAGACCATTCTGCACGACGCAGCCGGGAAACAGCTGGTCGTAGGGGCGCATCGGGCCGGTCGGCAGCGCGCGCCCCTAAACTCGTAGCGTGTCAGTTAACCCAGACCTGCAGGGGCGTGTCTTTCCGCCCGTCGCGCCGTACCTCGTGGGCCGCGAAAAAGTGCGCGAGTTCTCCCGCGCCGTCTTCGCCACCCACCCCATCAACCATGACCCGGAGGCTGCACGCGCGGCCGGCCATGCCGACGTTGTGGCGCCGCCCACGTTCGCCGTGGTCGTGCAGGAAGCCACGCTCGCCCAGCTTCTCGCCGAGCCGGACGCCGGAATCGACTTCACCCGGGTCGTGCACGGTGACCAGCGCTTCACGTACACGCGTCCGATCGTGGCCGGCGACGAGCTGACGGCCACACTGTCGGTCACGAGCATTAAAAGCCTCGGCGGCCACGCCATGGTGACGGCCGTGTCCACGATCGTCGATTCCTCGGGCGCACACGTTGTGACCGCCACGTCCACCCTCGTCGTCAGGGGAGACGAATGACCCCCGAATTTGATTCACTCGTTGTCGGCGAACAGGTCGCGGAGGCGAGCTTCACCCTCACGCGCGATTCCCTCGTGCGGTACGCCGGGGCATCCGGTGATTTCAACCCCATTCATTACCGCGACGACGTGGCCGTGTCGGTGGGTCTCGCTGGCGTGCTCGCGCATGGCATGCTCACCATGGGCTTCGCCGTGCAGCCGGTTGTTGACTGGGCCGGAGACCCCGCCCGGGTGATCGACTATCAGGTGCGCTTCACCCGCCCGGTTTTTGTCGATCCGGTCGAGGGCGCACTCGTGACCGTGGTCGCCAAGGTGGGTGCTCTCGAAGCGGATGCCCGAGTGGCCCGCCTCGACCTCGTGGTCTCGTTCAACGGCCAGACGGTGCTCGGCAAGGCGCAGGCGCGCGTCAGCCTCTCATGATTCTGCCGGTACCGCTGTCCGAGCTGACGACCATGCGTGTGGGGGGTCCGCCCAGTGCGATGGTCGCTCCCGCCACCGAGCAGGACCTCGTGAACGAGTCGCTCGTCGTGTGGGCCATGGACGAAGAGTGGATGCTTCTCGGCGGCGGCTCGAACACGGTCGCGAGCGACGAGGGGTTCGAGGGCATCGTGATTCACGTGGTGACGCGCGGAATCGAACGGCTCGCCGCCGACGGCTCCGACGCGGTGCGGCTGCGCGTGCAGGCCGGCGAGCCCTGGGACGAGCTCGTGGCGTACACGGTGGCGCACGGCTGGGCCGGAATCGAGGCACTCTCGGGCATCCCCGGATCCTGCGGCGCGACCCCGGTGCAGAACATCGGCGCGTACGGCCAGGAACTCTCTGACAGTCTCTCCGCCATCGATTTCCTCGACTACGAGACGGGCGAGGTGCGCCGTATGGAGGCGGCCGAACTCCACCTCGACTACCGCACCTCCGTGCTCAAGCAGGGCCTGCGCGGCGTCGTGCTGGCGATCGAACTCGACCTGCGTGACACGGGTGGTGACTCGGGCGTGGCCGTGAGCGAGCCGGTGGCCTACGGTCAGCTGGCATCCGCTCTCGGTGTGGACATCGGCGCCCGGGTCGGCCTCGAGACCGTACGTTCCACCGTTCTCGGCCTGCGCGCGGCCAAGGGAATGGTGCTCGACCCGAACGACCCCGACACGTTCAGCGCCGGCTCCTTCTTTACGAATCCGATTGTCACGGAGGCGTTCGCACGCACCCTGCCGGCGGCGGCCCCGCGGTGGGTGCTCGTGCCCGAGCTGCCCGACCGCGTCATTCCCCTCGACGAGTACGCCGGTGTCGGCCCGATGCCGGGCGTGGATGACGTTCGCCCGGTGAAGCTCAGCGCCGCCTGGCTCATCGAGCACTCGGGGGTGCGCAAGGGCTTCCGGCTGCCGGGTTCGCGGGCCGCGATCTCCAGCAAGCACACGCTCGCGCTGACTAACACGGGCGGGGCATCCGCTGCCGAGATCGCGGAACTGGCCCGGTACGTGCTGGGCCGGGTGCAGGCCGAGTTCGGCGTGAACCTGCAGCCGGAACCCGTTCTCGTGGGCCTCGAACTCTAGCCCTGAGCCTCGCGCCCTGACCCCCGAGCCTCGCGCCCTGAGCCCTGAGCCCTGACCCCTGAGCCTCGTGCCCCGCGGCACTCGTCTGGTCGCTCGGCACTCGTCGAAACGAGTGCCGGTCCGCCAAGCGAGTGCCGCGGAGCTTCACCGGTGGTGTGTGGGGCGCACCTCTAACCCGCGCGGCGCGCCGCGGCGGCGATCCCGGCCACCACGAGCGTCAGTCCCACGGCGATGATGCCGCCGAGCAGCCAGAATGTGGGGTCAGGGGGAGCGGGCAGCAGTTGCGCCACGAGCACGTACACCGCACAGGCGAGCAGGACGGCACCCCAGACGATGGGCGCGAACCGGGGCCGGCGGCGCGGGGCGGTACGGGTCGGCCCGGTGTCAGCTGGGGCCGTGTCGGCGGGGGCAGTGTCTGCCGGGGTGGTGCCGGCTGGTGTGGTGCTGGCCGGGGCCGCGCCGGCCGGGGCTGCGCTCGCTGGGGCAGTGTCGGCCGAGGCAGTGGATGCCGCGGAGGGGGTGGCGTCGATGGGCGTCGCATCCGTTCCAGTGGAGAACGGGCGGGTTCCGGGAGTTGGCTGGTCGCCGGGCAAGGTCGTCATGGTGGGTGTCCTAGCGGCTCGTGGTGCTGTCGGGTTCGATGATCGTGACCTGGCCGATGGACGACCAGACGCGGATCAGCGGGAGGGTCACGTTCGTTCCCCCGTTGAAGGTGCGTGTCTCATTGAGAAAGAGGCCGCTCTGTTCCTGGCCGCCCGCGGAGTTGAGGGTGGTGACGCCGCCGACGACCGCATGGGATTGCACCCGCACGGGTGTGCTGGCCGGAAGGAGGATTCGGGTATCGCCCAGTCCCACCCACACGTCGATGATGCGGTCGTCAACAAGCCGGTCATCCTCGAGCAGGCCGAGATCGATCGTCGCCTGGCCGGCTCCCAGGGCGTACCCGGGGTGGTAGTCGCTGGAGCTCGCGGCGGCGATTCGCCAGGTGGGATCGCCGGCCGCCACGAAGTCGGTGCCGGCCGGAAAGATACCGACGGCAACGAGTGAGACTCCGGCGAGGAGAGCAAGCCCGCTGAGGGCTCCGCCGCGACGGCCTCGGATGCCCGACACGATCACGCCGATGGCCATGACGCCGAGGGCGACGGCGAGTCCGATCGGGAGCGCGGAGGGCGAAGGCGCAGTAGTGGTTCCGGAGGCAATGATTCCGGCTGTCACGGCACCGGCGGCGAGGGCGAGCCCGAGCACGATCGCCGTGAAACCGGCCCCGGGAAGGCTCGCGTGACGGGCCGCGGCACGTTCTGCACGGCGAGCCTGCTGTTCGTCGCGACGGACGCGCTGCTGTTCCTGGCCGCGGCGGTACTGCTCGGTGGGCTGCCAACCCGACGCTGTCTGCTCCCAGTTCGACGACGTGGAGGTCGACGGGGGCGCGGCCACTGCGGTGCCCAGCATCTCCGGGCGGAGCGCGACTGAGCCGGTGGGGGCACTGCCCGCGAACGCGTTCCGTCCCGGGCCCGTAGCGGTATCGTGTGAGGCCTCCGGGACGCCGTCGGGGGCATTCGCTCGGCTGCCCGGTCCGCCGGGGCGCTGGTCCTTACCACGACGCACGATATAGATCACGAGCCAGACGATACCGACCGTGATGGCGATCGACCATGCCAGGCTGAAGAACACGGCGAGCCAGCTCGGCAGGATCCACCCCGTGTTGAGCCCTCCCCAATGAAAGCC
The DNA here is from genome assembly GCF_000738085.1 of Cryobacterium sp. MLB-32. GTDB lineage: Bacteria > Actinomycetota > Actinomycetes > Actinomycetales > Microbacteriaceae > Cryobacterium. The sequence goes on from NZ_JPRS01000163.1 coordinate 17,849, forward strand.
CTGTGCGAAGGAGAAGGCGGTGGCCACGAGAAGCACGACGCTCGTAACGGTTGGGGCCGTGAATCTGCCACGCACGGCCTCCTCGACATGGATGCGACCCGACGTGTCGGGGAGAAGTGCCCAGCCGAGGGCATAGGCGAAGAAGGCCGGGCCGCCCACGATGGCCAGCACGATGGCGATTCCGCGCACGATCAACGGGTCGAGGCCGGTACGACGGGCGATCGCGCCGCAGACGCCGAGCAACCACCGGTCCCGGTCACGGTTCAGGCCGGAGAGGCGGATCCAGGTGAAGAAGCGCGTGAGCTGGTCGCGCCAGGCGGGGGCGTCCTGCGCCGTCGGCGGAGTGTTCGGTGTATCGGTCATGGTTCAACCGTGGCAGCACAACGGAGTCGAAACCATGGGGCATCACCCTGATTCGTCCCTGACTTCGACGACGCACCGGCTCGGGGATCGACCCGGCATGCTTTGATAAGAAAGTGAGAACAGAGCGGATGTCCCGGCCGAGGTTGCGCCTCATCGGGGGTGTCTGCGTCGGTTTCGCCGAACACACCGGGCTTGACGTGGGCCCAGTGCGTGTCGCCGCGGTGCTGCTCGCGTTCTGTGGCGGTGCCGGAGTGCTGTTCTACGCCTGGCTCTGGGCCACCACGCCGAGTGCTTCCGCGGGCCTGGGTTCGGTGCTGCCCAAGGCGAGCCTCACTCGCGCCGCGGTGACGGCTTCGGCCCCCGCTCCGGCCGGAGCGGGTTCAGCGAACACCCGGGCCGTCCCGGCTGCCGACGCACCCCGCACGGCGCCCCTCCCGGGCATCGTTCTCGGGGTGGCTCTGCTCGTCACCGGAACGGCGCTGCTGGCCAACCGGCTGGGTGCCAATATCTCGTTCGCCCTGGCCATCCCCACGGTCGTGGTGCTCGCGGGCGTGTATTTCGCCTGGCGCCAATTCGCCGACCTGCGCAGCGGCGCGGCCCGCAGCTCCTCTGCTGCCCTGATACGCACGTTGGGCGCGCTGCTGCTGACGGCCGTCGGCATCGTGCTGTTTTTCGTGACCGGTGCCAACCCGAGCATCTGGACCGTGCTCGCCGCCGCTGTGTCTGTGCTGCTCGGGCTCGCCATCGTCACGGCGCCGTGGTTCATTCGGCTCTCGAGCGATCTCGCCGACGAACGGGCGGCCCGCGCGCGTGAGGCCGAGCGCGCGGACATCGCCGCCCACCTGCACGATTCAGTGCTGCAAACGCTTGCGCTCATTCAGCAGAAGGCCGGCCCGCACAGCGAGGCCGCCCGGCTCGCGCGAGCGCAGGAGCGCGAGCTACGGGAGTGGCTCTTCATCGGCCCGAACGACGAGCGTGTGGATCTGGCGACTGAGCTGCGTCGGGCCGCGATCCTGATCGAAGCGGACTGTGCCGTGCACTTCGACGTGGTGACGACGGGGGACGTTCCCGCCGAAGCGCCGGAGCCCCTGTTGGCCGCTGCCCGCGAGGCCATGTTCAATGCGGCGAGGCACGCGGGCGGCACGGTGTCGGTCTACCTCGAATGCGGCCGCGACGGCACACAGCTCAGCGTGATCGACCGTGGGCCCGGGTTCCGACTCCACGACGTTCCCGACGACAGGTTCGGTGTGCGCGAATCAATTCTCGGTCGAATGCGTCGCGCCGGCGGCACGGCCGCTGTAGGCCCGGGGCCGGGTGGCTCCGGCACCGAGATTGTGCTGAGCCTCCCCGCCATTCCCATCGACTCCACTCGAGAGCAGGCTCACTGATGACCGACTCATCGTCCCCCACCGCCGTGCCGCTCTCGGTCGTGATCGTCGACGACCACTCGATCTTCCGTTCCGGGCTGCGCGCAGACCTCGACTCCGGCATTCGTGTGCTGGGCGAGGCCGCCACGGTCGACGACGCGATCGCCCTGGTGATCGATGTGCAGCCCCGCGTGGTGCTTCTCGACGTGCATCTGCCCGGCGGGCGGGGCGGCGGAGGCGCCGAGGTGATCCGCGCCGCCGCGCCGGGAGCCCCCGAGACCTCGTTCCTCGCGCTGAGCGTGTCCGATGCGGCGGACGATGTGGTGACTGTCATCCGGGCCGGCGCGCGCGGCTACATCACCAAAAGCGCCTCGGGAGCGGAGGTATCCCATGCCGCACGCCGGGTGGCGGAGGGCGACGCCGTCTTCTCGCCCAGGCTCGCGGGGTTCGTCCTCGACGCTTTCGGGGCAGTGGCGGGCGAGACAGCCGTCGCGACGGAGGAACTGGACCGGCTCTCAGCCCGGGAACAGCAAGTGATGCGACTCATCGCCCGGGGATACTCGTACAAGGAGGTGGCCGGCAGCCTGTTCATTTCCCCGAGAACCGTCGAAACGCACGTGTCCGCAGTGCTGCGCAAGCTGCAGCTGTCGAGCCGCCACGAACTCACGGCCTGGGCGCTTGAGCACAAACTCCTCTAATCCCCGTCTGGCGAGCTCTCGGCGTGCCGGGTGGCCGCCGCGATGCCAGCCACCACCAGGATGACGCCGAGCGCGAGTACCGCGCCGAGCAACCAGAGCGCCGGATCGAGTGCGCCAGGCGCGACGCTCTGCACGGTCTTGTAGACGGCGAAGACCAGCAGCAGGAGTCCCCACACGATCGTCGAGAACCGTGGACGTCTCCGCGGTGAAGCGGATGCCGCGGTGGGCGTTGCATCTGTCATGGTGTGTTCTCTCCCGTGCTGGGCGGACTGATGATGGTGACCTGGCCGACGAAGGATCGAATGTGCACGACGGTCGGCACCCGCCTGTTATTCGAATTGAACAGGCGGGCGTCCTGCAGGAAGATTCCCTGCTGGTCCTGCCCGGCCTGGGGGCCCGTGTAGGTCACGGCGCCGACGAAAGCGCTCGTATCAATCAGCACGGGCGCGTAGGCGGGCAGTATCACGCGTGTTTGTCCGACCGCCGCCCAGACATCGATCGATTGAGACGCGGTGCTGCGCATGAACGTCATGGGCCCGTCGTCCAGAGCGGACAGGTCAAGGGTCGCCTGACCGACGAGCAGCGCGTACGAACTGGTTTGGTCGACGGCCGTCGGAGCAGACACCGACCAGGTGGGACTGCCGATGAGCACGAACTGCACGCCGGTCGGAGCGACTCCCGTGATCAGCAGCGCCAGCACCGCGAGAAAGGCGTAGCCGCTGAGCGCGCCGCTTTCGCGCCCGCGAAACCCCGCTGCGATCATTCCGAGCGCGATCACGCCGAGGGCAACAGAGAGCCCGAGGGCGAGCGCCGCCGGCGACCAGACGCCGGCGGTGAAGATCAGTGCCGCGACCGCACCGCACATCAGCGCGATGCCGAGCACGATGGCCGTGAATCCCGCGCCGGGTCGACGCGCCCGCCGAGCGGCCGAGCGCTCTGCCTGGCGGGCGCGGTACTGCTCCTGGCGGATGCGGTTCTGTTCCTGGCGGGCCGCATTCTGGTCGACCGTACCCTGCCAGGTGCCTGAAGGGGACGGCGTCGCGGCATCCGTCGACTCACGCGGTGCGGCCGTCATCGCCGGCGTCGCGGTGACGGCAGGAGGAGGTTTCTGTGCCAGGTAGACCACCAGCGCCACAATGCCCCCGATGATGAGCACCGACCAGACGACCGTGAATGTGGTCGCGAGCCAGCTGGGCAGCCCCGGGGCGCTGGAACCGGCATTCCACCAGTACGCCGGCGAGAACGGCACGAAGGTGGTCAGAAGGAGGATGCCGATCAGGATCATCACCGGCTCGAAACGGCCGCGAATGGCCTCTTCGGCGTGAATGCGGCCGTCCGAATCGGGCAGTAGCGCCCAGCCCACGGCGTAGGCGAAGACCGCCGGCGCACTGAGCAGCACGAGGATTACGGCGATAAGTCGCACGACAAAGGGGGGTAGGCCGGCGCGCGCGGCGAGGCCGCCGCAGACGCCGGCGATCCATCGGTCCTGGTCGCGCACGATTCCGGCGGAGCGGATGGCGTCAAAGAAGCGGGTGACGCGGTCCGCGGGTGGCGCGGGAGCACTGTTCGGCGCATCGGTCATGCACTGAGTGTGGCACCGCCAGTGCATTGTGGCGAGGGGTCGGTCACCCGGTGATGTCAGCGATCCTTGCGGATCCAACGGAAGGTGAGGCGGCTGAGTACGAGGCCGACCACGAGCCAGAGCGCGAGCGCGGCAGCCACCCACGGCATGTCCCACTGGCCGTTTTGCTCCGCGGCGGCGAAGCTGTCAGGCAGGAAGATCGACCGCATGCCCTGCGCCATCCATTTGAGGGGAAAGACGCTGGCCAGGTTCTGGATCCAGTCCGGGAGGTTGGTGAATTGCAGGTAGACGCCCGAGATGAACTGAAGAATCAGAACGATCGGAGCAACAACGGCCGTGGCGCTTTTCCCCGAGCGCGGCAGAGCCGAGAGAGCGATGCCCAGGAGGGCCGACGTGATGATCGCGAGCAGGAACACCCAGGCGAAGGTGAGCCATTTCTCCGGGGCGGAGGGCAGATCGATGCCGAGCCCAAAACGGGCAACGAGCAAGAGGAGGCCTGCCTGCAGGACGGCGGTGACGAAGACCTGGCCGATCTTCCCGATGAAGTAGCTCATCGGGGAAAGCGGGGTGCCGCCAAGCCGTTTCAGCGTGCCGTCGCTCTTCTCGCCCGCAATGTCGACGGCGAGGTTCTGCACCCCGGAGAGTAAGAGCCCCGCGGCGAGCATGCCGGGCAGGTAATAGGCCCCCACGCTGACCCCGCCCGTGCCGTCGGGGTTCGCGCCGATGTTGCCGGCGGAGCTGAAGGCCGCCGTGAATATTCCGAGCATGACGAAGGGGAAGAAGAACGTGAAGAAAAGGGCGTCCGGGGAACGGAAGTAGATCCGGGTCTCATAGCCGATGCGGGAGACCCCGGTCGTGAGCGTGTTCATGCCAGAACCTGCCGAGGCGAGCGGGTGCTCCCGACATCGTCCGCGCGGGCGTGCGCTGCCGCCTCGGCATCGTGGCCGCGCACGAGAGCCAGGTATACGTCTTCGAGGCTCGGGCGGATCACTTCGAGATCTGTCGGTTCGGCGCCGTCGAGCGAGCGCACGAGATCCGCCACGAGGCGGGCAGGCTCGGCCGTTCGCTTCTCCCGCTCTGCTCCCGTGGAATCCTTCCAGCGCACGAGCGGAATCCGCGCGTCCGCGCCACCGATCTCATCGATCGTGCCGCTGTCGATGAGCTGTCCCCCGGCGATGATTCCCGCCCGATCCCCCAGCTGGGCGGCCTCGTCGAGGTAGTGCGTGGTGAGCAGAATGGTGGTGCCGTCCGCTTTCAGGCTGCGGATCAGATCCCAGAACTGATGCCGGGCTTCGGGGTCGAACCCCGTGGTCGGTTCGTCGAGGAAGAGCAACTCGGGGCGTCCGATAATGCTGAGCGCGACATCCACTCGCCGCCGCTGGCCGCCCGAGAGCTTGCTGATGCGGGTTGTTGCCTTGTCGCGCAGGCCGGCCGCGTCGATGACCTCATCGACGTTGCGGGGGTGCGGGTAGAAGCTCGCGAAGTGCCGGATCTGCTCGGTGACGGTGACATTGCCGGACTCGGTACCCGACTGGAGCACGATGCCGAGTCGGGCTTTCCACGCGAGGTTAGCGTCACGCGGGTCGATTCCCAGCACGCGCACCTCGCCCCCGTTGCGGTCGCGATAACCCTCAAGGATCTCGATCGTGGTGCTCTTGCCTGCACCATTGGGGCCGAGAAGGGCGAACGTCTCGCCAGCCGCAATGGAGAAGCTCACGCCGTTCACGGCGACGAAGTCTCGGTAGGACTTCTGCAGGTCCTGCACGAGCACCGCCGGGTCTGTGATTGTCATGGTTCCACAATCCCAGCCGCAGCCGTGTCGCGCCACCCTTCGTCCGGTTCATTTCGACAACGACCGATCGACGGATGCCGGTGCCCGACCGGCGTGGCCCAGGCGGCTAGGCGAAGAGGCGCTGAAGGCGCTGAACGCCTTCGAGGAGTGCGGCATCGCCGAGCGCGTAGGAGAGACGCAGGAACCCGCTCGGGCCGAAGGCCTCACCCGGTACGGCAGCTACCTCAACCTGGTCGAGGATCAGGTCGGCGAGTTCCAGAGACGTCTGCGGGGTCACGCCGCCCCATTCCCGGCCGAGCAACCCCGTCACGTCGGGGTATACGTAGAACGCGCCCGTCGGCGTGGGCGTGATGACGCCGGGAATCTTGTTGAGCTCCGACACGATGAGCTTGCGCCGGCGGTCGAAGGCGTCGTGCATGTCCCGCACGGCCTCCTGCGGCCCGTTGAGTGCGGCGATTCCGGCACGCTGGGAGATGTTTGACACGTTGGACGAGAGGTGGGACTGTAGGTTGGCCGCGGCCTTGATGGCATCCGCCGGGCCGACCATCCAGCCGAGACGCCAGCCGGTCATGGCATAGGTCTTCGCCACGCCGTTCACGAGGATGGTGCGGTCGGCGAGCGCGGGAACGGCCTCCACGATCGAGATTGCACGTGCTCCGTCATAGGTGAGGTTCTGGTAGATCTCGTCGGAGATCACCCAGAGGCCGTGTTCCTCGGCCCACTCGCCGATGGCGCGGGTCTGTTCGGGGGAGTAGACGGCCCCGGTGGGGTTGGACGGTGAGACGAACAACAGAACCTTGCTGCGGGGGGTTCGTGCCGCCTCGAGCTGCTCAACGGTCACGAGGTAGCCCTGGTCGCTGCCGGCGAAGACGTTGACGGGAACGCCGCCGGCGAGGCGGATCGCCTCGGGATAGGTCGTCCAGTACGGGGTGGGCACGAGAACTTCGTCGCCTGGATCAAGCAGTGTGGCGAAGGCCTGGTACACGGCCTGTTTGCCACCGTTCGTGACGACGACCTGGCTGGGCGACACGGCGAGGCCGCTGTCCCGCAGGGTCTTGGCCGCAATGGCCTCCCGCAGCTCGGGGAGTCCGGCTGCCGGGGTGTAGCGGTAGTTCTTCGGATCATGCACGGCCGCCAGGGCCGCCTCGACGATGTGTGCCGGAGTGACGAAGTCCGGCTCGCCTGCCGCGAAGCTGATCACCGGTCGGCCGGCCGCTTGCAGGGCCTTGGCCTTTCCGTCGACTTTGAGGGTCGCCGACTCTGCAATGGAGCCGATCCGAGTGGAAATTCGCTTGAGTTGGTGTGCCACGCTACGAGCATACGGGGAGGCGGCAATGTTGGGCCTGAAAACCCGTGGGGAATCTGCCTCAACCCGCCCGAGGTGGCCTCAGCTTTACACTCGGCCCTGCGTGCCATAGACTTGATCGAGGTAGTTGAACTCTGCCATGCTTTTCTGCGCCTTTTTCTGGTACAGGCAGGCGTGCGGCGTTTACTCCATAGGGTGGTGGCTCAATTGGTAGAGCAGCGGTCTCCAAAACCGCAGGTTGCAGGTTCGAGTCCTGTCCGCCCTGCAAGTCGGTGGTCAC
>NZ_JPRS01000164.1 GCF_000738085.1 Cryobacterium sp. MLB-32
TGGCCCATGACACGGTACCCCTGTGGTTAAGTTATCCACAGGTTATCCACAAACTGGGGATAATTACACGGTTGTCATTAGCTGTTTGTGTGTCGGGTAGAACTCGCGATTAGCGCCAGCGGGTGGTCATGAGGAAGCCGACGAAGGCGATTCCGAAGCCAACCATGATGTTCCAGGAACCCAGCGCCGCGACGGGAAGCTGACTCTGGCTCACGTAGAAAACGATGATCCAGGCAAGGCCGAGCAGCATGAAGCCGAACATCACCGGCTTGAACCAGACGGCGTTCGGGGCTTGCTCGCCGGGGCGAGCGACCTCGGTGCGGGCGGGCTTGGTGCGGGGATTCGTTCGTGCCATGGAAGCGAGCTTACCGTCAAAGACGCCAATTCTGCGGGTTGACCGTGCGGGGCCCGTACCGTTGGCATCTTGAATAGACTCTAAGGGTGACCGATTCGACCGAACCTGAAGCCGTCGCGCCCAGGCGTGGTCGTCGTGCGCGCACTCCCACGGTTCGTCCGGTGAAGCGGGGCGTGAAGATCCTCGGCGTCATCGGGGAGCTCCTGATGACTGCTGGAGTGCTCGTGATGCTCTTCATCGGCTGGCAGCTGTGGTGGAACGACATGATCATGGCCAAGGAACAGTCAAACGCCGCGACGGAAATCAGTCAGAACTGGATCGACGAGGCCAAGCAGCACAGCGCGGACGACGCCACCGTCGCACCGGCCCCCGGCCCCGTTGACTACGGGGACCCGGTCGTCAGCACTGCGCCGGGAGACGCCCAAGCGTTCGCCGTTCTCTATGTGCCGCGGTACGGTGCGGACTATCACCGCACCATTGCCCAGGGAACCGGACACAACGTGCTCAACAGCACAACCCTCGGGATCGGGCATTACCCCGACACCCAAATGCCGGGCGAGGTGGGCAACTTCGCTGTGGCGGCTCACCGCAGCGCCTATGGCGGGGGAATGCACCTGATCAACGAGCTGCAGCTCGGTGACGCGATCTACGTTCAGACGTCCGATGGGTACTACACGTACCGATTCCGCGACCTGGAGTACGTGCCGCCGTCGGCCGTCGGAGTTCTTGCGCCCGTGCCAAACTTGCCCGGTGTTGCCCCCGTTGACCGGATCATCACCCTCACGAGCTGCAATCCGCTGTATTCGACGGCGGAGCGCATCATCGCCTACGGGGTGTACGAATCGTGGCAGCCGACATCCGCCGGTCCGCCCGAGGGACTCGCACCCATCATCGCCGCCCAGGCCCAGGGCTAGGAGACTCTCATGTATGCAGCACTGTGGCGCGTTCTACCCGGGCCTGTGTGGGTTCGCCTTCTTCAGGTGCTCATTCTGGTGGCCGCCGTCCTTTTCGTTCTGTCGACCTGGGTCTTCCCGTGGATCGACCAATTCGTCAGCAACCAGGAAGCGACGGTGGGTGGCTAATGGCCCGCATCCTTGTCATCGACAACTACGACAGTTTCGTCTACACCCTCAACGGGTACCTGATGGAGCTCGGGGCGGAGACGGTGGTCATGCGTAATGACGCCTTCGCACCGAGCGAGGCCGCGGACCGGATCGCCGACTTCGACGGGGTGTTGCTCTCCCCTGGTCCTGGCAAGCCATCGGACGCCGGGGTATCGGTGCCCATGGTGCGCGCCGCCCTCGAGTCCGGAGTGCCGCTCTTCGGCGTCTGCCTCGGGCATCAGGCGATTGCCGAGGCGTTCGGCGCCACCGTGACGAACGCCGAGGAGTTGATGCACGGCAAGACAAGCTTGATCACACACGACGAGAGTGACTTTTACGAAGGCGTGCCACAGCCGTTCACGGCGACGCGGTACCACTCGCTCGCCGTTGTTGATTCGACGGTCCCGAACGACCTCGTCGTGACCTCCCGCACGGATGGCGGCGTGATCATGGGGCTGCGTCACGAATCCGCCCCGATTCTCGGCGTGCAGTTCCACCCGGAGTCGGTTCTCACCGAGGGCGGCTACCGCATGGTGGGCAACTGGCTGGCGTTGGCCGGCTTGCCGGAGGCCCGCGAGGCCGCCAAGGGGTTGCACCCGCTCCTGCGCCTCAGCTGACGCCTCCCCGCCGGTCGCTGCCCCGCGGAGTCGGTGGGAGTGAACCGGTGGGAACTAGCCGGCGCAGTAGGTGAGCGTGATTTCAGAGTTCTGCGGAACGTCGCCCGGTGCCAGAGACTGATTCGTCACGGGGGAGCCAGGCGCTTGCTTGCAGGTGTAGTCCGGCTCCGGTTGGGTGACCACGAGTCGCAGCGTGTCGCCACCGAGAAGGTCGGTCGCCGCGCTCAGGGCTTGCCCGGTCATATCGCGGAGCGCCACCAGCCCGCTCGACACCACGAAGTCCACCGTGACCCCCGCTACCTCTGCGGCCTCTGCCGCGGGGTCGGTGCTCATCACGACGTCGGCGGCTACGGTGGGGGAGTTCTCCCGCGTGACCGACCCTGAGACGAGACCTGCGGCCTCTATGGCGGCCTGCGCATCAGCTATCGACTGATTGACGACATTGGGCACAGTCACGGGCACAGCGCCGGTGGAGACGTACACCTTGATGACCTCGGCCGGGTGAACCGTGGTGCCGGCGGCCGGCACGGTGCGAATGACCCCGTCTGCGGGGACGGTGGCACTGGCCTCCTCGGCTTTGGTGGCAGCGAGGTCGAGGTCGAGGAGGTTGTTCTGCGCCTCGTCATACGTCTGTCCCGTGAGCACAGGGACCCGGCGCGAGTTGTCGGGGATTTCCGTGGAGGGCTTGAGCGTGTACACCCAGAACATCACGGAGATCACGATGACGACGACGGCCACGATACCGGCCCACACCCAGATGACGGGTGGCCGGCGCTGCGTGCGCACCATGGTCTGGTCTTCGCTGAGCTGCTTGATGGCCAGAACCGAGCCGGACTCAAGGGTGGGCGCCGAGCCGAAGAGACCGCCGCCGGCTTCGTCCGCAGCTCGGCCGGTGGGGATGTGACCTTCGCCGGCGGTGTGCACGTCGTTGCGGAACTCGACGGCGCTCTGATAGCGCGCGAAGCGGTTCTTGGCGAGGGCATGCGCCACCACGTAGTCGAGGGCGGGGGAGACCTTCGCGTTCAGAGACGACGGCTTGACCGGTGTCTCGCTGACGTGCTGGTACGCCACGGCCACGGGGGTATCCCCGAGGAAAGGGGCGCGCCCGGTGAGCATCTCGAAGAGCACAACGCCGGTGGAGTACAGGTCGGTGCGGGCATCGACGGATTCGCCCTTGGCCTGCTCCGGAGAGAAATAGGAGGCAGTGCCGAGAATCGCGGTTGTCTGGGCCACGGTCGTCGATGAGTCAGAGATGGCGCGGGCAATACCGAAGTCCATCACCTTGACCTGACCGGACTTCGTGATCATGATGTTGCCGGGCTTGATGTCGCGGTGCACGACGCCGGCGCGGTGCGAATACTCGAGGGCGGTCAGTACGCCGTCGATGATGCGCACGGACTCAACGGCGTCGATCGGTCCTTCGCGAATGATGTCTTTGAGCAGCCGGCCGTCAACGTGCTCCATCACGATGAACGGTACCTGCGAAACGGTTCCGTTGTCGTCGGTGACCGTCTCTTCGCCGGCGTCGAACACTCGCACGATTGTGGGGTGGGCCATGCGGGCCGCGGCCTGAGCCTCCTGACGGAAGCGAGTGCGGAACGCCGGGTCCGCCGCCAGCGACGACTTGAGCAGCTTGATGGCGACCGTGCGCCCGAGCCGGGAATCGGTGCCGATGTGTACGTCGGACATACCGCCGCGGCCGATGAGTGCACCAACGCGATAGCGACCAGCTAGCAAACGACCGTCATCACTCAAGACAGAACTCCCCGGGGTTCGTGGACACAACGGTCATTATGTTACCGACTTCCAAGTTGGGTGGGTGCTAACCGGTTGCGCCGGTTACGGTCACCGTCGTCGTGGGGGACGCCCCAGACTCCACCTGCCCACAGAAATAGGTGTACGAGACGTTGAACGTTGCGGGTCCGGTTGCCGGCCCGGCGGTCACCTTGGCCGTCGTTGAGTCGGAGGGGTTCGGAGCCGTGACGACTGCTCCGTTGTCGACGATCACTTTGTAGCCGGCCAGAGTCTGACCGGTAGGGCACGATTGCGAGGTCAGCGTCACCGTTACTGTGGCCCCGGGAGCCACGGCCGCTGGCGTGGCCGTGGGCGCCGTGGTCGGCGTCGTGGGCAGCGCCGGAGCCGCGTAGACCTTCACATCAATCGTCTCGCCGTTTTTCACCGGTCCGGTGGGGTTCACCGAGTAGACCGTGCCGACGACCTGATCAGCCGAGGTAGACGCATTTCCGTCTTGCACGTTTGCGACGAAGCCCATGGCGTCGAGCTTTGTGCGGGCTTCTTCGCTCGTGAGCCCCACGAAGTCGGCGGGATTGACCTGCGTCGTGGTGCTCACGGGGGTCGGCGACGGGGTCGGGGGAGGCGTGGGTGACGGCGTGGACGGGGGCGGGGACGGTGTACTCGAGGTCTCGATCGGGACAGGGGTGGTGTTGTTGTTCTGTGTGACCAGAGCGAAGATGGCGCCGGCGAGCACCAGTGCGAGCACGATGATCAGCGTGATCAACGACCACGACCAGGGACCCTTCTTCTTCGTTTTCGTGTCTGCTGCCACAGCGTCCGCGCGGGTTCCGCCGGCCGAAGCGGGCATGATAGTGGTGGCCTGGTCGGTGCCGCCCGGCATGAGCATCGTCGCTGCGGTGAGGGACTCTCCACCGAGCACACCGGGAACGGCAACTGCGGCAGCGGCGACGTCACCACGACGGAGAGCGGATGCGGCGCGCGCGAGGTGCGCAGCGGATGCGGGGCGTTCGGCCGGGTTCTTGGCCAGGCACGCGAAGACCAGATTGCGAACGGGCTCCGAAACGGTGGCCGGTAGCTCGGGCGCCGTCTCGTTGATCTGAGCCATGGCAATGGCCACCTGGGACTCGCCCGTGAACGGACGTCGTCCGGCGAGAGATTCGTAGGCGACGATTCCGATGGAGTAGATATCCGTGGTCGGCGAGGCGGGGTGGCCGCTCGCCTGTTCCGGCGAAAGATACTGCACCGTTCCCATCACCTGGCCGGTGGCCGTGAGCGGAACCTGGTCTGCGATGCGGGCGATACCGAAGTCGGTGATCTTGACGCGGCCCTCTGGCGTGATCAGCAGGTTGCCCGGCTTGATGTCACGGTGCACGAGGCCGGCGGCGTGGGCAGCGTGAAGGGCCAGAGAGGTCTGGGCCACGATGTCGAGCACCTTGTCGGTGGGAAGCACGTGCTCGCGCTCCAGGATCGTGGAGAGAGCCTCTCCGGGAACGAGTTCCATCACCAGGAAGGCGCTGCCGTCTTCCTCGCCATAGTCGAACACGTTTGCAATGCCCTCGTGATTGACGAGTGCCGCGTGGCGGGCTTCGGCGCGGAAACGCTCCAGGAAGCCGGGGTCGCCGAGATACTCGTCCTTCAAGATCTTGATCGCGACGGTGCGCCCGATCACCAGGTCGGTCGACTTCCACACCTCGCCCATACCGCCGATGGCGATGCGCGACTGCAGCTCGTAACGACCACCGAAGGTGAGCCCTGATGTGGGTCTCATTTGTTAAGCACCGCCTCTAGAACCTTTTGTGCGATCGGTGCGGCAAGGAGATTGCCGTACCCCGTTTGATCCATTCCGCCCCCGTCTTCCACAAGAACGGTGATGGCATACTTCGGGTCATTTGCCGGAGCGAATCCGGTAAACCAC
>NZ_JPRS01000165.1 GCF_000738085.1 Cryobacterium sp. MLB-32
GCAGAACTACTTCGACACCGGAGAGTACCTGTACGGACGTTTCACCAACTCGCTGGCCCTCGGCTGCGATTGCGTGGGAGAGATCACATACTTCGACGCGGTGCTCGCCGACGAACTGGGAAACCCGTTCACGATCGAGAACGGCATCTGCATGCACGAGGAGGACGTGGGAACGCTGTGGAAGCACGGCGACATGTTCACCGGCAGCCACGAGGTGCGCCGCCAGCGTCGCCTGGTGATCAGCTTCTTCACCACCGTGGGCAACTACGACTACGGCTTCTACTGGTACCTCTCCCTCGACGGCACCATCGAGTGCGAGGCCAAGCTCACCGGCATCCTCTTCACCTCGGCCTACCCGGGCATCGGCAGTCTTGAGGCAGCGGATGCCGCGGATGCCGACTACCCGTACGCGAGCGAGGTCGCGCCCGGCCTCGGCGCCCCGTACCACCAGCACCTGTTCAGCGCGCGGCTCGACATGCAGGTGGACGGGCTCAGCAATGCCGTCGATGAGGTCGAGGCGCAGCGTCTACCGATGGGGCCCGGCAATGAGCACGGAAACGCGTTCACGCAAAAGGTGACCCGGCTGGGAACCGAGCTGGAATCCGGACGGGTGGCGGACGCATCCGTTGCTCGCGCCTGGCACATCGTGAACACCGAGAAGACGAACCGGATGGGACGCCCCACCGGCTACGTGCTGTACCCGGAAGCGGCACCCACGCTGATGGCCGACAGCGGTTCGGGCATCGCCCAGCGCGCCGAATTCGCGACCAAGCACCTGTTCGTCACTCAGTACGACCCGGCCGAGCAGTATGCTGCTGGTGACTTCGTGCATCAGAATCCGGGTGGAGACGGCGTGACCAAGTACATCTCGGGCGACCGGCCCATCGACGGCGAAGACATCGTGCTCTGGCACACCTTCGGGCCGACGCACTTTCCGCGGGTCGAGGACTGGCCGGTCATGAATGTGGATTACGCCAAATTCACGCTCAAGCCGTACGGTTTCTTCGGCAAGAACCCCGCCATGAACGTGCCGGCCAGCGAGCCCACGGCTCACTGCTCACACGGGCACGACGGTACGGCCCATGACGGCGCCGCCCACGGTCAGCACTAACCGAGCATGACCATGGCCGAGACAATGAACGCGCTGATGATTGTCGCGGCCGCCGTGAACGCCTGCTGCGTGGTCGGCAGCAGGCGTTCACGTTCGTTTCACACCCTCGTCTCGGCCGGCTTGATGGCCGGGGCCATGCTCGATACGGCCACTCACGTGCTCGGGGTTCCCCCTCTGCTATGGGCCGTCATCCTCGTCGGCTGGGGCATTCTCGGCGCAGCCCTGCACCGCATGCGCGACGGACGCTTGGCCGCGCCGATGGGCGTGCCGAGTACCGTTCATCTCCATCACGGGCTGGGGCTCATCGTCACCGCGGCCCAGTTGATGGCACACAGCCAGCACACTGCGGCCGGCCCGCTGGGCGCGGTCGGCGGCCACGCGCACGCGTCGTCACTCTTGATACCCCTCGCCCTGGCGGCCGGCGCTGTTTTTGTGGTCTATTCCGCGACGCTGGTGGCTACGGGCAGCCGCACCCGCCTGGAGCGCGGGAACTTTCTCAGCATGTGCGCCATGACCGTGTCGATGGGGATCATGCCGTTCGTGTGAGGTCCGCGCCCGTCCAGCCGTGAATCTGCCCCGTGGGTTCGACTTAGCCCCGTGCAACGACTTGGATGGGTGCACATCAACGAATGCGGGAGAACTCATGGCACGCGAGCTGGCAGACATCGTGGTCCCAGACCTCACTGGAAAACTGGCCGTCGTCACCGGCGCCAACAGCGGCCTCGGCTTCGGCCTCACCGGTCGACTCGCGCGGGCAGGCGCCGAGGTGATTCTCGCCGTTCGCAATCAGGCCAAGGGCGAGGCCGCCATCCGGCGCATCCTCGCAGAGACGCCGGGTGCGAAGCTCAGCATCCGCCACATCGATCTCGCATCGCTCTCCACTGTCGCGGCCCTCGGCGAGCAACTCGCCGCGGAGGCCCGCCCGATCGACATTCTCATCAACAATGCGGGCATCATGATGCCGCCGAAACGAGATGTCACCCAAGACGGTTTCGAGCTGCAGTTCGGCAGTAATCACCTGGGTCACTTTGCGCTGACCGCTCACCTCTTGCCGCTTCTGCAGGCCGCCGGTGCCGCGCGCGTCGTGAGCCTGAGCAGCCTGATCGCCCGGACGGGACGCCTCGACTTCGACGATCTGCAGGGCACCAACTACCGGCCGACGCGCGCCTACGGACTGTCCAAACTCTCGACACTCATGTTCGCCCGGGAGCTGAACCGCCGCAGTGTCGCGGCGGGCTGGGGCATCCGCAGTGTGGCCGCGCACCCCGGCGCCACGATCACCAACCTGCAGATCACCGGCCCCACCCACGGCGGTGCCTCGGCCAGGACGATGCTCGCTCTCACGCAGGCGACCCACCGCATCGGTTGGTTGTGGCAGGAGATTCCCCAGGGCATCCTGCCGGCACTGTTCGCCGCCACCGGACCGCAGGCGGCCGGGGGCGGCTACTACGGTCCCGACGGGTTCGGCGAGCTCACGGGTGGCCCCTCTCCGGCCCGGCTTCCCTCGCGCGCGCTCAACAACGCCGACGCCGAGCGGCTGTGGCGGGTATCGGAGCAACTCACGCGGGTGGGCTTTCCGAGCGTCGTTCCGGTCTGATTTACGACCGGGCGGCGGCTGCCGATCGGTCGACCACGGCGCGAAGCCTCACGGACGAGTGCAGATAGGCCGCAGCGATCAGCGCGTTGAGGGCCGCCATGGCCAGAAAGAGCTCCGTCTCGATGCGCTGCCCGGATGTGACGCCGAGGTAGGCCCCCTGGCTGAGGAAGACGATCGCGAGCAGAAATCCGCTCCGCGGTCTGGCCGTCATACGCCACCAGGCTCGCGGAGTCGCCAAGGTTTCGTTGTCGCCACGGAACATGCGCGCACCGAGGCTCACCCAGGCGAGAACCGAAATTGCCACGAGAGCTGCCGCCGTGGGCCAGCCCAGCGCCATGGCGAAACCTACTGCCTCGCAGATGCCGACGACGTATCCGAGTGCGATGTAGCTGACCTTGCCCTGTGCTGATTCGATGCGAAAAAGCATCCGTTCTCCGATCTGTGCCGTGGTGCCCGGATCGTAGCGCCACGGTTCAGGCGCCCCCCTGACCGAGGGTAGCGGTTCACGCGTCTCGGCGGGGAATAGTCAGGGCCGGGCCAGGTCCGAGGCTCGACTCACGCGGCCTCGATCGCTCCTTCGTCGCGCCTCGACCAACGAGAGGACCGCCGAGCAGGTCTGAGAGTCAGCGCAGGTCGGAGGCGATCGGCTCGGCCGACGCCGCGGCATCCGCTTCGATGACGCGCACGAGCACGCGCGCGATACCCCGGCGGATGATGTGGTCGTTCGCCTCGACGCGGTGCATGGTCACGTGGCGCATCCGCTCGATCACGGTCATGCTGCCGGGCGCAATGAACTGATCGAGCGCGCCGTAAATCACGTCGATCGGCACGTGGAGGCTCGCGATATCGCTCACCACGGTCTGGGATTCGATGCAGTGCTCGAGCGACTTCACGAACGGCGTCCAGTTGTCGGTGGTGATCTCAAAGATTCCCTTGGGCAACAGCCGGGAGATGATGCCGGCGTTGGCGATGGTGAAATCCTTGTTCGTACGCAGGTAGTCATAGGCTCGCAGGTAGGCCGCGACCCGCGCCCGCACGCGCGGGTCGCCGATGTCCTGCGGCGACAGGTAAACCGGTGGGCCCACGAGCACCACCCGGGAGACCGCGCCGTGTCGGGTGAGCCGATTCCGGAATCCCTGCAGCGTGCCCCGTCGGTTCAGGGCGGCGTACCGGGTGCCGATCAGGCTGCCGAGGGAGTGCCCCACGAGCACGAACGGTTCGCGAAGATTCAGCGAGCGGATGGTGGCGGCGAGGGAGGCGACATGGTCTTCCAGGCGATACTCACACCCCTCGGGCGCCGGTGACTGGCCGAAACCCAGAATGTCGATCGCGATCACCCGATGCTGCGACGACAGTAGGGGAATGACCTCTTGGAACGTCACCGACGACGACGCGATCCCGTGCACGAGGATGACGACCGGACCGGATCCCTCGTCAGCCGCGATGTGCAGCAGGGGTGAACGACGGAATCGGCCCTGCCGATTACCCGTCGTCCACCGCGTCATGTCTCAATTATCGTTGCGCAAACCCTCTTTATAGTCGTTCTTGGCCTTGGTGGCATCACGCTCGGCCTCGGCCTGCTTCACCTTGGCGTCGGCCTGCACCTCATCGACCGTGTCCGAGACCTTGTCGCGAGCATCGTCTACCGCGCGTGAGATCTTTTCTCCCGTTGCGCTCAGGGCATCTTTGGCGTCGTCTGTGAATCCCATATAGTCCTCCAAATGAACGAGTTGCGATGGCATCGACCGCTGAGATCGCGGCCCGACCACATGACACTACTTCGGGCGGATCAATCGAGTCTGAATTGTGATCCGTCTCCCAGAAAACAGGCAGACAGGGCGACAGGCACAGAGAATACTGGGAAACATGAATCGTTCACGGGGCCGCACACCGCTCGTGCTGACCGCGGTCGTTCTCGCGGCCCTGCTGCTGGCGGGATGCACGGTGGGCAGCGGAGGGACCGCCGGCTCCGACAGCCAAGGCGCCCCGTCCGGCGTGACGGAACCGAGCACCGGCGACAAGACAGGTGCATTCTCGGCCGACGGCATCACGACCGAAGTGAACACGGCCAACCGTGATGTGGTCACCACCGGCTCTGTCTCGCTCACAGCGGCCGACCCCATCGAGGCCGCGCAGGAGGCCGTGATGATCACCGAGCGGGCCGGTGGCCGGGTCGACAGCCGCAACGAAACTCCGGCGACCGAGACCCAGGCGGCGTCCGCCTCCCTGACGCTCCGGATCCCGTCCACTGACCTGGACCGCACCCTCGTGGAGCTCAAGGACCTCGGAACCGTGAACTTCGTCTCACTCAACGCCACGGATGTGACCCGGCAGAGCCAGGATCTCGACGCACGCATCACCGCCCTTCAGACCTCTGTCGACCGGCTGCTCTCCCTGATGAGCACGGCCACCAACGCGACGGACCTGATCGCGATCGAGGGTGCGCTGTCGACCAGGCAGGCCGACCTCGAGGCGCTGCGCAGCCAACGCGATAGCCTCGCTGATCAAATCGATTTCTCCACGGTCACCCTTGAGTTGTACGAGGACGGCACGGTGGCCCCCGGCGCACCTGGTGATTTCTGGGCCGGCGTCGTCGTCGGCTGGCACGCCCTGATCACGACTCTTGGCGGTGTCATCGTGGCCCTCGGCGTTGCCCTTCCCTGGCTCGGCGCGATCGCCTTTGTCGGGCTGCTCGTGTTCCTCGGGGTTCGGCTGTTCACACGGAGGCGTCGGGCTACGTAAACTTGGGAAGTGATCGAGTTTCTGCCTAATACCCTTCTGCTCCGATGAACGACCTTACCGGGGCGATTCCCCTCGATCATGCCGCCTACACGCGTGCCGTTCTCGACCTCACCATGCGCCTGGCCGAGGTCATCTTCACGGCCGGCGCCGGCGCCGAAGATGCCACTGCTGCGATGGAGGCGCTGACGCGGGCCTATGGTCTCAAGGGCACGGAAGCGAACATCACGCACACGATCATCACCCTCACGCAGGAGGACCAGGCCTCGCACGAGTCCATCACGCGTAGCCGTAACGTCAAGTACCGCACCCTCGACTACACGAAGCTCACGCTCACCTCGGAGCTGATCGCCGACCTGATCGAGCACCCCGTGGACATCGCCGAGGCACGAAAGCGCCTCGCCATCATCGTGAGCTCCAAGCCCCAGGTGACCGTGCGCTACCGCCGCCTGGGCTGGAGCCTCGTCGGCGGGGGCGCGGCCGTCTTGATCGGCGGCGGGCCTGTCGTGATGATCGCGGCCTTCATCGCCACGTATTTCATCGACCTCATCACCACAACGCTCGACCACCGCCAGGTTCCGCTGTTCTACCAGACGGTGGTCGGGGGCGCCCTGGGTCCGATTGCCGCGGCCCTGGTGCACGTGCTCGACCCGACGGTCAACCAGTCCCTCGTCGTCGTCGCGACCATCATGATGCTGCTCGCGGGAGTGACGACCTTCGGCGCCGTGCACGACACACTCTCCGGCTTCTACCTCACCGGCACCGCGCGCATGGTCGAGGCCGTACTCATCACCGGCGGGCTCGTCACCGGTGTGGCCGGCTCCAGCCTGCTCGTCGCTCGATTCGGACTGGACCTCACGGTGCAGTCGCGCTGGGTGCCCACCCTGCTAGACCTGCCCGTGCTGCTCGCGGCATCCGTTGTCATCGTGATCGGATTCGGGCTCGCGGTGCAGGTGCCGTGGCGGGCATTCTGGGTGGTGTGCCTGCTCGGAGCCCTCGCGGAATTCCTCTACCTGGTGGGCATCCTGGCCGGCGTCGGGCTGGTGTGGGCCTCGGGGATGAGCGCGGTCGGGGTGGGTTTGGCCGCCGCGGTTGCCTCACGCATCGTGCGGACTCCCCCGCTCGTGATCATGGTGACCGCCCTGGTTCCCCTGGTTCCGGGACTGATCCTGTTCCGCGGACTGCTTCAGCTCTCTAACGGCGATATCAACGGCCTGCTCAACCTTCTGACTGCGGCCGCCGTGGCGCTCGCACTCGCGGCGGGCGCCATCCTGGCCCAGTATGTGGTGCAGTATGTCTGGGGCCCGGCGCGCCGCCTGCAGCGACGCTTCGTCGGCCCGCTCATGGCTCTGCCCGTGCGTCTCAGTCGCAGCGGGAGCAAGCGGATCTAGACCGGCGGGAGCGGGGCACGTGATGCGCACGGATGTCCCCCGCACGTTCGACCGCACGGGGGGCACTCCCGGCTCCGTGGGCACGGTTGTCTATGCCATCCAAAAATATACCCCTAGAGGTATACCATGGGTACAGACGCACTGAATGACCGAACGGAACGGAGAAGATGATGATGTCGGGGACAGCAGGCATGGGGTGGTCGTGGGGATTCGGTCTGCTCGCGATCGCGGGCATCGCGCTGATCATCTCGGTGGTCGTGCGACTGCTCGCGAACCGCACGGATACCGCGGCCGCGAAGCCGGAGCCGATGTCGCCCGAGCCAGTGGGGTGCGGCTGATCCTGGATGAGCGCTTTGCGCGCGGAGAACTCACCGCTGAGCAGTATCGCGACCAGATGCGAATACTCGGCGAGGCCCGATAGTGCGCCCGATCACGCGGCGCAACGCGCTCATCCTGGGCGGAGTGGGAGCTGTCGGGGTCGCCGTCGGCGGAACGGGCCTGTGGATGACTCACGATGCCTCATCTCGCACTCCGTCGCAGACGGGCACCGGAAACGAGTTTACGGAACCCACAGAGCTGCGCAGCAGCAACGGGACCCTCTCCGTCGCTCTGGAAGCTGCCGCCGGTCAGCTGACAGTAGCGGGGAGAACGGTGACCGCGCTGGGCTATAACGGTGGCTTGCCAGGGCCGACGCTGCGCGTTCGAGGGGGCGACACGCTCCGGGTGAGCCTGCACAACGGTCTGACGAACCCGAGCAACCTGCACGTGCACGGGCTTCACGTGTCCCCGGAGAATAACAGCGACAATGTCTTCGTCACGGTTCCGGCCGGGGACTCCTTCGATTACCGGTACGAGCTGCCCCTCAACCACCCGCCGGGCGTGTACTGGTATCACCCGCACCAGCACGGTTATGTCACCGACCAGGTGTTTGGCGGCCTCTACGGCGCCATCATCGTCGAAGACCCGACCCCCATCACCGTGAGCCGGGAACGCGTGATCGTGATTTCCGACATCACGCTCAGCTCGACAGGAACCATCCCGGCGGCGACGCCGATGGAAAAGATGTCGGGTCGCGAGGGAGAGCTCGTGCTCGTCAATGGGCAGCTCAATCCGAGCCTCACGGCCCGCCCCGGCGAGCGGGAACGCTGGCGCGTCGTCAACGCCTGTGTGTCCCGCTACCTGCGCCTGCGCCTCGATGGGCAAGAGGTAACCCTGCTCGGAATCGATTCCGGGCGCCTGTCCTCCCCGCGCTCGGTCGACGAGATCGTGCTCGCGCCCGGCAACCGGGCCGACCTCCTCGTGACCGGGCACGCCGGAACGTCCCGCCTCGAGGCGCTCCCGTACGACCGCGGATCATCCGGGGGAATGATGGGAGGAGGCAACGCCCCCGCTCGCGGTGACATAACCCTGGCCACGCTCACGGTCGCGGGTGAGACCGCCGCCACGCCGGCCGCCATACCTGGCCAACCCGCGGCGCGTGACCTGCGCGCCACGACGGTGACCGCGCGGCGCGAGCTGGTGTTCGCGATGGGCATGGGCGGCATGGGCGGGGGAATGATGTCCCCCACGATCAACGGGCGCGCGTTCGATGCGTCCCGAGTCGACGAAACGGTGCAGTTCGGAAGCGTCGAGGAGTGGCTCCTCACGAATACGAGCACGCTGGACCACCCGTTGCATCTGCACGTCTGGCCGATGCAGGTCGTCGAGCAGGGCGGCACGGCCGTCGAGACCGTGATCTGGCAGGACGTGGTGAATGTGCCGGCACGAAGCACGACTCGAGTGCGAATCGCTTTCGACGACTTCAGCGGACGAACGGTTTATCACTGCCACATCCTCGATCATGAGGATGCCGGAATGATGGGCGTCATCGAGGCTCGGTGACCACGTTCTCGGCGACCACGTCCTCGGCGGGAACGTGCCCGGTGGGCACGTCCTAGTTGGGCACGTCCGGCTCGATCTCTCCCGCGGGCGCTTCGTCGACCTCTTCGTAGAAGCGGTAGGGCACGGGTTCTTCGGTTTCGTGACCGCGGCGGTAGCTGCGCATGATCACGTTGCCGTCGTCGACGGCTTCGAGCACCACGGTGTCCTGGTACTCGCCTTCCACGTATTCCAAATCGACTTCCATGCCTGAAGCCATGGGATTGGGTCCGTAAAGAACGGCCTTGTAGGTGGCGATTCCAGTCATGTGTCCGACCTCCCTGTCGTTCGCCCGGTCGGAATGACGCGGGCAACGCTCGTGCTCCGTCAGCATACGACGGCAGAGAGCGGATGCACAGAGCTCAGGGGCACATCCGCAACTTCGGAGCACATTCAGTGCCTTTCATCAGTGCTTTCTTGTGCCGGGGGTGGTGCCCTGACGGACGTTACCGCGTATTCTTCAAGAGATGGGGCCGCA
>NZ_JPRS01000166.1 GCF_000738085.1 Cryobacterium sp. MLB-32
GCCAGGACCCACGTGGATAACCGCGCTGAACATCGAGGTCTGCTCCTCATAGCCGCAGGAGAACAACAGCGAGTCGTATAAGACGCCGCTCAGGGTTCGCCGGCTCTCATCGCTCGTGGGGAAGGACAACCTCGGCCCGAAGAAGTTGAGGGTGAAGCCATAGAATTCCCCGTACGGCAAACTCGGAGCCGGTGGGCGAGTGCTCCTCGGTCCAAAAATGAGCAGGTCTTTGTCGACCGGCACGTCAAAAGTGGCGAGGTAGTCGTCCGGAAGTCGCAAGCGACAGGACTCATCCACGGCGCGCAAGACGTCCAATACTGCTTCCCGACCACCGCCAGACGCAAAGACACCTTTCGGGCCCCGGACGACCTCGCGAGCCGCACCGACGACGATTGCCGCGCTGAAAGTAGCCTCTTCGAGGTTCAGCACAGCCCGAATGAATACCGCGCCGTACAGCACGCCGGTGACTGTCTTCGACCCAGGACTGTACGTCGGCACGTCGAGCCGCTGACCAAAGTAGGCCACAAACTCGTCATAGAGCTCATCGAACGTCAACTGACTTGCCATCTCCTCGCCTAGTCTCCCGATCGTATCGTGGGTGCTGTCGCTGTCATCGAATCCGGATCATAGCGATAGCCGCGGCCCTGCATATACTCGAATTCCTTGTGCAGCGACTTCGTGTCGCCAATCGGATCATGGGAAAAATGGAACGTCTTGCCCTGCGCGATCGCATCGTCCAGAAACGGAGCGTTGTAGGAGGCGAACATGTCGGCCATGTCCAGATCCTGAGCCTTCATGATAGGGCCCCACTGATCCCCGAGGCTGAAGTACTCGTACCCGCCCTCCTCGGCCTTGGACACGTAGTTTGTCGGTGCGCCGTCATCCCACTTACCCAGCATGACCTCTGCGGCATCCGCATTGTGCACGCTGGCCGCGAGCGTTTCCTGGTACGCGACATAGTCGATGGTCTTCGCTGTGCCCGGCACCTGAAAATCGGCGTGAGCAGGTACTGGACCGGACGACTCCGGGGCTGGTCCGTCAGGAGCGCCGCCGTCAGGCGATGCACCGTCGGGCGTTGCACCGTCAGAACCAGTACCGTCGAGCGTTGCACCGTCGGAAGCTGCACCGTCAGGCGTTGCACCGTCGGAACCAGCACCGTCAGGCGTTGCACCGTCCGAAGCTGCACCGTCAGGCGCTGCACCGTCCGGAGGTGCACCGTGTGTGCCGCCGGCCGGCGCGTCCACGACCGTGCCCGGGGGGACTGTCGCGGATTGCACGTCGCCGTGGCTCGCGGCGGGGGGAGCAGGCGCATCGACGCGCGGCACGTCAACACGGTCGGCGATCGTGTGCAGGGCGTGGCCGCCGCTGCCGGGCTCGCCGACGGCGAGGCGGGGCGSGGGCCCCGAAGACGGCACCGTCGGGCGTGACCGCAGCGAAGCCGGGTTCGACGCGCACCGTGGGGATCTGGTCTGCGAGGGAATGCATCGCCTGGGCGAGCGAGGCGCGGCCGATCGAGGCGCCGCCGATCGAGGCGCCGCCGGCGATGTTGAGTTTGGCGGCGTCGGCCAGCACGGTGAGGCCCGTTCCCGCGTGCAGCGCGAGGGAGGTCGCACCCCGCGAGGCCATATTGACTCCGGGCAGAACCACCTCGGCCACGTGGGCGACGACCATTCCGGCCTTGCCGCCGATCGACGCGATCTTGGCGCCCCCGGCGGCCACCCCGGCGCCGGGGATGAAGAATGAGCCGATGTTGAAGGTCGTCGCACCGAGAGCGCCGGCCGGGTTTTCCGCCCACTGGTCGGAGGCGACCATGCCCTTGACCCCGGCGAGGAGCTGTTCCTGCGAGCCATTGATGAAGTCCTGCGTGCCGTGCAGCCACGCGGGCACCTTCTTCTGCGGGATGAGGCCGGCAGTGATGCTCACCGGGCCGGCCAGCACGAGCCCGGCGCCGAGCATCCCGAGACCCGACCAGGCCCTGCCTGCCATGTCGCCGTCACCCCAGTGACCGGTGGCCGCGTTGTACGAGAACAACGCGCCAAGACCCTCGACCGACCCCACGACGGCCCCGCCGAAGCCCGTGCCGAAATCGACAGCCGCGTCGCCGGTGGATTCCGAACAGGAACGGTCCCCCTCGGTGGCCGCTCCCCACGGCAGGGTCACGCCTTCCGCGTTCAGTTCCGCCGCGGTGTGCGCGACGACACCGGCCACGCACTGGTCGGTGCGCAGGGCGTTGATCGCATTCACGCAGTCCGCGCGCACCTGATCGAGGGCCGCAGCCTCGGTGTTCACGCGGTGGATCAGGTCGGAGTTCTCCTGAACGGATGGCTTGTGCTCGCGCCAGCTGATCGTCTGCGGGCCCATGTCGGCGAAGTCGGTGACCATGAAACTGAAGATGCCGGCCTCACGCGCCGGGTGATCGCTGTCCCAGATGTCGACGGTGACGCCGCCGGACACCCGGGCGACAAAGGCGCGGGCCTCTTCGCGGATCGCCGCGAGGCGCGTCTTCAGCGGCGCCACCTGGTCGGCGAGGTTCGCGATGATCTTCGACACCGACGCAAGCGTCTGGCCGAGAGCGGCCGAATCCACGGAGACCGGTGTCATCACGTCGAGAAGTTCGGGGGCCTCCGGAGCCACATAGACGCCGGACAGCGCGGCCCACTGAGTGACGACGGCCGCGCCTTTCTCGGTGACGGTGGTTCCTGCGGAGGAAAACCCGCTCGCGGAACCGGCGATCGCGGCGGGGTCGATGTCATCGCCGGGAATCATCTCGGGCTTGATCAAATCACCGTCGACCTGGCAGGCGGTGGCGGTCGCGGCGGCCATCAGGGCGTTCCGGCGGCGTTGAAGAACGACAGGTCACCGGATGCCGCGGCGCGGCTCGCCGCCGTCTGCGCGGTCGCCGCCATCTCTTCATCCCCCTGGATGTATCCGATCGTGGCAGTACTCGCGCCGAGCGACCCGGCTGTGATGCGGTTGCCAATCGCCGTGAGCCGCTCGTGCTCGCTCTCCATCAAAGCCTGAATCGCCGCGGGAATATCGGCCAGGCCGGGGCCGGCCCCGGTCGCCAGCTCGGCGAACGACGTTGACGCCGAGTCCAACGCGGTGCGCAACTCTGCCGCAGCGGTTTCCACCGATGCGAGAACGGACTGCACGCCGGACGGGTCAATGCTCCAGCCGCTCATACACCCTGCCCGCCAGCGCGCGGGTTCGACGGAGACGTCGACCGACGGCAGGGGCGACGGGGCATGATGGTGTGCTTATCCGATGTTCTGCACGGCGGAACGGCCACGAGACAGAGCCGACTGGGCGGTCTCGTCGTTGCTCGCGAGGGAGGAGCGCAGCGATGTGATGATCTGCTTCACCTGCCCGGCGACGGTGTTCCAGCGGATTTCCTTCGACGCGTATTCCTCCGACACTCCGTCGGCCTGGTAGTCGGCCATCATGGCCTTCACGTCGGCGTCACGCTGGTCGATCAGCGCCTCGAGCCGCCCGGCGATCGCGTTGAAGTTGTCCTGCGCATTCTGGGATGCGGCAATGTCATAGTCGCGACGATCCGCCGCATTTCCACTAGAAGCCATGAGAGTGTTCCCTATCCCCGTGAACCGAACCGTGCCGAGTCGAAACCCGCCCCGGATTGTGCTGACGTCGTCTGGTCGGCCAGCTCCTGATCGGCCTGACCGAACGCGAGATCCTGCCCGGCGATCCCTGTGAGGATCGAACCCAGCGCACCGTTCAACTCCGCCGAGATCGAATCCGTCTCGTTCTTGAAGCGGTCGAACGCGGCGCGACCGGCGCCGTTGAACCGGCCCTCGAGCGGCGCCGCCGCCTCGAACAGCTGCTTCACCAGCGATCCAAGATCGTCAGACGAGGAACTCGTCTTTTTCGTCAGATGCGACAGAACGTCGGATCCCATTGCGAATTTCATGCCAGCCATCGAGAGCCCCCAAGGTGTGGTGAGTTCTCAGGATAGGCTACTGATATTAATAAGGGGTAACGCGAGCCGTAGTTTTTTGTACATGTCCAACCATCGGTCAGCAGTGCATCTACACCACCCTGTTCTGTTCACAGTCGTCAATCGGGGGTGCGTCGCAGGTGGGTAACGCACTGATCGGCGCCGTCAGCTGCGGCCGATGCGGTGCCCGCTTGGTCGTGCAGAACGAGTATTGCAACCGCTGCGGCGTGCTGCGCGTGGCCGCTGTTCCGGGCGCCGCATTGGGCGCGTATTCGGGCATGCTCGGCGGCGTGGTCACGGCCTCGGCGGCCCGACGCAACTGGGCCCACGTCATTGACGGCGCACCGATCGTGGCGCTGTCCACCCTCGCCCTGGTCACCCTCGCGGCCACCGCGGACAGCGGGCACTCGGCGTCCGCGCTGCTCTGGCTCGGAGCGCTCGCACTCCTGGTTGCGGTGCAATCACTGCTGCTGGGATGGTTCGGCCGCACGGCCGGTCGCTCGCTCCTCCAGCTGCGCACCGTCGACGACCTCACCGGAACACCCGCCGGTCTGAGCGCCCTGTCGCCCGCCCGCACCACCCTCACCGCAGACCTGCGACGCGGCCGCGATCCGCAGACCAGCGCGCGTACAGCACTCGATACCGCCGAGCTCGGCCACGGCACGCCCGCCGGCGTGATCCCTGCCGTCCCCGACGTTCGTCGCGCCGACGCGCGTCGCCCGCGCCGGGCCAAGCCCGCTGAGACAAACGACGGCTACGCCCCCGAAGAGGTGACCGCCCCGTCCGTGTTGATCGTGCTCGACAACGAACAGATTCTGCAGGTGGACGAGTCGCTTCTGATCGGCCGCCGGCCGGAGAATCGAGCGGATGCCACGGTGCATCCGCTTTTCGCCTGGACCGACCTCTCGCGCACGCTGTCCAAGACGCACGCGCTGCTGACCTGGTCGGGAACACTCCTCTGGGTGACCGACTTCGGATCGGCCAACGGCACGACGCTCGTGACCCCCCACGGCGAGCGCCGCGTGCTGATTCCCGGCATGCCCACGGCCGCGACCCCGGGGTGGCGGGTGGAGCTGGGCGACCGCAGCTTCCAGGTGCGCGCGAGCGGCATCGTGCAGGCCGCAGAACCCGCACCCGCCCAAACCGCACCAGCACCCGCACCCGCCGAGCCGGCCGACGCCCGTGAGA
This sequence comes from Cryobacterium sp. MLB-32, assembly GCF_000738085.1. Classification (GTDB taxonomy): domain Bacteria; phylum Actinomycetota; class Actinomycetes; order Actinomycetales; family Microbacteriaceae; genus Cryobacterium. Next base: position 5,141 of record NZ_JPRS01000166.1, read on the forward strand.
GGAATCCGACGGATGTCTTCTGACCACGACGTTGTTCTGCTCGAAACCGTCAAGACCCACCGGTCCCGCCTGCGTGCCGCATTTCTGTTCGGTGAGCTGTCGGAGCGCCGCGTGGCGAACGACAATATGCGCCGCGTGATCGGCAGCGTCGTGCTCGCCGCCGTGCTCTGCGCCGGCTGCGTGGGCGTGTCGTTCGTGGTGGACCTGCTTCAGCAACGCGCCGCCGCTGCGCAAACCCAGATCGTACCGACCCCCGTGCCGACTCCGACAGCCCCAACAGCCCCAGCAGAAGTGGACACCCCGTGAGTGGATTCACCCGCCTCACCATTGTGGGCCGCACCCGCAAGGCCGAGATCGTTGTACCCAACGAGGAGACCGTTGCCGCACTTATCCCGCAGCTGATGGATCTGCTCGACGAGCCCACCGGCTCTGTGGCCCGGCCGCTCACCCTGATGCGCGCCACCGGGCAACAGCTCGACACCGCCCTCACCCTCGCCGACCAGAAGGTCGCCGCCGGAGAGTTGCTGCGACTATTGCGGGTCGACGAGGCTCCCGCCCCGCCCGAGGTCGCCGACGTGACGGATGTTGTGGCCGAGGCGCGCGACGACCGGCGCGGACTCTGGGCCCAGCAGCACAGGCAGGGCCTCGGGGCCGTGATGATCGGCGCCCTCGTCGGCACGGCGGCCTGGCTGGCCGCCGCCGCTGCCCCCGGTTCGGTCACACTGCTCGGCGCCCTGTTCCTGTCCTGCCTCGCCGTGGCCGCGATTCTCGGATACACCACACGGCGCTGGACCGCGATCGGGTTCACGGCTGCCGCGTTCGGACTCGTTCCGGCCACGTCTCTCGCCGTGGCGCAGGCATCCGTCTGGATCTCCGTGGCGCCGCTCGGCGTCGCCGCCATCGTGGGTTTCGGGCTTGCCTGGCTCACGGTCGGCCTCGCGCTCGGCGTGGGTCTCGGCATGCGGCCGGCGTTGCGGGCGAGCGCCCTCGCCCTCACCCTGTTCGCGCTGGCTGTGCTGCTGCCGCTCACCGGCATCAGCGTGCTCGAGACGGCCGGGATCGTGGGCGTGGCGGCCGCTGTTATGTGCGGGCTGCTGCCCTGGTATGCCATGAACAGCTCCGGTCTCACGGGCCTTGACGATCTGGTGATCGCCGGTCGGCTCACCCACCGCGACACCGTGCTCAGAACGGTGAACGACGCCTACCGGTCCCTGACCTGGTCGACCGTGGCCGTGGCCGTGCCGCTCGCTGTCACGGCCAGCCTGCTCGCCGTCTCGGAGAACGGCTGGGCGATCGCGCTCGGCGCCGCCCTGGCCGTGGTGACCGCGCTGCGCACTCGGGCCTTCCCCCTCGCCGTGCAGGCGATCGCCCTCTGGGCCGCCGCTCTGAACACCGTGGTCGTGGTCGCGCTCGCCCAGGACCACGGCGGCGTCTCCATCGCGGCCCTCGTGGTTCTTGCCGCCATCACGCTGGTCGTCGTGGCGCTGACGCCTCCGCCGCACACCCGCGCGCGGCTGCGGCGCTTCGGCAACGGCATCGAGATGCTCGCCGTGGTGTCGCTTCTCCCGGTTCTGCTCGGCGTCTTCGGTATTTACCCCGACCTGCTCGGAACCTTCTAGGTGTCGCGCCTCACCGCCGGGCTCCGCTCGCTCCCCCTCGCCCTCGTGGGCAGCGCGAGCGCGCGCCTGCACGACCTCACCACCGCGGATGCGGCCGTGCGCGCGCCGCTGACCCTGAACCGGCGCATCGGCGTGGTGCAGGCGGCCGGCGGAAGCGGCGCCTCGACCGTTGGCGGCGAACCTCGCGAGCATTCTGGCGCACCGTCGTTCCGGCCTCGTGCTCGCGGCCAATGCCTCGGGCGGCACCCATAATGTGCTCTGGCACGCCGGGGTGCCCACGAGCGACGCCGGGCGTCCGGTGGGACGCACGCTGCCGACGGCACCACGCTCCGCGGCGGAGGCCACCGCCCAGTTGCCCGCGTCGGCTGCGGGACTGCTCGGGCTCGACCTGCGCCACCCGGCGCATCCGACGACCCCAGCCCCCAGCCGAACCTGGTTCGACCACATCAACCCGGTCTCCCGGTTCTTTGACCTCGTCGTCACCGACTGGGGCGTGCGTGGCTGGCAGGTCGACCTCTCCCAGGTGGCTCTCGCCAGCCACGTGATGTGCGTGGTGAGTCGCTCGGAACGTCATGCCGTGGAGCAGGCCGCGGCCATCATCCCGGCGTTGCAGGGTCTCGACGACGGACCGCGCATCGTGTTCGTGATCGTCGACGTGAGCGGCAGCCGCGGCTCCGCACCGTCCACCCCGCTGACGGGCGCACTCGGGGTGCCCGTGGTCCGTATCCCGCACGATCCCGCTGCCGGCGCGGCCGCCCCGGTGGAAAGCGTGCACACCGGCGCGCAGACCCGTATCGCTCACGCGGTGCTCGCCGGCACGATCATGGCCGAGGCCCAGCGTTCGCTGCTCACGCCCCGTGCGCCGGTCCCCCGGTCTGCCCTCGAGGCAATCCGATGACGCTCAAGCTGGTACACCGTCCCACCCGGGTCACCCGACCGCTGCGACGGCCCGAACCCGAGATCATCTCCCCGCCGCCCGCCATGCAGGACGGCGCTCAGGGCGGCGTGCCGATCCAGGCCCTCATTCCCGTGCTCGGCGCGGGAACCAGCGTGATCATGATGGTCACCCTGCGCGGCAACGCCCTGTTCATGGTGATCGGCGCGCTGATCCTGATCGTCGCGATCGTCGGCGGCCTCGCCATGGCCCTCACCCAGCGCGGCAACGCCGCCCGCACCCGCCGCGTGCAGCGCGAACGCTACCTCGACTATCTCGAACGCCTCCGGGCCCGTATGCGCCAGCGCGGTAAGGACGTGCGCACCCTCGCCGGGCTGCTGGGCCCTGACCCGGCCGCTCTGATCGAGCTCGTGCGCGACCCCGGCCGCCTGTGGGAACGCCGCCGCCAGCACAGCGACTTTCTCTGCCCGCGCCTCGGCGTGGGTGACCGCACCTGGTTCGACCTCGCCGTTCCCGCGGAGCAGAACCCGGTACAGCCCTTCGACCCGATCCTGTGCGGGGAGGCCGGCCAGGTAGTGGAGCACTACTCGACCGTGCGAGGCATGCCCATCGACCTGCGCCTCGACGGGGCCGGAAAGGTCGCCATCATCGGCGACCGGGCGGATGCCGTGCAAGCCGCCCGCGCCTGATCCTGCAACTCGCCGCATTTCACGCCCCCGACGACGTGCAGATGGCCATCGCGTACCCGTCGTCCGCGGCGGACGACTGGCGCGGCGTTGACCTGCTGCCGCACTTCGTCGACGAATCCACCTTCGACGGACCGGTTCCGGCACGGCGGGTGGCCCCGGACACCCCGTCGTTGCGCAAGGTGCTCGGCCAGGAGCTCGGCGACCGCGCCCAGCTCGCCGCCACCGCCAAACGCAGCGGAACCAACGGCGCCGTGGCGGAGAATTCGCGACTCATCATCTTCGTGGACGACTACGGCCACGTCGCATCCGCCCTGCCGGTGCCCGACGCCGACCTCACGCCCACCGACCTGCAGATCACCATGATCCACCTGCTGAGCGACCGCCTGCACGAACCCTCCGATGTGACCATCCGCGTGACGGTCGCGAACGGCCAGGCCGACATCACGGATGCCCGCGACGACGCCGAGGGCCAGGTTCCGGTGCAGCACGCGGTGCTCGACCAGATCTCCGGCGCGCTGTTCGAGACCGTGGCGCGCATGCTCACGCCGCTGCGGCTCAACCTCACCCGCCAGGACGAGGTGGAGTCGGCCCGCGCCGTAGACATCGCCGAGCTGCTGAAGATCGACGACATTTCGACGTTCGACACGGCATCCGCGTGGGAGACCCGCTCGCCCCGCGACTTTCTGCGCGTGCCGATCGGCCTCGACGACTTCGGCGAACCCGTGCTGCTCGACCTCAAGGAATCCGCGCAACTCGGCATGGGCCCGCACGGTCTGTGCATCGGCGCGACCGGTTCGGGAAAAAGCGAGCTGCTGCGCACCCTCATTCTCGCGCTCGCCCTCTCCCACGGACCGGACGACGTGAGCATGGTGCTCGTGGACTACAAGGGCGGCGCCGCATTCGCTCCCTTCGCCGGTCTGCCGCATGTGGCCGGCATCATCGACAACCTCGCGGACGACCCCCAGCTCACCCAGCGGGCCCGGGTGAGCATCGCCGGCGAGGTCGTACGCCGCCAGCAGCTGCTGAAAGACGCCGACAACTCGCCGTCGATCACGCACTACCGCGAGCTGCAGTCCACCCGACCCGACCTGCCCCCGCTGCCGCACCTGCTGATCGTCATCGACGAATTCGGCGAGCTGCTCGCCGCGGAACCGGACTTCGTGGACCTGCTGCTGACCATCGGCCGGATCGGCCGCTCGATCGGCGTGCACCTGCTGCTCTCGAGCCAGCGCATCGAGGCCGGCAAGCTGCGCGGCCTCGAAACCTACTTGTCGTACCGGGTGGGCCTGCGCACCTTCTCGGCCTCGGAGAGCTCGATCGTGCTCGACACCCCCGACGCCTTTCACCTGCCGGCCATCCCGGGGTTCGCCTATCTCAAGGTCGATACGTCCGTGTATCGCCGATTCCGCTCGGGCTTCGTGTCCGGTCCGGTCTCCGAGTCGGATGTCGGGCCGGCGGATGCCACAGGCGAACGCCTCGAGGCCCGGCCGCTCCCGCTCTACAACGGCCTCGGCAAACGCGATGACACCGAGACGGCCGAAGAAGCCCTCGCCCGGCCGACCACCGGGCGCGTGCTCGTGCACGCCGCGGTCGATGAGCTGCGCGGCTCCGGAACGACCGTGCCGCCGATCTGGCTCTCGCCGCTGCCCGAACGTTTGGCGCTGTCCCGCATCCTCTCCGACGAGCCGGCCGTGGCGCTGCAGGTGGCCATGGGGCTACTCGACGAACCCGAGAAGCAGCGCCAGGACCCGTGGCTGATCGACCTGACCCGCAGTGGTGGCCACCTTGCCGTCTTCGGGGCCCCGCAGACCGGGCGGAGCACCTTCCTGCGCACGATGGCGGTCTCGCTCACGCTCACGCACACTCCCCGTCAGGTGAGCATCTACGCGATGGACTTCACCGGCTCCGGGCTGACCCGCATCGAAGGCTTCCCGCATGTGGGAGGCGTCGCCACCCGCGCCAACCGCGACCGGCTGCGACGCCTGCTCGAGGAACTCGCCGCCATGCTCGCCACCCGTGAACGACTGTTCGCCGCGCGGGGAATCGACTCGCTCGCTACCCTGCGCGCGCTGCACGCCGCCGGTCAGGTGCCCGAACTCGTGGCCGCCGACATCGTGCTGCTTGTAGACGGCCTCGGCGCGCTCCGCACCGAATTCGAGGAACTCGAACCCGCGCTCTACGACCTTCTGCAGCGCGGGTCGAGCTTCGGCATGCACGTGGTCATGTCGATGACCCGCTGGAACGAACTGCGCATGGCACAGCAGCCCCTCGTCGGCACGCGCATCGAGCTGCGGCTGAACGACCCGATGGATTCCCAGATGGGCCGCAAGCTTTCGGCGACCCTGCGGGCGGACCAGCCGGGTCGAGCCCTCACCGATGCCGGACTCTTTGCGCAGATCGCCCTGCCGGTGCTCGACGACACGGCCGACGAGCTGCTGGGCGACGAGCTGGAGGCCCTCGCGGCGCGGGTGTCCCATAGCTGGGAAGGCCCCTCCGCCGCGCCGATCCGGCTGCTGCCGGAGAGTTTCTCTGCCGAGGAGCTGCCGGACGCGATCGACTCGCCCGATGCCGTGCCCTTCGGCCTCCGACAGGACACGATGGAGCCGGCGTACCTCGATTTCGCCGCGGCGGACCAACATCTGCTCGTGTTCGGCGACCAGGGCTCGGGCAAGTCGACCCTGCTGCAGGGCATCATCCAGGGCCTGACCGACCGGTACACGCCCGACGAGCTCGTGATCGCGATCATGGACGTGCGCGGCCAGCTGTCGAGCGCCTGCTCTGACGACTACCTCGGCGGCCTCGCGGAATCGAGCGGCCAGGCACGCACCCTCGCGACCGCGATCGCCGAGGAACTCGCCCGGCGCCAGGCCTCCCCCGACCGTTCAGCGGGGCCACGCATCGTGGTGATCGCCGACGACCTCGACATTCTCGCGTCCGGCGGAACGGAACCCTTGAATCCGCTGCTGCCCTTCCTGCCGAGCGCGCGCGAGTTGCGCCTGAACGTGTGCGTCACCCGGCCAGTGGCCGGGGCGACGCGCGCGCTGTACGACGTGGTGTTACAGTCGCTGCGAGACACCGGGGCGACGAGCCTCATTCTGAGCGGCGAGCGCTCGGAGGGCCAGGTTTCGCCCGGCGTCTACGCCGAGCAGATGCCGCCCGGCCGCGGTCGGCTGGTGCGCCGCGGCGACCGGCCGCGCATCGTGCAGATCGCCCAGGCTCGAGTTGCGGAGGTGGTCTCGTGAGCCTCTCGCCGTTACACATCGTGGTCTCGGGAACGGCCGGCGGTGTGGGGACGACAACCCTCACCGCGCTGCTGTTCGATCTGCTTTCGGCACCGGCCGGCGTACCGTCGCTCGCCGACCACACGTCGGGCACCCTGGCGCCCGGCTGCCGCGCGGCGATGACGCGGACATCATCGACGCGACCTGCTGCTGCATGACCTGGGCCCGCACGCCAACGGAGAGGGGCTCGACCTGCTCGAGTCGCACACCACCCTGGCGGTGCTCGTGACGGCGAACACGCCGCTCGGGTTGCTCGCGGTCACCGATGTGCTCGAGGGCATCCGCAAGCGCTATGGTCAGGCCGGTCTCGCCCGGGTCACCGTGGTGTGCACCTCCACGTTCGGCCGCCCGCGGACTCGCGCGCTTGTCGAGGCCGTTCACACGACCTACGGCCGCGGCATCATCCTCGTCGTTCCGCACGACCCGGCCCTCGCCGGGCCGGGTCGGATCGCCACGCACCGCCTTCACCGACGAACCGTGGCCGCCTGCGATCTCATGGCCCGGCGCATCCGCACGCTCATCGGTCTGTATCGGAGGTAACTCGCCCTCCCCAGAGCGGGCGAACGGCGGTAGGGTCGGCGAAAGTCGCAGCGCGGTCGCTGCACGGACCCTGGACGGTCCCCGAGGAAAGGCGCGCCTTGAGCACACTCACCATCACAACGTTTCTCTCCCTCGACGGAATCATGCAGGCCCCGGGCGGGCCGAACGAGGACCGCAGCAACGGGTTCGAGCGGGGCGGCTGGATGGTGCCGTTCGCCGACGAGAACACAGGCCGCTGGGTGGCCGAGTGGTTCGCGCAGGCCGACGGGTTTCTGCTCGGCCGCAAGACCTACGACATTTTCGCGAGCTACTGGCCCCTGGTGACCGAGGCCGACCACCCGGTGGCCGGGCCCTTGAATACGCTGCCGAAATACGTTGCCTCGAGCACGCTCCAGGACCCGGCCTGGCACAACACCACGGTGCTGCGCGGCAACGTGGTCGACCAGATCACCGAACTCAAACGTCGACCGGGAGGGGAGATTCAGGTGCACGGCAGCGGTGATCTCGCCCAGACGCTCATCGAGCACGACTTGGTCGACGAGTACCGCTTGTGGGTCGTCCCGGTGATCCTCGGGGCGGGCAAACGGCTGTTCCCCACGCATCCGCTCAGCAAATCTCTGCGTCTGGTCGAGACGCGCACCACGGACACCGGCGTGGCCGTGCACGTGTACCAGCCGGGCGGGGCGTTCACGACGGGAACATTCGCGCTGCCCGCCGCGCACGCCGCCTCCGCCTCCGCCTCCGCGGCCGCGTAGCCCCCAGCGCCGGTCACCGCGCCCCTCTGTGCCGTTGGTCGAGGCGCGACGAAGGAGCGATCGAGACCCCGCACGCCGTTCCTCGCACGCGACCCGTCCGGGTCACGTAAAACCGGTCGATTTCACGACACGCCGTCCCGAGTGGCGCCCCAGCACGGCGTGTCTCAGAAACACCGGTTTTACGGTCGCGGACGGTCCGGCCGCGGGCACGGACCCGGACCCGGACCCGTCACGGCCGTCCGGGTCACGCAAAACCGGTCCATTTCACGACACGCCGTCCCGGGTGGCGCCCCACCCCGGCGTGTCTCAGAAAAACCGGTTTTAGCGTCGGCGGGACTCGGGTCAGAGGGGATAGACGACCGCGTCGGACGGGTCGAACGAGAAGTAGGCGCGGGTACCCGGCTCGAGATCGAGGTCCGCGGTCACCCGGGGCGTCAGATCGGCGAAGAGGTCATCGGAGCGCACGCGCACCACGTCGCCGCGGGGCTCGAGATCCTGCACGAGCGCGGGGAAAACGGTCAGATGCGGTCCCTCCGGAGCGGCGAGCGAGACCAGCACATTCGCCGGGCGAACAGCCACACCGACCCGCGTCCCGGTTGGGATGTCGGTGGTGAGGGGCAGCAGGACGGTGGCGTCGGCGTCCGTCACCAGGCCGGCGCGGGTGCGCGTGCCGGTGACCAGGTTGAGAGCGGCGAGGTCGGCGGTGAAGCGAGTGCGTGGTCGTTCGAGAACATCACGGGTGGGGCCCTGCTCGATGATGCGGCCCTCGTGCATCACGATGACCCGGTCGGCGAGGGTGAGGGCATCAAGAACGTCGTGGGTTACCAGCAGCACGGTCTGGTCAACGAGCACGCGGCGCAGCATCCGGCGCAGCAACGGAGCCGCGGCCACGTCGAGGGCGGAGAGGGGCTCATCAAGCAGCAGGAGTTGCGGCTCGGCGGCGAGCGCTCGTGCCACGGCCACCCGTTGCGCCTGCCCTCCGGACAGCTCGGTCGGGCGCCGTCCCGCGAGCTCGGTCGCGTCCACCTCGCGCAGCCAGTGCAGGGCGCGGGCGTGCGACTCGTGCCGCGTTGCACCCGCACTGCGCGGGCCGAAGGCAACGTTGGCCGCCGCCGTCAGGTGCGGAAACAGTAACGCCTCCTGCGCCAGCAGGGCTACCCCCCTCGCGTGCGGTGGCACCCACGAGTCGCGTGAACGGGCTGCCCCTCTCACCGGGTCCGGCGCCGTCTTCTCTCGGGCGCCGAGGTCGAAGAGGGTACGGCCACCCAATTCGGCGTGCCCGGTCTCCGGGCGCACGAGGCCCGCGAGAACACCCAGCAGCGTTGACTTTCCGGCGCCGTTCGGACCGAGAATGGCCACCGTTTCGCCCCGCGCCACCCGCAGCGACAGGTCGAGCCCGCGCTCGGGCATGCTGGCGTCGATGCTCAGCATCAGGTGTTCCTGCGCAGAAAACCGGTGGCCGGGTTGGCGCCGCGATGCGCGAAGCCCACCACCAGCACGGCCACGATCACGAGCACCAGCGAGAGGGCGACGGCGGCGTCGGGATCGGTCTCGCGCTGCAGGTAGATCTCGAGCGGCAGCGTGCGGGTGACACCCTGCAGGCTGCCGGCGAACGTCAGCGTTGCGCCGAATTCCCCGAGGGCTCGGGCGAACGAGAGCACGGCGCCCGAGACGAGGGCGGGCAGCACGAGCGGCAGAGTGACCCGGCGCAACACCGTGGTGGGTGCCGCGCCGAGGGTGGCCGCCACGGCTTCGTACCGGGTGCCCACCGCGCGCAGGCCGCCCTCGAGGCTCAACACCAGGTACGGCAGGGCCACAAAGGTCTGCGCGAGCACCACCGCGGTGGTCGAGAACGCGATCTGGATGCCGAGCACCTCGAAGGTCTCCCCGAGCAGCCCGCGGCGCCCGAACGTGTACAGCAGGGCGATGCCGCCCACAACCGGCGGGAGCACGAGCGGCAGCAGCACGAGCGGACGCAGCAGGCGCTGCCCGGCGAACCGGGTGCGCGCCAGGACCAGGGCCATCGGCACGCCCAGCAGGATACACAGCAGCGTCGCGACGCTCGAGGTGCGCAGGCTCAAAAGCAGGGCGGCAACGGATGACTCGCTCGTCACGAGCTCGAGGAAGCTCCCCCAGTTGACCCGGCCCACCATGGCCACTAGGGGCAGCAGCACGAACACGGCACCGACGCCGGCGACGCCGATCACCCAGCGCGGGACGGCGTCGACGCGGGCGGACCGAGGCCGGTCGCGGCGAGCTCGCGCACCCCCGGGCTGCGCGAGCGGACCTCCGCTGTCCGTGGGGCCGCTTGACGTGAGACCCGCCTTCGTCCGGCCGGTCCCCGTCACACCGGTCATCGCCGCCGGATGCTCGGCCGCGCCGCGCGCGTCGTTACGGTGTGCCAAAGCCCGCCGCCTGAAGGATTTTCTGCCCGGACGGACCGGCCACGTACTGCGCGAAAGAGTGGGCAAGAACCGGGTTCGTCGACGCCGTCAGGGCAGCGATCGGATATCGGTTGACGGCCTCCGTCGACTCGGGGAAGGGCACGCCCTGCACGCTGGTTCCTGCCGACTGCACGTCCGTGACGTAGACGAGGCCGGCATCCGCTTCGCCGGAGCTCACCTTGCCGAGCACAGCGGTGACCGACGACTCCTCACTGACCGGGCTGAGCGCGACACCGGTCGCGCGCTGCACGGTTGCGGCGGCAGCGCCGCAGGGAACCTGCGGCGCGCACACGACGGTCTTCACTCCTGAGCGAGCGAGGTCGGCGAACGACGTGATGCGCGCGGGGTTTCCCGGCGGCACGGCGATCGTGAGCGTGTTGCTGGCGAAATCCACGGGCTGGTCTGCCAGGTCCTCGGCGGTGAGTTTGGCCATATTCGGTGTGTCCGCCGAGGCGAACACGTCGGCGGGGGCACCCTCGGTGATCTGGGTGACGAGGTCGGACGACCCCGCGAAGTTCAGGGCGATGGTGCTGCCGGGGTGCTCGGCCTCGTAGGCCGCCGCAATCTCGGTGAACGAGGCCGTGAGGGACGCGGCGGCGAACACCGTGATCTGCTCGCCCTGGTCCGGTGCCGCGGGCGCGCACGCCGTGAGCCCGAGGAGCAGGCCGACGGCCGCCACGGCCGCCAGTGCACGCCGCCCGGTCATGCTGCACGGCCCGGTGTCTCGACGATCACGTTGGTGGCTTTGATCACAGCGACGCTGAGCGACCCGATCTCGAGGCCGAGTTCGCGCACGGCCTCGCTCGACATGAGCGAAACCACGCGGTGCGGGCCGCACTGCAGCTCGACCTGGGCCATGACGGTGTCCATGGTGATGCCCGTGACGATGCCGACGAAGCGATTGCGGGCACTCCGGCCGACCGTCGACGGGTCCGTGGGGGCACTGGCCTGCGCCGCGGCGAAGGCGGCGAGTTGGGCGCCGTCGATGGCCAGACGTCCTGCGGAGTCTGCCGCGGCATCCATTCGCCCGGTGTCGACCCACCGTCGCACGGTGTCATCGCTCACCCCCAGCAGCTCGGCGGCCTCACTGATCCGATAATGCGTCATGCATTGCAGAATATCACCGCACCTGCGCCTCAAGCTAGCGTTGTCACCTCCACCGCCCTCGACGTGTGGCCAGTGCGCCACCACAGAGCGTCTTCCCGGCGCATAACTCCTGCAAATCGGCACCGCACAGCTGGGCGGCCGCGTGATTCCGGGGCCGAATTATGGCCGACCCGGAATCTGCAGGAGTTATGCCAGAGGAAGACGTACCCTGGGCGGGGCGGTTCGGGTCGCACGATCGCCCGGAAACGCCTAGCGTTAAGGCCATGGCTATTCCTCCTCTCGTCGAGCCCGTTGACCAGCTCAGCGCGGCCGAATCCGTTCGCACCGCGCGGCAGCGCCGCCTGCCCCAGCTCAACGAGCTCGGACAGCGTCGGCTGGCCAACGCCCGCATCCTTGTGCTCGGCGCCGGCGGGCTCGGCTCGCCCGCCCTGTTGTACCTCGCGGCAGCCGGTGTGGGCACCATCGGAATCGTCGACGACGACGACGTGGAACCCAGCAATCTGCAGCGCCAGATCGTGCACGGCGTCACGGATGTCGGCCGCCCGAAGGTGGCCAGCGCCGCCGAGGCGATCGCGCGCATCGCCCCCGAGGCGACGATCATCCAACACAGCGAACGCCTGGTCGCCGCGAACGCCGCGGCCGTGCTCGGCGGCTACGACGTGGTCATCGACGGCACCGACAACTTCCCCACCCGATTCCTCGTGAACGACACGTGCGCGGCGCTCGGGATCCCCCTCGTGTGGGCATCCGTTCTGCGTTTTGATGCCCAGCTCACCGTGTTCTGGGCTACACCTCCCGCCGGCAGCGGCGTGACAGGCGTGCACCTGCGCGACCTGTTTCCCACGCCGCCCGCCGAGGGCGAAGTGCCGAACTGCGCCGACGCCGGCGTGCTCGGCGCACTGTGCGGCCAGGTCGGATCCCTGATGGCCACCGAAACGATCAAACTCGTGACCGGCATCGGAACGCCGCTGATCGGTCGGGTGCTGGTGATCGACGCCCTCTCGGGACGTTTCAGTGAGGTTCCGCTCGTGGGTACCGGCATTCCCGCGGCGCCGACGCCCGCCGAGACGGCGGCGGCCCAGACGGCGGCGGCCCAGGAAACGGCGAGGACAGTGCCCGAGGTGAGCACGCGCGACCTCGTCACCCGCATGGCCGCCCGCGCCGCCGGCCAGTCCGACTTCCTCGTCGTGGACGTTCGCGAGCCGAGCGAACACGCCGAGATCTCGATTCCGGATGCCCGCCTCCTGCCGCTCGGCGCGTTGCTGACCGAGGAGGGCCGGGCAACACTTCCGCGCGACCTGCCCCTCGTGGTGCACTGCCACGCTGGCACCCGAGCAAACCGAGCCGCGGCCGCGCTGCTCGCGGCGGGATTCACGGATGTGTCTGTGCTTTCCGGCGGCATCGTCGCCTGGGAAGCCGCCGTCGCCGCCGGTGAGGTACCTGGGCTCGGTGACCGGTGGTCGAGCCTGCCGACCGCCTCCTCCACCACGAACGCGCGCTGACCGATGGCTGAGAACCTGACCGGGCAGAGCCCGCTGACGGATGCCCCGGGCGCTGCCGAGCAGACCGGCCGAATCGACCACGACCACGGCACATCCCGGGACGCCTGCGCGCCGCCGGTATCCGCCCGCAGCGTCGCCGAGCAGCTCGAGGCCGTGCTCGAGGGCTGCCAGGCGCTCGCTCCCGCACTGGTTTCCCTCGACGCCGCCCTCGGGCTTGTGCTCGCCGAGGATGTGGTGAGCGCGACCGATACCCCTCCTTTCGACAATTCCGCCATGGACGGATACGCCGTGCGCCGTGAGGACCTGCTGCTCGCGAGCGCGACGAACCCGATCGTGCTCCCTGTGATTGCCGACCTCGCCGCCGGTACCGCCGAAAACCCCTGGATCGACGCCGGCCAGACCGCCCGCATCATGACGGGCGCTCCCCTGCCTGATGGCGCCGACGCCATCGTACCGATCGAAGACACCGATCAGGGCATTGAATGGGTCACCGTGACCCGGGCTCCGGACCTGCACGCTCACATCCGTCGCGCCGCCGAGGATGCCCATGCGGGCGACACGGTGCTCAGTGCAGGATCCGTGCTGTGGCCCACCCGCGTGGCCGCAGCCGCGAGCGCCGGCACCGCGATGGTGCTCGCGCATCCCGTGCCCCGGGTAGCCGTGATTTCCACCGGCAGCGAGCTGGTGACCCCGGGCGATCCCACCCGGCGCGGACAGATCCCCGACTCCAATTCGTACCTGCTCTCGGCGGCCGTGGCCGACGCCGGGTGTATCCCCATCCGAGTGGGCGCCGTGCCCGACGACGAACGCACGCTGCGCGAACTCCTCACCTCACTCGCGGAGACGGTCGACGCCATTGTGCTCTCTGGTGGCGTGAGCGTGGGGGCCTACGATGTGGTGAAGGCCGTTCTCGCCCCGCTCGGTACCGTGCGCTTCGGCCCCGTGAAGATGCAGCCGGGGAAGCCCCAGGGCTTCGGTCGCTGGCCGAGCCCGGAGGTGGACAATGACCCCATCGACGACGAATTCCCGCGGTTGCCGCCACTGCTCGACGAGACCGCCGAGGCCCCTGTCACGGATACCGCGCCCGTCGCGCACATCACCGAGCTCTTCGCCGGAACCGTTCACGCCGATGGCGACGAGCGCAGCGACGACCGCGACGACGACGACCCAGTGCACCCGCCTGCTCACCTCGGCCCGGTCATCTTCGCGCTGCCGGGTAACCCGGTGAGCGCCTACGTATCATTCGAGGTCTTCGTGCGCCCAGGGCTGCGGCGGATGCAGGGCCACACCGACGTACACCGGCCGACCGTTGTCGCAACGGTCACCGACGGCTGGCGTTCCCCGTCCGGGCGAGCGCAGTACATGCCCGTGATCGTCACCCGGGACGGCGACCGAACGGTTGTTCGGCGTGCCACGGCCGGCGGCTCCGGATCCCATCTGGTGGCCGGGCTCGGCCACTCGAACGGACTCGCCATCGTGGCAGAAGACACGACTCAGATTAACGGGGGCGACCTCGTGACTGTCATGCTGACATCATGAACACTGCCGCCGACATCACCGCTTCTGCGGCCTCCCAGCCCTTCACCCACCTCGATTCCGCCGGTCAGGCCCGCATGGTCGACGTCACCGAGAAGACGCCGACGGTGCGCAGCGCCACGGCGGCCGGCTTCGTGCGCTGCGGCCCCACGGTCATCGCCGCCCTGCGCGACGGGACCACCCCGAAGGGCGACGTGCTCGCCGTGGCGCGCATCGCCGGCATTCAGGGCGCCAAGAAGACCGCAGACCTGCTGCCTCTCGCCCACGTGATCGGCGTGCACGGCGCCGTCGTCGATGTCATCGTGGGCGACAACGGCGTCAGCGTCACGGCCACCGTGCGCACGGCAGACCGCACCGGAGTCGAGATGGAGGCGCTCACTGCCGTCTCCGTCGCGGCCCTCGCCGTCGTCGACATGGTCAAGGGCATCGACAAGTCCGTCACGATCGAGAATGTGCGCCTGCTCGCCAAGACCGGCGGCAAGTCCGGCGACTGGCGCCGGGCCACCGACTAACGGATGCTCACCGTCCCGCCGCACCGCGGCATTTCCCGCCCGCAGTGCACCCCGCCACGCAGGGGTCAGCCGTGACTGCCGCACCGACAGTCGACCTCATCGTGCTCGCCGGAGGGCGCGGAAGCCGCCTCGACGGAGCCGTCAAACCGGCCGTTGAGGTGGCGGGGCGCACGCTGCTCTCCCGCGTTCTCGACGCCCAAGACCTCGCTCAACGCGTCGTGGTGGTGGGCCCGAACTCGGCGCGCGCCGCCGCGGGCAGCCGGCACACCCTCTGGGCCCTCGAAGATCCCCCCTTCGGCGGTCCCGTCGCCGGCATCGCCGCCGGGCTCACGGCCCTGGCCAACGATCCGGCCGATTGGCTGCTCGTTCTGGCCTGCGATCTGCCCTGGGCAGCGGATGCCGCGCGCAGCCTCGTCGCGAGCCTGCCCGACCTCCCGTATACCGTTGACGGCATATATCTGGAGGACGCCCAGGGCCACGCCCAGTGGCTTGCCGGCGCCTACCGGCCCGCCGCCTTGCGCGCCGCCGTGACGCGCCTCGGCCCGCGCATCCACGGTGCCAGCATGCGGCAGCTCCTCGGCGACCTCACCCTGCGCAGCCTCCGAGACGAGGCCGACGCCGCGCACGACGTGGACACGTGGCAGGATGTTTTAGAGAGCACGGAACGGTTGAACCGTGCACCCGAGAGTCCGAGGAGCACCAGATGAGCACCCCAGCACCCCTGCCGCCGGAAGCGCTTGACGAGTGGCTCCTCGCCCTGGCCGAACGGCTCGGACTCGAACCCGCCCAGGTTCCCGTCTCGGCCTTACTCGACGTGGCCCGCGACGTGGCCCACAACGTGGCCCGTCCGGCCGCCCCACTGAGCACCTTCCTCGTGGGCCTCGCCGCCGCGCAGAACGGGGGCACTCGCGCCGACGTGGAGAAGGCGTGCAGCGACGCCACCGAGCTGGCCCTGAGCTGGACCGGGGAGAAGCACTGATGGCGACCGTGCGATTCTTCGCCGGCGCGGCGGAGGCCGCCGCCACCGACGGCGCGGCGGTTGACGTGGGCAGCATCGGCGCACTCCGCACCGAACTGGTGCGGCTGTACGGCCCCGAATTCGCGCGCGTGCTCGGCCTGTGCTCACTCCTCGTCAACGGCGCCCGGGCAGCGGATGACGCGGTGCCCCTCTCCGCCACCGATTCGGTCGACGTGTTGCCCCCCTTCGCCGGCGGCTGAGGCTCCAAGCCCCCGCACACGCACGCCTCGGCATCCGCTCACGCTCCGGGCCGGCACATGCACTATGGTCGGTAGCAGTGACACGGGGTGCCCCGTCGGCGAGACCGATCGGTGCTGAGATAACACCCGTCGAACCTGATCCAGTTAGCACTGGCGAAGGGATGTCCGCGGTCGGTAATCATCGAACGCACGGGTCTGCCTTCGCCACCGGTTGAAAGGCACATCGATGACGACAACGACAGAATTCGACACGGCACCGGCGACGGAGGCCCCGTCCTCTCCCCCGATTCGCGAGCAGATCGTGCTCGTGACCGGAGGCGCCCGCGGGCTTGGCTCCCACCTCGTGACGGCGTTCCTCGGCGAGGGCGCCCGCGTCGTGATCAACTACCTCGGCAGCGCAGACGCGGCGACCGAGGTGGCCGCCCATGCGGGTCACCGTGCCATCGCCGTGCGCGCCGATGTGCGCGACCCCGGTCAGGTGGCCGCACTGTTCGATCAGGCCGCTTCCCACTTCGGCGCCCCCGTCACGACAGTCGTGAACAACGCCCTCGCCGACTTCTCCTTCAACGGCGACGCGCGACCAAACGCCGACGACCTGCGCTGGGAACACCTCAGCACCCAGTTCGAGGGCACCGTGCGCGCCGCCCTCAACACGGTGCAGTCCGCCCTGCCGGGCATGCGCGCCGCCGGCTTCGGCCGCATCATCAACGTGGGCACGAACCTGTTCCAGAACCCCGTCGTGCCGTACCACGACTACACCGCGGCGAAGGCGGCCCTGCTCTCCCTCACCCGCACCCTCAGCCACGACCTCGGCCCCGACGGCATCACCGTGAACATGATCAGCGGAGGCCTGCTGCGCACCACGGATGCCAGTGCCGCGACCCCCGAGGCCGTCTTCGACGTCATCGCGGCCGGTACCCCGCTGCGCCGCGTGACCACGCCCGCCGAGTTCGCCGACGCGGCACTGTTCTTCGCCTCGCCGTGGAGCCGCGCGGTCACCGGCCAAAACCTGATCGTCGACGGCGGCCTGGTGAAGGGATGACCCGCCCGCTGCACCTCAACCTCTACATCAATGGCTGCGGTCATCACGCGGCCGCATGGCGGCATCCGCTCTCCTCGGTGGAACAGCTCGGGTCGATCGCCTACTTCGAAGGCCTCGCACAGACCGCCGAACGCGGCCTTTTCGACGCGGTGTTCTTCGCCGACGGGCAGGCGATCGGCCCGGTCGCCGACGGGCCCGGCGGCTTCCTTGAGCCGATCACGGCCCTCGCCGCGATGAGCCGCGCCACCACCCACATCGGCCTCGTCACCACGGTCTCGAGCACGTTTTACACGCCCTTCCACGCCGCGCGTCTGCTCGCCTCACTCGACCACATCTCGGACGGTCGGGTGGGCTGGAACGTCGTCACCTCCATGTGGGACGCAGAGGCCCGCAACCACGGCCTAGAGCGGATGCCCACCCACGCCGAGCGCTACGACCGCGCCGACGAGTTCGTGCAGGTGGTCCTGGCACTCTGGGATTCCTGGGCCGACGAGGCCCTGCACTACGACCGTGCCGGGCGCTTCGCCGACCCGGCCGGCGTGCGCTCGATCGACCATGTGGGCGAGTTCTTCCGGGTGGACGGTCCGCTCACCGTGCCACGCCCACCACAGGGCAACCCCGTGCTGTTCCAGGCCGGCGCGTCGGATCCCGGACGGGCGCTCGCGGCCCGCCGCGCCGAGGCCGTCTACGCCGTGGCCGCGGACCTGCCGAGCGCCCAGGAGTACTACCGCGACCTGAAGCACCGCATTCTGCAGACCGGGCGGCAGGCGGATGCCGTGCCCATCCTGCCCGGGCTCGTCACGTATGTGGGTTCCACCGAGGCCGAGGCCCTGGCGAAGCAGCGCGAGCTCGACGAACTGCTGCCTGCCGCGGACTCGCTGCGCCAGCTCGCCCAGTTCATCGGCCAGGACTGCTCCGCCTGGGAGCTCGACGATCCGATGCCGTCGCTCGTTCCCCTCGGCGAGTTCACCGGTCCACAGGGGCGCTACGCCACCATCCTGCAGATCTGTTCGACCGTGGCGGGGCACGCAGGAGGCCGGCTCAGCGTGCGCCAGCTGCTCGGGCGGCTGGCTGCGGGAGGCGGCCACGCCACCATGGTGGGCACACCGGAGCAGATCGCCGACGAGATGATTCGCTGGGTTGATGAGCGCGGTGCCGACGGCTTCAACCTCATGCCGCCGACCCTCCCTACCGGCGTTGACGACTTCGTCGACCACGTTGTTCCGGTCTTGCAGCAGCGGGGCGTCTTTCGCCGCCAGTACGCCGGGCGCACCCTGCGCTCACACCTGGGGCTCGCCCGGCCGGTCGGGCGCGCCCCCCTGCTACCCGCGACGCGCGGCTGAGCGCGTCAGCGGCTGCACGCCCGCCCGAAAGGCCTACCCGGATCGGCACCGGGATGGCCAGCGGCGGGAGCCCGGTCCGAACCTAGGTCAGACCCACCCAGGTGTGCGCGCCGTCGGCCTCGTACTGCTTCTTCCAGATCGGCACCTCGGCCTTGACGGTCTCGACGAGCGCCTCGCAGGCGGCGAAGGCCACGGCGCGGTGCGCGCTCGCGACCGCGGCCACGAGGGCGAGGTCGCCCACATCGAGGTGGCCGATGCGGTGGCTGACGCAGAGCGTGACCAGAGGATGCTGCGCCCGTACCCGGTCGGCGATCTCGCCGATGATGCGCCCCGCGTCGGGGTGCGCGCTGTAATCGAGGCCGGTCACCGCGCCGGTGGCATCGGGGTCGTGATCCCGCACCTGGCCGATGAAGGTGACCACCGCGCCGTCGGCGCTCGTCGAGACGGCCGCCACGTGCTCGTTCACGTCGAGCAGGGCATCCGTCACCCGGGCGAAGCCGGGCGTGCCGCCTCTCGCGGGCATCAGTGGTCTCCCCCGTCGAGCTGGTCCAGCACGTGCCTCACGAGGGGAGCCACCAGGCCGATGCCGTCGCGCACGCCCCCGGTGGAGCCCGGCAGGTTCACGACGAGGGCACCGGTGTTTCCGGCGGAGTCGGCCACGCCGGCCAAGCCGCGGGACAGCACGGCGGTGGGGATGGTCGCGGCGTTCTGCGCGCGCAGGCGCTCCGCGATGCCGGGAAGCTCAACCCGCAGCAGCGGGCGGGTGCCTTCGGGCGTGCGGTCGCGGGCGCTCACCCCGGTGCCGCCGCTGGTGATCACGAGGCGGGCCCCGTCGGCCAGGGCCGCGGAGATCGCACCCGCGACGCTCTCCGCGCCGTCGGGCACGATCCGCGCCGCGCCGCAGGGAATACCCGCGGCGGCGAGGGCCTCCACCGCTGCGGGGCCGGAGAGATCGGGCCGCTCCCCACGGGAACACCGATCGGAGACGGTAATCACGACGGCGTGCACGTCGGCGCCGAGTTTAAGCTGTGTTTTCACCGTTCCACAGTACCCCGGCCCCTTCCACGCCCGTCCGGTGCCCGGTCATCTTTCGTCCGTCGCACCGGCTCAGCGGGTCGTTGGCGCCGAGACGTCGCCATCGACCAGCTCACGCGGGGCCGATTCTTCGACATCGTCAGAGAACGGCTGCGCGGTGCGCGGTGCGTTGTACAGTGTCTCGTCCAGAATGCCCTGGCGCTTGGCCACGATGGTGGGCACGAGGGCCTGGCCCGCCACATTGACGGCGGTGCGGCCCATATCGATGATCGGGTCGATCGCCAACAAGAGACCGACTCCGGCCAACGGCAGTCCCAGTGTGGACAGGGTCAGCGTGAGCATCACCACGGCGCCCGTGGTGCCGGCCGTGGCCGCGGACCCCAGAACCGACACCAGAACGATCAGCAGGTACTGGGTGAGGTCCAGCTGGATACCGAAGAACTGGGCCACGAAAATTGCGGCGACCGCGGGGTAAATGGCCGCGCAGCCGTCCATCTTGGTGGTGGCGCCCAGCGGCACGGCGAAGGAGGCGTACTCGCGGGGCACCCCGAGGCTTCGCTCGGTGACCCGCTGCGTGAGCGGCAGGGTGCCAATGGAGGAGCGCGACACGAAGCCCAGCTGCACGGCCGGCCACACACCCGAGAAGTACTGCTTCACAGACAGTCCGTGGGATTTGATCAGCACGGGATAGACCACGAACAGAACCAGGATCAGGCCGATGTAGATGGTGATCGCGAACTTGCCCAGCGACCCCATGGTGTCCCAGCCGTAGACGGCCACGGCATTGCCGATCAGGCCGATCGTGCCCAGCGGGGCAACGCGGATGATCCACCACAGCACCTTCTGGATGACGGCCAGCGCCGAGGCGTTCAGGTTCAGGAAGGGTTCGGCGGGCTTGCCCACCTTCAACGCGGCGATTCCCACCGCGATGGCGATCACCAGGATCTGCAGCACGTTGAAGCTGATGTTGGTGGTCGCGGCTCCGTCGACCACGGTGGTGCTGGCGCCGAGTCCCACGAAGTTCTTGGGGAACAGCCCGGTGAGGAACGCCCACCAGTCACCGGTCCGGCCGGCGTATTCGGCATCCGCTGCCAGTCCGGTGCCGGCACCCGGCCGCACCAGAACGCCCAGGCCGATGCCGATGGTCACGGCGATCAGTGCCGTAATGGCGAACCACAGCAGGGTGTTCCAGGCCAGTTTCGCCGCGTTGGACACCTGCCGGAGGTTGGCGATGGAGCTGACGACGGCCGTGAAAATCAGGGGAACGACGGCCGCCTGCAGCAGGGACACGTAGCTCGAGCCGATGATCTTCAACGTGGCGCCCAGACCGTTGGGGCTCGCCTCGGTGCTGCCGGTGTATTTGGCGACCAGACCGAGACCCAGGCCGATGATCAGCGCGGCGATGATCTGCACGCCGAAAGACGTGGCCCATCGGGGCAGGCGGGTGCGGGAGGTGCGGACGGGGGTTGCTGAAGTCACGTGAGGGACGCTTTCTGGCACATTGTTCTTCTCGCGGGCTGACGCAGTGCAGCTCACCTGCCCTGTCCGAGTGCAGGGACGGCTCTGGGTGCAAGACCTGACGGCTGCGCAGTATTCCGATTTCTGCGTTCTTCCTCAATCCGCCACCCGGCACCCGGCACCCGGCACCCGGCAGGCCGAATCATTTTTCACGGTGTTTGCGTGTTGAGCGCGGGAGCCGACGCGATCAGGATGGCAAGCAAGCGGGCCACCGTGGCCCGCACCCCCGAGGAATCATATGTCCACCGTCTCAGACCCCGTCGTTCCCAACGTCCTCAAGTCGGATCTGTCCAACTGGGATCCGGAACACGATGAAACGTGGGATTCCCGACTCGCCTGGCGCACGCTGTGGATCACGACCTACAGCCTCACGCTCACCTTCGCCGCGTGGTATCTGGTTAGCGCCATCGCCCCGCGGCTCAACGGCATCGGCTTCGACCTGTCGACGGAGCAGCTGTACTGGCTGGTGGCGCTCCCCGGTCTCGCCGGCGGCCTGCTCCGGCTCGTCTTCATGTTCCTGCCGCCCATTCTCGGTTCCCGAGTATTGGTCGCGCTGTCCTCGGCGCTGCTGCTGCTGCCGATGATCGGCTGGACGCTGGCGGCCCGCGACACATCGACGCCGTACTGGGTACTCCTCGCCCTCTCCTTTTCCGCGGGTATCGGCGGCGGCGCGTTCTCCGGTTTGATGGCGTCCACGAGTTACTTCTTCCCGAAGCGCCTCGCCGGTACCGCGCTCGGGCTGCAGGCCGGCATCGGCAACTTCGGCATCGGACTGATCCAGCTGCTCACGCCGTGGGTCGTCGGCTTCGGCCTGCTCGGAACCGCCGCCCTCACCCCGCAGAGCGAGGCGAACGGCCAGTTCGTCTGGCTGCACAACGGCGGACTCGTGCTCATCCCGTGGGTGCTGCTGGCCGTCGTTCTTTCGCTCAAGTTCCTGCGCAGGGTGCCGATCACGGCGAACTTCCGCCAGCAGATGGATATCTTCAGGATCAAGCACACCTGGATCATGACCGCGCTCTACCTGATGAGCTTCGGCGCCTACAGCGGGCTCGCGGCCCAGATGGGCCTCATCATCCTGAACGTCTACGGTGACTTCGAGAACGCGCCAGACCCGCTCGCCTTCGCGTTCATCGGCCCGGTGGTCGGCGCGCTCGTACGCGCGGCCAGCGGGCCGCTGTGTGACCGCTTCGGCGGGGCGATCTTCACCTTCCTTGGCGGCGCAGGCATGGCCGTGGGAACGATATTCACCGCCTTCTTCCTCACCCCCACGCACGTGGGCGAGTTTTCCGGTTTCCTCGGCGGCATGATCGCGATCTTCTTCTTCTCCGGGCTGGCCAATGCCGGCACGTTCAAGCAGATGCCCATGATCTTTCCCAAGCGCCAGGCCGGCGGCGCCATCGGCTGGACCGCGGCGATCGCTGCCTTCGGGCCACTCATCGTGGGATTGTCGCTCACCGCAATGAGCCCGACGTCATTCTTCATCGGCTGCGCGGTGTTCTGTGTGCTCTGCACCGGGCTCGCCTGGTTCTTCTACGCACGGCCGGGCGCACCGTACCCGAGCTGAGCCTGCCTGACAGCACCGCACAGCGCACCCGCTGTCCGCGGTAGCGTCGGCGCACGTTCCGGCACCCGCAGCACACCTCCGGCAAGTCGGCGCACGTTCCCCCCTGCGCCAACCTCCCCACCCTGCGCCGACTACGCGGGGGACTCAGCCAGGTACTCGGCGAGGAGGCGCGCATGGTTGACGTGCGGGTCTTTCGCCCCGTACACGAGCGTTGCCGGGCCCCGGGCGACCAGCGCGCGCAGCGCGGCGACCGCCGTGACGGTGAGCGGATCCCCGTCCAGCTCGGCCCGGTACCGCAGCGCGAACTCTTCCATGCGCTCCGGATCGTGGCGCCACCAGGTGCGCAGCTCGGGCGAGGGGGCCACCTCTTTGAGCCAGGAGTCAAGGTGTGCGCGCTCCTTCGATACGCCGCGCGGCCAGAGGCGATCGACCAGCACGCGGCATCCGTCACTGTCGCTCGCCGGCTCGTAGGCGCGTTTGATCTGTATCGTCATACCCTCAGTCTCCCCGACCATGCGGGAGGACTGCCTCATCGGGTCTCCTCAGGAGATAGGGCACCTCTCCCCATCTCGTTGGTCGAGGAGCGAGGAACGAGCGTCTCGAGACCGCGCAACCTGACTCGCAAACTCGGCTCACCGGGTCTCGTGTCTCGTGTCTCGTGTCTCGACAGGCTCGACAACCGGCGCCGTAGACGGCGTTCCTCGACCAGCGGAATGGGGAAACCGCGGCGCATTTCCCCCTCCCACGGTGGCGCGAAGCGCCCGACCAGCTCGATCGCT